>NZ_SMKU01000083.1 GCF_004349215.1 Actinomadura rubrisoli | reverse complement strand
CCAGAGGCTCCTGGCAGGGCGGTTGTTTTGGTCGACTTCGCATCTACCAGGAGCCTCGTCGCGTCACCGGCCGACTCAGTCCACCGCAACCACCTTGTGACCAGCACGATCAAGATGGAAAAGGCTCAATGTACGAGGACGGTTACTACCCCGACCACGTCGTGGACCAGGCCAAGGCGATCCTGCTGCGTCTCTGTGCGCGCATTGAGGCCGAGTGCCCCGCTGACCTGCCGGCCCTGTATGTGCTCACGCACGCCGCGACGCAGGAGTTCAACGAGCTGGAGGACGACTTCGACGCTGCGGGAAGCGAGCTCGAGACTGCCGCCCGGGAACTGATCGGTGAGGACTTCTGGTTCATCGCGACTGCATACGGCTTTACCGATGCCGACCACGAGGAGCTGATCGCCAACCGCGACTGGTGACTCAGCTTGCTGCTTAACGGCCGACCCACGCGATGTTGGATGGGTAACTCTTCTGGGGAGAGCCCTTCCTCCAGATCAGCAAGGTCACTGCAGAAGAGCCGCACCCCCAACCGCCGACCCAACCGTCGGCTCGGCGGCCTGCCCGGCCCAACTGGCGGGCCACCGGCTCAGCCAGCGTGAACAGCCCCGGGCCGTCCTCACACGCCCAGCCGCGTTCCACCAGCCTCTTGAGCTTGGACCGCAGGCCCTCTCGTTTGGCCGCCTCGTCGCCAAGCCCCATCGCGGTCGCGATCTGCCCGGCCCGCATCGGCTCGGCCGCACCCGGCAGAATCTCCACCGCGTCTTGGTACGCGGTCGGCAACACCGACGTCGACGTCCCCTTCCGCCACCGCGGCACCGGTCACCACTCCCAGCCGTGACGTCGCCCCCGCCGTTCCAGCAGGCTCAACCGATCGTTCCCCGGCTGCGGGTTCCTCGACCACCTGGGCCGCCTCGCCCAGAATCCCCTCCGCCGTCTGATGACGAGCCGCGCCAGCTGGTCTTCCTCGGCTTCCAACAGCCCGTTCAACTCGGCAATCCGCTCCCGGATCTCCTCGATCCGCTGCCGGACCGCGGCCTCCCGCCGCGCCAGTTCCTCAAGCAACGAGCCCATACGACCGCCTCCACCACGCACGGTAGAAGACGACCCGACACACGGCGACCGAACACCCAAAACGCAGCGCAACCAGCCCCTCGATAGGAACCGCACCCTTCGCCGAACGCAGAAGAGGTCCTGACCTGTTCATGTGCTCTGACCAAGGAAGCACTGGCAGGGGTGTTGGGTCGACCACGCCTCATACCGGCGTCAGCGCTGCGGACTCACGACAACCTGGTATGCGAGGCAATCAGTGTCGGTGCGGCCTCGAAGACGTTGGATCTCACGCCCGTCTGTGGTCTGGGGCGATGCTGTTTCCGGTTGGTAGCGCCAGCTGTACCGTCAGCCTTCCAGCAGGGGGGATCGACTCAATCGCGGTGCGTGGCGCAAACTGCGTAAGACCGAGGCTGTCAACCAGGAAGTGACTGCGGGTGGACAGTTTGCCCGCTGGTTCGACAGCACTGACATGCCGATCGGCACCGGGAGCGTAACCGAGCGAGAGGCCAGGTTCCGATGATCCCACCGACTACGGCTCCCCCTGTCACTCATCAGGACTTGCTCCGGTGGGGCAACGACATCGCGGCTGTGACCGGGCCTGGACAGCGTCGTATGGTGCGACGGCTCTCCGCAGGAAGCCTTGGGCCTCGTCATTGGCTGAACGCCGACAACGCTGTCGTAACGCCCACCAGCGCACCCATGGCCGCATGGTGCCATCGACAGCAAGTACATCGCGAAAGACTTCGTCGCCTGGCTGGTTGAACGTGACCGATCCCAGTCCCGATCCGCTGACCGGCGACTGCGCCCCTTGCGGAAACAGGCTCTGGAAGAACAGGGAACGAAAGCAGAAGAGCTGGAGAGGGGAACCGAAATGGCTTACAGGTCTGTGGGGTATTTTGGCAACTGGGCACAATATCGTCAGGCCGGAGGCAAATTCACGCCCGATCAGATCGATCCGTCACTGTTCACGCATGTCATCTTTGCCTTTGGAATGATCGGGTTTGTCAGTTGGAGCGTCGACCCCTCGCCGACACGAGCCGGAGAACAACGCTTTACGGGCGACTACACGATCCAACCCGTGGAATGGAATGATCAGCAGGTCCTGTATCCCGCGATGCAGGAACTGAAGCAGAAGAACCCCAGCCTGAAAACGCTGCTGGCGATCGGCGGCTGGAGCTTCAACTCGTGCGACGACACACCCCAGTCGGCCGGGACGGAACACCCCTACGGTCCTTTCACCTGCAAGCTGTTCAGCACGATGGCAGCCAACCCGGACGGCAGGGCGCAGTTCATCAATTCTGCGATCGACTATGCCGGACGTTACGGTTTCGATGGTATTGACATCGACTGGGAATACCCGGGGGACCCTCAACGCGGCGGTCAAGACGCCGACTACGACAACTATCTTGCGCTACTGAGTGAATTTCGCCAGGCGGCCGGGCAGGATTTCATCATCACGATGGCATCCGCCGCCGTCCCCAAAGGCAGCAGAACTGGCGACGCATTCTTCCAATGGTTGGCTCAATGCGCCCCGTTCCTGGACTGGTTCAACGTCATGTCATACGACTACCATGGGGCATTTGACGATCCGCAGACCGGAACGGGCGCCAATGCGCCCCTCCTGCAGGACTCTTCACCCGGCGGAACTTTTGATGTCAAGGACACGGTGGAATCCTACCTCAAAGCAAGCATTCCCAAAGACAAGATCGTGCTGGGGATGCCCACCTACGGACGGACCTATGTTGTCACACAGGCCGCCGACGGCTACGGAAAGCCATTCAGCAGCGCAGGGCCGGCCGGGCCGGCCACCGCCACTCCCGGCATTCTCGCCTACTACGAGATCCTCGACAAGATTGAGAGTGGGGAACTTGACGTTCAGCGGTGGGACGAACCGACCCTGACTCCCTACGCCTACAGCACCGAGACCGGCCTGTTCGTCAGCTACGACGATGAAAAATCGCTCGGCTACAAGGTCAGTTACGTGATCAAAATGGGGTTGGGCGGAACAATGACATGGGCGATCGACCTGGACAAGTTCTAGCACCCCCCTTTTTTTGCATCGCGCGGGTCAAGCTGGTTCAGTTCCGTCTCTCCCCCATCGCGGCAATCAGAGATTGCGAGGTATGACCATGACTGACACCACGAGCAGTTTTCCGTTGCACACTGCAATCAAGCGAATCCTGGATGATCCAGGCTCAAGGCCGACGCTACCGGGCGTTGACGAGGGCTCGCCCGTCGGAGATCAGAACTTCGGTGACGCCGCCCGCTACGACACCGGCATATCCCCAGCCGTCGCCCTGAATGCCGGGAACGTGCTTGTGGAGGTGCACCGGTCCCAGAGTGTCAGCACCCTCTGGTATCACGTCGGCAGGATCAACGGCGACACGATCGACTGGGGCGGAAGCATCGAGTACGACCAAGGAGTCACCCCTTCCGTCGCCGTCACCAACGACGGGCTGGTCGTAGAAGTACACCAGTCACAAGGCGCCAACACGCTCTGGTATCACGTCGGCAGGATCAACGGCGACACGATCGACTGGGGCGGAAGCATCGAGTACGACCAAGGAATTACCCCTTCCGTCGCCGTCACCGACCACGGGCTGGTCGTAGAAGTACACCAGTCACAAGGCGCCAACACGCTCTGGTATCACGTCGGCAGGATCAACGGCGACACGATCGACTGGGGCGGAAGCATCGAGTACGACCAAGGAGTCACCCCTTCCGTCGCCGTCACCAACGACGGGCTGGTCGTAGAAGTACACCAGTCACAAGGCGCCAGCACCCTCTGGTATCACGTCGGCAGGATCAACGGCGACACGATCGACTGGGGCGGAAGCATCGAGTACGACCAAGGAATTACCCCTTCCGTCGCCGTCACCAACGACGGGCTGGTCGTAGAAGTACACCAGTCACAAGGCGCCAGCACCCTCTGGTATCGCGGCACCGGTCAAATCGACGCAGACATGATTACATGGAATGACGAGCAGAGTCAGCATTACAGCGATGGCCTGGTTCCGAAGGTCACATGCAACGCGCAGTCGGCAGTGGAGACCCACCAGTCGACATCCAACGGGCTCTTCTGTTCGACTCTGACGCTGCCGGCCATCCGTTCCACCTGGTTCGACCTGCACGGCACGAATTCATACGCCTACTGTCAATGCAGCAACACGGACGGCCCCGACCAGAGGCACACTTCGAGCCACACGTTGAACGTCGAGGAGGGGGCACCGTATCTCTATGTTGTCCTCGCCAGGAGTGTCGACAACGCCGAATTCCCGGCCGGCGTGGTGATGACGACCACCGGCCCCGACGGAACCGTATACGACCACGACATCCAGGACGACAACCAACTGGTGATCATGTCGGGTTCATCGATTCAGTGTCTCGTCATCAGGAACCCCACGCCAGGCGGCTGGACCATGACCATGGAGGTACCCGCCGGCGTGGGATTCTGGTGTGTGTGTAACACCGTTCCGTCCCAGGACGTGTACCCCACAATGGATTCGACGGCACAACTGAACCGTCGGTTCATCGCCACCACCACTCTACTGTTCGCCGCCGGAATAGGTCTCCTGGCGGCAGTGTGGTACAGGCTGCGCAACTCTCCACAGCCGGTGACCGTGGCGGGGTTGACGGCGGCGATGTACGGGGGGCTGAAACCCGAGGACGCAGCCTGGGTTTCGAGGTTCATGTGGGACTCGTCCCCGTCGGCTCCGCCTTCGATGGTAACGCGGATCTACCATGAATTCATCACGAGGCTGGCGCAGAGGCTGGTCGACCTGGCGAACCGCCTGCAAACCATAGGTTATCCTTTCACCCAACTCGCGGAATATGTGGAATGGTTCGGGAAGAACTTCTCCGAGGAGGAGTACAACGTCGTGCGAGACACGAACACCCCCGTGGACCGGGTGCTGTTCGTCTACGCTCTCGTCTATTTCGAAGTCAGGCATATGACGGACGCCGAGGAGCAGAACGCGGTCCGCCACGCGCTGTGGCAGTGCTACCTGAAGAAGGCGTTCGGCGCGGACTTCGCCACACAGCTCGGCAACGCACACGAAGTGGCGAGGCCGGGCACCGAAGCGGACAACAAGGCCGACGAAATCAACAACGCCAAGGGCCAGCAACTCGCCGACCAGGTGAACGCGCCGTACCAGTGCTTCGACGCCGCCCGCCAGATGTGGGCACGCGGAGAGTTGCAGAAGCGAACCGATCTGGAAGGGGACCCGACCTGATCCGGCTCGCCCGCACTCGCCCGTAGGCGCTGATCGCACGGTGCCGTACCGTCGTGTAACAGGAGCAGGAGTGGCGCGTTTCGATTACCAGGCGGCGAACCGGCGGTGTACGCGAGCGCCGCGCTGACGGCAGGCCCGGTGGAGCCGAGCTCCGCGGCCGTCCACAGCGGTGATGTGCACCAAGGCCGGCTGGGCGGTCGATCCGGCGCGGGGCTTCGCGCAATCCATTGGTACGCGGAACCCGCGCACAGGTCACGGCGGTGGCCGCCGGGACCGATCGTTCAGCCGCCTTCGAGGGCAGAGTCCAGCGACCCGACGCGCAGCCGCACGGTGACCAGCCCACTGGGCAGCGACGGCGCCGCGCGCACGGCGGTGATGACAGCGGCGAGGACTGGTTCGGCGTTGTTGAACCAGCACCGGGAAGTCCGCATCCTCAGCGCAGACGACCAGGATGCTGCCGGCCGCGCCAGCCACGCAGAAGCCGCTCCACATCGCGCTTTACGCGGCGGACGTGCCAGCGGGGTCGACCGGCCTTCAACGCGGCGGTGGCCTCGGTGAGCAGATGGCCGATGGGCTGACAAGGCTAGCGGCATCGATGTTCCCTCAGTTCGACCCTGACGCCACGGCACCTCATATCTGGTGACCGTTCCATCACCCTACGACGCGAATCGATGCTTCGTCAGCCCACCGATGCGAACGACTGCTCGCTGACGCCCTCCACCACCCGAACCCGTCCAGCCACGACACCCACCGGCGCGACTGGCGACGCCGCCACCAAGCGCGATCACGCTGGTTCCACCAACGCACTCGACTTGGCCGCGAGTACGCGCTGGTCAGTTACCCTCGGCATGGACTCGGCAATCTGGGCCGCCTCACCCAGAATCCTGCTCATCGTCTTCTGGGTGATCTCCAGCTAGGACAGCCGATCCTCTTCGGCTTCCAAACGCGACTGCACCTCACCAAGCCGCCGACGAAGGTCCTCGATCCGCCGCCGGGCCTCGACCTGCCGCCGCGCCGGCTCCTCCTGCCACGACACCATCGCCACCACCGCCTCGCGCACCTACACCCACAGTAGAAGCCGGTTTCCCGATCAAATCCCCGCACGACCACCCCGAAGCCGGGCATCACCGAGCCGTACCCGATCCCGCAGTGGTGCTATGACCATGCACTACAAGGGTGGCAGGGGTTCCGGGACGAGCTGTGCCGTATCCGTGACGCCACAGTGCTGCTGTTCGTGCAGACCGGCCCGGGGCAGACCGCGCACATCGGCACCGCCAAGGCTCTGGAGTACGGCTACGGCCATACCCTGGACATCAGCGACAGATTCAACTACCAGATCAACATCGTGAAGTACTGGTCCGAGCGGCTGGCGTCGATCGACGTTCTGGCGCAGGTCACGGGGCTGTCGACCTGCGCTGGCGAGTGCAAGCCCGATGGGAGCACGCCGATTCGCCCGGGAGGATTCAGGAACCAGGTCCTCAACATCGGCGAGTCGTATTACCGGGCCCTGTACGTCGGCGGTATCGGGCACGCCACGCCGCAATGGGAATGGCAGGTGATCTATCCCTTCGCCCGTCCATCCAAACCGGTCCCCTCTGAGGGGCCCGCCACCCGATGCGATGTGGTGTTCGACACCGACGGCAATGACCTGGGCGACCCGGAGGGCGGCATCCGCCGCCAGCCGATCATCCCCGGGTGCGTGTATCCCGCCATTACCCCGGTGATCGAGTACTCCAAGTCAGATATCCGCGCGGACGTCGCCCGGCACATCGAGGCGGCGCAGGACTCCGGGCTTCCTGGCGAGCCGGGCGGTAAGCCGCTGACCCGTCTCCAGGACAGGGCCAAGAAACGCCAGAACGGTGACACCGCATGTCCGCCTCGCTGGGCGCGGCCCACAACCCCCACCGTCAAGTCCTGCGACGAATACCCGTTCCGCTCCAGTCACCAGGGCGCATCCACCCAGCAACCACAGGGGACCGGGCGGACGTTCGCGCCGCCTAACACCTCCTGGTGCGAGATGGATCCCGCCTGGGGCGTACCGACCGGTGTCACCGGCCCCAGCGGCTGGTCGTCGTGCATGCTGGAGGCCACCCAGAACACCGGGGCGGGCCGGGACCTGGGCAGTTTCTACGCCCGTAACCGGGTGCTGGACGGCGACGACTTCTTCGTCAGAATCGTCCCGTAAGGCCGAAGGTCACCACGTCTGATAACCAGTTCGGGGCGCTCCCCGCCCCTGCGGCCCTGGAGGGGGTGCGCAGGGGCGGGGACCGCTCATATCAGGAGGCGAACGATGCCGACGGACATGATCTGGATCGAGTACAACGGCTTCATCATCGGCCCCCTCGACTCCCCGCCGGTGTCGACCGAGCTGCCCTATCGCACCGGCCTGGTCGCCGCCGCGCAGTTCGAACCGGCCGGAGGAGCGGTGGTCGTGACCGGAATCAAAGACGACCAGATCCGAGTGACCGCTGAGCTGCTCACCGCGGAACCCGCCATTGTCCTTGACGTGTGGGAGGACGTCGCCGTCGTCGGCATCGACTGGCCCGGCGGGGTGATGCGCGTGATCGGCGCCGATGTGATCCCGCCATCGGTCATGCCGTTCACCGGTGAACTCCCTCCGGGCCCGATGATGGTGCTGGTGGCCGGACGCAACCGCGACGCGGGAGAGCAACGCGGCGACGACGATCCCATCGAGGAATACCTGATCAATGTATGGCCAGGTGAGGAGCCCGACCGGATGCCCAAGGCCACCAGCAGGGTCGGAGCCATCTGGCGCGACGCCACACCCCCACCGGCCTAGCCTCAACCCGCAGCGGCACAGCCGACGCCGGGTGAGGGCGGTTCATTCGGCTCTCGAAGACTGCCAATCAACGGCTGACGGCACCGGTCCGGGTTCTGGCCGACGGCGTTGGCGAGTGAGAGTTCGGTTGCCGGGTCGATGGTTGTGGGTCTTCTAGGCATGTGGTGATGGGAGCTGGGAAGTCGGCCGCGGTGAGTGAAGGCTGATTAACTTCGACGCTATTTGAGGCTCGCCGGATGATGAGGCGTACTTCTTCGGTATGGCTATTGGCGTGTGTTGCTAGGGTTTGGATGGCTTGGCCGAGGGTGATGATTGACCCATTTTCATCCGCCTGGGCGGGTGCTGATCACAGCATGACCGCGATGCGGGCGTTTGGCCGGTGACGTAAAGAAACCCCTGGTAGGCGGGTTGATCACCACAACCACCGCGTCCGAACCAGGGGCTCTGCATGCTGTTCTATCGCGCCGCCGTCGATTTGTCGCGTTCAACGCTGAACTACCTGGCCGGCCTGATCCGGCGGCGCCGAAAGGCGATCAGAGCACCCTGGCGGCTGCTGAACCCCGGGCAGCAGGCCCTGCTGGTTCTGGTCGACCTGCGTAAGGGCGAGACGTTCACCGAGCCCGGCGCGGGTTTCCAGGTGTCGACGAGCACGGCTTGGCGGTACGTCCAGGAGACGGTGACGCTGCTGTCGGCGCGGTCGCCGAACCTGACGGCGGCGTTGCGGAAGGCGAACAAGGACGAGCTGCACCTACTGGTGCTGGACGGCACCCTGATCGCGTGCGACCGGGTGCGGGCCGACCGACCGTACTACTCGGCCAAGCACCGCTGCCATGGGATGAACGTGCAGGTCGTCGCCGGCCCCGACGGCACGATCCTGTGGACATCGGGGGCGCTGCCCGGCCGCACCCATGACCTGACCGCCGCCCGCGTGTGGGGGACACTGCGCGAGCTGGACAAGGCCGGGATCCTCACGCTGGCCGACAAGGGCTATCAGGGCGCCGAGGCCGCGGTCTTCATCGTCCCGTACAAGGGGCGCAACAAGCCCGTGTCGCAGAAGCAGGCGAACCGCTCACACGCCAGGCTCCGCGCACCCGGTGAGCGCGCGAACGCCCAGCTGAAGTCATGGAAACTGCTCCGCAAGCTCCGGTGCAGCCCCCAGCAAGGCCGGCCACCTCGTCAAGGCCATCACCGTCCTACAGAACTACGAGGTCACCCGAAGATGAAAAGGGTTCACTGTGGTCTCCTTCTCGCCCCGTAACCTGCTCATTGACGCCGGTCAACCTCACCCAGTCCCCGACAGCAAAGCGGCGCCGAATCCAGCGATAGACGTCCGGCCAAACCGCCACAAGTTCTCCGACAATCCTTGGCCACCCCATGAGGAAGGTCAACCTCGGAAAACGATCATCTCGATACCGGGAAGCGATCTTCAACCTTCCACGTCACCGCAGCCCAGAAGCACTCGTGAACACTCCATCGGCCCCTCCGGCCGCAGGGCCGGCGCCGTCCCTCGCGTGATCGTCAGGCGGGCCGGCCGCTCCTCGGCCTGCTTCACCGGGGCCCGCAGCGAGTCCAGCCGCTCCCGCTCCGCGGCCCCTTCTCCAGCCGCTCGAATAGTCACTCCACCCGCGCCTTCCCGGTCTTGCAGGGCCCCGGCCAGCGCGTCCAGCCGTGGCGGCCGAATGACGGTTCGGATGAATGCGACCACCCTAAGTGAAGCAGGCGTCGCCTGGCAGTCACTGGGTTGAGTGTGCGGTCGCGGTGGACGGAGTTGGCTTCTACTGGTGCGAAGCGGGAGGGCGATCAGCTAGGAGTGGTGGATTCGGCGGCCAAGCGGGAGTGGCTGCAGTTCAAGGTGAAGTGGTTGGTCGAGCGTGGCCTCGACGCCGATGTTGGGACCTTTGCGGCTGTGAGTGGCACTTTCAGCCATCTGATCAGGCAGTTCGACTTCACTTGTGGACAGTCCTGGCTAAAGCTCAGTTCTTTCCAGTCTGGATGTCCGGGCGGTTCTTATCAGTTCTTGTAGCCGACGACCACGTGCTTGTCGCCGCTCGACCTGTGTGTTTCGCATCGGGGGAAGCCGGCTTCGTTGAGGAGGGCGGTGTATTCGCCTGCTGTGCGGTGTCGTCCTTGGGTTTCCAGGTGCATTGTCAGGTTCATTGCCGAGGTTGCGAGGGGGCCTTGTCGGGAGTCGTTGAAGAGCCGGTCCATGACAAGTACTCGTCCGTTCTTGCGGCATGCGTGGTGCGCCTTTTGGAGGAGTTGGGCGCAAATCGGGTCGGGCCAGTCGGAGAGGATGTAGCCGAAGGCGATGCAGTCGCCTTCGGGGAGTTCGTCGGTGAAGAAGTCGCCTGGGACGAAGGCGAGTCGGTTGCCGAGGCCGTGTGCGGCCCGGGTTTCGTTGAGGTAGGGCTCGACCTCGGGGAGGTCGAATACCGTGGCCTTGAGGGTGGGTGAGTGTTGCAGCGCGGCGACGGCGAACGGCCCGCTGGCACCGCCGACGTCCACCAGGTGGGTGGTGTCGGCCATTCCGGCGAGAGTCACTAGCTCTCTGGAGGGGCCGGAGCTGAGGTCCCACATGGCGTTCAGGAACCGGCGGGTGGCTTGGTCGTCTCGGTAGAGGGACGTGAACGGTCGGGGGTCGGGGCCGTCTACTGAGTCTTTGCCGTGTTGGAGGTAGGAGTCCAGGATCGGCATCCTGGCGGAGGTCTCTTGGACGAGGTGGGCGATGAATCCGCCGATGTAGTGCTCGTCATCGGGGTCGAGGAACGGCTGCATGCCCGCTGGGAGGCTGTACTGTCCCGCGGGTGTGCGCTGGAGGATCTCGTGGGAGGTCAGGACCAGCAGCATTCGCTCCAGGGTGTCCTCGTCGATGTGCAGGTCTTGTGCGATGCGCTGTGTGGAGGTCGGCCCGTTCGCTGCCAGGTAGGAGAACACCTGGTGGCGGTCGGCCAGGTGCAGGACGGGTGTTGAGATCACACCGAACACGACCTTTTCCAGGTTGCTCGGCAGCACGAGAGTCCTCCTATTGGATGCGTGGCGTCCGGTCCGCTAAAGCCCTTGCTCGAATGGACGGTTCGTCAGTCGGTGTTCGCGAGGTCCGCCGCCTGGTCGACGACTGCGGCGAACCGTTCTGGATGGGTGAGGTGCGCGATGTGGTCGGCGCCGTCAATGGATTCGTGGCGACCGGCGGGGACCAGGTCGGCGAGGTGGAGTGCCGTCTGCTGATGGTGTGCCAGTGAACGGCTCCCGGAGATGGTGAGTACCGGAGTCTTCATCGCGGTCGGGTCGAAGCAAGGCTGGCTCAGCGTGGGGTCGGTCATCTCGTGGATCAGGGCCGTGCCGTCCGCTTCCATTTCCTCGTCCGTCAGCCCGGTGGTGGGACGGCCGAGGACCGCTTGTCGGAGGGCTCTGGCCGCCGCAGCGGGGCCTTGAGGCGATACCTCTTCGACTAGTTGCTCCCAGGGGGCGGTGCTGGGCCACCAAGGAAGCCAGGGCACGGGCGGTTCAAAGGCGACGACCGCCGTGATCAGGTCGGGATGTTGGGCTGCTGCGGCCAGCGCCACCAGAGCGCCGTAGCTGTGTCCTGCCACGACGGGTCTGGGCAGGCGGGCCGCCACGGCGATCAGGTCGGCGACGTGGTCGGCGAGTTTGGTCTGCGGTCCGGCGAGCGCGCGGGAGGCGCCCCAGCCGCGCCGGTCATAGCCGGCCACGGTCCAGTCGGGCAGGTGGGCTGCGACCCGCTGGAAGCTTGCGCTGTGGTCCATGGTGCCGTGGACGAAGACGACTGTCTGCGACCCCGTGCCCCTTCTCGTGCGCAGCACCGGACGGCTCATGCGGGCGTTCCTGTCGACAGGAGCATGGAGGCGATCTCCTCGGGGGTAGGGGCGGCGATGAGCGCGGCGGTGTCCACAGGTGTGCCGGTGAGCGATTCCAGGCGGGCGAGGACGGCGGCCAGGGTGATGGAGTCGCCGCCTACGGTGAAGAAGTCGGAGTCCGCTTGGACCTGGCGAGGTGGGATGTCCAGGGTTTGGGAGAAGTGCTGGGCAATCTTCCAAGTCATGCGGGAGTGCTGCCTGCGACGCGCGTCGGGGTCGGGGTCGGTTGCGGGCCCGCGGTCGCGCGGGGACGGTGGGGTGGTAGGTGAGCCTCCGTAGTCGGCTTTGCCGTTGATGGTGTGCGGGAGTTCGGAGACGGCGGTGAGCGTGGCGGGCTGCATCGCGCTGTGCAGGCGGGTGGCCAGGTGGGTGCGGATCGGTTCCTCGTCGAACTGCGGGCCGGTCGCGACGATCAGGGCTTCGATGGCGCTGTCGCGCTCGCGCACTTGGCAGGCGGCGACGCCGGGGGCGGACTCCAGGGCGCGCTCGACTTCGTCGAGTTCGACCCGTTGGCCGCGGATCTTGACCTGGCGGTCCCGCCGGCCGATGTAGTCGAGTTCTCCGTCCGGACGTCTGCGGCAGATGTCCCCGGTGCGATAGAGCAGTCTCGCCCGGTCGGTGGTGGGGTGCGGGTCGCGGATGAAGTCTTCTTCCATCAGGTCCGGCTGGTTCAGGTAGCGCCCGATCCCGACGCCTCCGATCCACAGTTCCCCCTCCTGACCGGGCGGGACGCGGCGTTGGGCGTCGTCCAGGAGGTACGCCGACTTGTTGGCGACCGGTCGGCCGATGGGCGGCCGGTCTTCGTCCGGGGAGCATTCGTGCCAGGTGGCCAGGACGGCGGTCTCGGCCGGGCCGTAGAGGTTGAGCAGGCGCCGTCCTGGGGCCGCACAGCGGCGCGCCCATGCCGCCGGCAGCCGCTCGCCCGCGGCTGCGGCGATGCGCAGATCGGGCAGGGGACGGTCTGGGAGCGCCATCCAGACGGACGGCGTGAGGATCACGGTGGTGATCTTCTGATCTGCCAGCGAGCGGGCCAGTGGCGGCCCGACGGTGAGGTGGTCGGCCGGCGCGACGACCAGGGTGGCGCCCGACAGGAGTGCGAGGGTGAGGTCGGCGACGCAGCCGTCGAAGTTCGGGGACAGGAACTGCAGCACCCGATCTCCCGGTCCGAGGCCGAAGATCCGGCGCTGGGCCAGGTGGAGGTTGACCGTCGCCTCATGGCTGATCGCGATGCCCTTCGGGGTGCCCGTGGTGCCGCTGGTGAAGACGACGTACGCGGTGTCGCCGGGTGTGGCCCCGGTCAGCGGGGCGTTCGGACTGGAAGCTGCCGCACCGACACTCACTACCTGAGTAGGGAACGTCGAGGCGGGCAGGGTCTCGTCGGACACGACGAGGCACGCCTGCGCTTCGGTGAGCATGGTCCGCAGGCGCTCGCGGGGGCAGGTCACATCCACGAGCAGGAACGCGGCGCCGGCCTTGGCGGCGGCCAGCACGGATAGCACGAACTCGACGTGACGCTCCATCACCACGGCCACCACCGCGCCCGGTTGGGCGCCTTGGTGGCGAAGCCGGTGGGCCAGGGCGTTGGCCCGCTGGTCGAGTTCACGGTAAGTGATGGCCTCGTGCGGCCCCTCTACCGCTGTCGCATGGGGTGTCAACAGGGCTTGACGCTCGAAGACCTCATGCCAGCAAGCTTCGGGCGAGGCTACGGGCGTGGTGCTGATCGCAGGCAGGACAGGCTGGCTGGCGTCGGGGTATGCGTCAGCATCAGGACGAGCATCAGCGTCGGGGCATGCGTCAGCATCGGGACGAGCATCAGCGTTGGGGCATGCATCAGCGTCGGGACGGGCATCAGCGTCGGGACGGGCGCCGATATCCGTTCGTAGGTCGGCGATGGCCTCGGCCGGTGCTGCGGCACTGACACGGATGCGTGCGTGTTCGAGGCAGCGGGTGTTCCCGTGCAGACCCCAGGAGAGCGCGTTCGGGCCCGGCTCCGGTGCATAGGTCGGGTACCTGTGCAGGAAGCCCTCGATGGCCAAGCTCGCGAGGCGTTCGGCGTAGCCCGCGCCTGGGCAGGCGTGGCGTCCGGTGCCGAATCCGAGGTGCCTCGGGCCGCGCCGGGACAGGTCCAGGGTCCGGGGTGCGGTGAAGGTGCGGGGGTCGAGGTTGGCGGCGGCCAGGTGGACCAGGACGCTCTCGCCGGCCGCGATCAGCGTCCCCTGGACGGTCACGTCGGTGGTGGCCTTGCGGGCGACGTATTGGCTCGACCCGTTGATCCGCATGATCTCCGTGACGGCCGAGGCGATGAGCTCGGGTTCCTCGCGCACCTGATTCTGCAGGGTCGGGTCGTCGTGCAGGAGCAGCAAGGCCGAGGTGACGAGGTGGGTCAGTGTCTGGTAGCCGCCGCCGACCAGGACGATGCAGTTCGCGGCGACCGAGAAGAGCTCCTCCTCGGACGCCGTCCTGTCGGCGAGGGGGGCCGTCAGGGAGCTGATCAAGTCCTCGCCGGGTGCGCGCAGACGGTCTCTCGCCGCCTCCTGCAGCACCGAGAGGGCGTCCGTCAAGACCTTGTCCACCTGCGGGTCCGGGGCGGCCGGCAGCGCGGACAGGCTCCCCAGCAGCCGCTCGTAGGCTTCGGCCCAGGAGGCGAGTTCGGCTTCCTGCCCCAGCATGCCGAGCAGGTTTGCCACCAGGGCGGAGGGCAGCTTCGCGGCGAAGTCTGCGACCAGGTCGAAGACGCCGTCGGCAGGCAGATCCTGGAGAGCGCGCAGGGCGATCTGCCGCAGCTCGTTCTCGCGGCGCTTCATGCCGGCGCCGGAGAACTGCTTGGCGAGGGCGGAGCGGATGGCGCCGTGCTGCGGCGGGTCCATGAAGAGCATCTGCTCGTGGACCATGGCGCTCAGGCGGGCGGAGGCGTCCAGGCCCCGCGCGTGAAGGGCGTCCTGGTCGTGCTCGCGTACAGAGGAGAACCGGCGGTGGTCGCGCAGGATGTCGACCGCCTCGGCATAGCCGGAGCACACCCAGACCGAACCGACCTCGTCGAAGAACAGCGGACCGAGCTCGGCGATGGCGTCGATGTACACCGACGGATCCGCGATGACTTCGGCGGATCTGAGCAGGTGGACTCCGTGCCTGGCACGATCGTATTGGGCTGGGCGCTCACGCGCACGCATGACAGGCTCCTCTCAGCCGGAGAGGTTCGCGGACCTGGGGCACTGCAGACCCAACAACAGCGTCGTCATCTGCGTGTGCCTGTTCAGCCGACATGTTCAGCTCACAATGGTCAGGTGACATGGCCGACCACCACGCCGTTTGCACCGGCCGCTTCGAACGGGACGACCTCGACGCGGGTGAAGCCCGCATCGAGCAACCAGTTGCGGTACTCGGCGGCCGAGTAGTTCTTGCCGCCTTCGGTCTCCACGAGCATGTTCATCCCCATCAGCGCCGCGGCCGGCGGGCCGGTGCGCTCGTCGTTGAGCAGGAGCTCGCAGATCAGCACGGCGCCGCCTGAGGGAAGAGCGGCCCGGCACTTGCGCAGCAACGCCCGTCCAGTGTCCTCGTCCCAGTCGTGCAGGATCATGCTCAGGATGATGGCGTCGTAGCCGCCCGGCAGTGCGTCATCGTGGATGAAGTCGCCGGCGACCGCGTCGACGGTGTCATCCAGTTTCGCCTCGCTGATCTTCTGGCGTGCCAGATCGCACACGTGCGGCAACTCGAAGACCGTCGCGCTCAAGTGGCCGAAGCGACGACACAGTTCGATGGGGAACGCGCCGGCGCCGCCTCCCACATCGAGTAGCCGCGTGTGCCGGGTGAAGTCGTGGACCCCGGCCAGCGCCCGCGCCGTGAAGGTTGAGATGGAGTACATGCAGTCCCAGAACAGTTGCAGCGACTCCGGGTCCGCGGTGTCGAAGAGCGATTCCTGTGTGCCCGGGGTCCAGGTGCGCGGGCGGTTCGTTCGCAGCGCCTCGACGATGAACTGCCACGCCGGATACTCCCGGCGGTCCAGGTAACGCACGAACTCGCCGAAGTAGTACGGCCGCCCCGCGACCAGGAACTCCTCCGACAGCGCCGAATTCCGATACCGCGCACCGGACTTTTCCAGAAGCCCCAGCGAGGCACAGCCGGCCAGGAGCAGGTCAGCCGGGCGGTGGGCGATGCCCAACTCGGCCGACACCTCCTCCATGGTCAGCTCCCGTCCTCCGGCCAGGAGGTCGAACAGGCCGATGTCGATGGCGCCCGCATAGGTCTTGAAGCTCCAGAACCCCGTGGCGAGCTGCATGAGGGGGTTGGGCAGTAGTGGTGTGGTGTCTGTGCACGGCTCGGGCATGGAGAACTCCCTGAGGCAGTTGTCGGCCATTGCGGTCGACGACGGAAGGGATGGTCAAGTTGGGCCAATGGCGTCTGGTGGGTCCTGCGGGCCAGTTCGCAAGCTCGCCGACAGCGGCTGGAACCGGGACTGGAAGAAGCGCAGCGTCTCGGGCTCGTAGGTGAATTCCAACCCCGAGCGCAGGTCCTCCCGCTGCGCATACAGCCGGATGACGCTGTCGGCCACGAAATCCATATGGCTCTGGGTGTAGGCACGGCGCGGAATGGTCAGCCGGACCAGTTCGAGGCGCGGATACCGGTTCTCGCCTGTGACCGGGTCGCGCCCGGCCGACACCGCTCCCCGTTCGGTGGCCCGGATCCCGGCATCGAGGTAGAGCGCGCACGTCAGCGTCTGCGCGGGGAACTGCTCGCGCGGCACGCCCGGCAGGAACGCGGCCGCGTCCAGGAACACGGCGTGCCCGCCCACCGGGCGCACGATCGGCACGCCCGCTTCGGCGATCCGCTCCGCCAGATAGGCCACCTGCTGGACGCGAGTGCGGATGCTGTCCTCGCGTACCGACTCCTCGATGCCCTGCGCCACCGCCGCCAGATCACGGCCGGCCATCCCGCCGTAGGTATGTAGTCCCTCGTAGACGACGACCAGGTTGCGCGCCTGTTCCGCGAGATGGGAATCGCGCACGGCGAGCCAACCGCCGATGTTGGCGAAGCTGTCCTTCTTCGCCGACATCGTGGCGCCATCGGTCAGCGCGCACGTTTCCCGCAGGATCTCCGACACTGTCCGCTCGGCCCAGCCGGGCTCGCGCTGCTTGATGAACCAGGCGTTCTCAACCGTGCGGGCCGCATCGAGGATGACCGGAATCCCGTGCCGGCGAGTGAGCTCGCGGACCTCCGCGAGGTTGGCCAGGCTGATGGGCTGGCCCCCGGCCATGTTCACCGTTGCGGCAAGGGAGACGTACGGGATCTGCCCGGCCCCCACCTTGTCGATGAGCCGCTCCAGCTTGGTGAGGTCGACGTTTCCCTTGAACGGCAGGTCCGCCTCCGGGTCATGGGCCTCGTCCACGATGATGTCGTGGAAGGTCCCGCCGTTGAGCTCCTGGTGCTCCCTGGTCGTAGTGAAGTACATGTTCCCGGGAATGTGATGGCCCGGCCGTATGAGGCAACGCGAGAGGATGTTCTCCGCTGCGCGCCCCTGATGAGCAGGGATCACGTGCTCGTAGCCGTAGTACTCGCGCACCGCCGCCTCAAGGCGGTAGAAGCTCCGCGAGCCGGAATACGATTCGTCGCCGAGCATCACCGCGGCCCACTGCCGGTCCGACATCGCGCCGGTCCCCGAGTCGGTGTACAGGTCGATGTACACCAACTCCGCCGGCAGCAGACCCACGTTGTAGCCCGCCGCCGCCAGAGCACCCCTACGTTCGTCGGCACTCGTGGGACGAATCGGCTCGACGCTCTTGATCCGCCAGGGTTCCGCAGGGTGCCGCACTCCCGCTGAAGGATCCATGGGCTTTACAGAACCTGACGCATTCATCGGAACCTGCCTCTCGATTGCTCCGGGCCGCGCCGAGAATGTCCACGGGCCCGGATGGTTTCACCGCCGAAGCCGTCGGCGTGGCCATAGGTGGTGCGCCCGCCCTGCCGGTCTTGGTAGCCGACGACGCGGCAGACCTGGCCGGGCAAGGTGTTCACTGCGGCCCGCTGCACAGGCTCGACCACCCCCGCGGACGGCTGGGTCAGCGGCCCTGCTCGGCTGGACGTGCCCGGGGTCGAGCGGCCCTCTGTGGCACCGGTCACGGTGCAGGTCGGGGGCTTTGGTCGGCTGTAGCCTGGGCCGCCCAGGCGCGGGCTTCGGCGCCGGTCACGCCGACATAGCCGACGTCATCACCGGCGATTCGGCCAACGAACTCCAGACGCGTCGAACACCGTGTCCCGGTAGTGCAGCGCTCATCCAGGAGCGCACGGTCACGGGGCTGCCCCGTCGCATCCGGGACGACTGGGGGCCCGCGCCACCGCTTCACGCCGCCTGGAACTTCGGCTCTCCTCATGACCCGTTCCTCCCTCGCATCATCGGGCCGCACGGTTTCAGAGCAGCCCCGGCTTATAGGACGTCACGGCCGCTCCGGCCGCAGGATGCCAATGGCCATTTCCGGACCACCAGCCCGCTAACACCCACCCGGCATCGAATATGTCGCGATCTGCATCAATGTCGCGCTTTCGACCACCACCAGTACAAAGCAGCACGGAAACGGGGGCTTGACGCCGTGATCCCCGGGTCACGTATTTTTGGCCGTACCCGAAAGGCGAATAGGGTCACCTGCCAGGCGACTCGTTCCTCAGGCACCCCGATGACGGCCGTCGCACAAGGCGCACCGGGCGAAAGCGGCCCGGCCCAGCACCCTTTCCGACAGCGGGGCGTCCGGCGTGGGGACGCGGCCACTTCCACAGCTACACAGCGCAAGAATGACCCACGCGCAGGTCAGGCGGTGACAGTCGTCGAGGAACTCATCCCAGCAGGTCACGGCTTGTTCGAGATGCCGCGGCGGTGTGGAGTTTCAACCAGGAAGGCCAAGGTGATCGCGCGGAGAGCACGCCCACACAGAGGGAACGGGACACGCTCGCCGATATCCGTGTCTGGGACACCTACGCCTCGCTACGATCTGCCTCGCCCCGCTGGGCATTCGCGAGGAACAGGGTGACGAGCCAGTTGCCGTCGTGCTTGCGGGCCCGTCCGCGCACCACGGTCTCGGGCTGGTCGCAGTTGAGTGACTGCGGCTTCACCCTGCCCAAGCGGAGCGGGACGGTGCTCTCCATCGGCACACCAGCTCTCCGGCGCGTTCCTCGTCGGACGAGTGAGCACGGACGTATGCGCCCATTCGGCCGTCGTCGCTCTGGTTGCGACCGTTGTCAGGGGTGCGATAGCGCTCGTCATATGAGTACGGCGGAGCCTCTCGGCCATTGCCGTGCGGGGAGTGCGCAATTCAGGCGGCCCGTGCGGGCTCGCGGATGGGGATGCCGGCCTGCATGACGAAGGCGACCCTGCGCAGTGCCTCGATGTCGGTCAGCGGGTCGCCGTCCACTGCCACGAGGTCGGCCCACTTGCCCGCGGCGATGGTGCCGGTGAGGTCGTCAAGGTCGAGCAGCCGCGCGGAGTTCACGGTCAGGGCGCGCAGCGCCTCGATCGGCGGGAGGCCGTCCCGGACCATGGCGATGGGCTCGTCGGCGTTGTTTCCGTGGGCGCGTAGCGGCACCCCGTAATAGTCCGACCCGGTGGCGATCTGGATTCCGGTGCGGTGCGCGAGGAGGAGGGATTCGCGCATGGCGGTCATCGCCTCCCGTTGCTTGATGACCCGCCATTCGGGCAGTCCGTGATCAGTGGTGACTGTGCGCTCGAAGAAGGTCTTGAGGTCGAAGGTCGGCACGTAGACGGTGCCTCGCGTGGCCATCTCGGTGACGCACTCCTCGTCGAGGAAGTAGCCGTGCTCGATCGAGTCCACCCCGGCCCGCACCGCCGTGAGCACCCCGTTCCTGCCCTGCGCGTGGGAGGCGACCTTGCGGCCGAGCCGGTGCGCCTCGTCCACGATGGCCTCCACCTCCTCGGCGGTGTAGTGGGCGTCCTTGGGATGGTCCCGTTCCGAGCTCACTCCGCCGGTCGTGCAGATCTTGATGAAGTCCGCGCCCATCCGGACCGCCTCGCGCACCGCGGCGCGGCAGGCCCACGGGCCGTCCACGATCAGCGACTCGCGCGACCGCCGGGCCTCGGCCGGCGGGAGGTGGTGCTGGTCGGCGTGGCCCCCGGTCTGGCAGAGCACCGGGCCCGCGGCGAAGATCCGGGGGCCGCGGATCGTGCCCTCGGCGATCAGGGTCCGCAGGTGCAGCGCGGTCACGCCGCCGCAGTCGCGGACCGTGGTGAAGCCGGCCGCCAGCAGGGTCTCGCAGTCGCGCGCGGCCCGTACCGCCAGGATGTCGGTCTCGGGGGCACGGATCTCCTCGGCGTGCGCCCGCACCCCGGTGAGGTGCAGGTGCACGTCGAAGAAGCCGGGCAGGAGCGTCCGGTCGCCGAGGTCGACCACCAGGTCGCCGGTCAGATCGGGGCCGACCTCGACGATCATGTCGTCGCGTACCTTGACCTCGACCCCGGTCAGCATCGTCCCGGCCGGGACGTCGAGCACCCTGGCCGCCCGCAGCACGGTCGTCACGGTCATTTCGCTCCGTTCCGCCGGACCGCGCGGCCCGGCATCGCTTCGAGGATCAGTTCGCCGTCCCGTACGGTCGGCTCGCCGCCGACGAGCACATGGCGGTAGCCGGTGGACGGCCGGGTGCTGTCGGTGTAGGTCGCCTGGTCGCTGACGGTCACCGGGTCGAACACCACGAGGTCGGCGTCGCAGCCGGGCTGGATCCGGCCCTTGCGCCGCATGGCGGGCACCGAGCCCTCCAGCACCCGCGCCGGGAGGAGGCTGCACCGGCGCACCGCCTCCAGCAGGGTGAGCGCCCGGGTCTCCCGCACATACCGGCGCAGCACCTTGGAGAAGGTCCCGGCGGTGCGCGGGTGGGTGACCGCGTGCGGGGGGAGCGGCCACGCCAGCCCGTCGGGTGCCCGGCCGGTCCAGGTCAGCGGCATGGCGTCGGACCCGATCACGGTGTCGGCGCTGAGCAGCGCCCGGTCGAGCAGGGCCTGGTCGGCGGGGACGTTCTCGTCCAGGAAGGTGACGGTCACCAGCCCGCCCGGGTCGGTGGCGCGGAGTTCGCGCAACCGGGTGGCGCCCGCGACCCGCTCGCCGGTGGGCGCGTAGAGCAGTGACCGGGGTTCGAGGCCCTGCCCGGCCAGCCGCTCGGGCGCCAGGAAGGAGGAGCCGATGGCGGTCATGCCCGCCCCGTAGGGATAAGCCTCGGTGGACACCGCGGCCCCCTCGGCGCGGGCGCTCTCCACCAGGCCGATGACCCGGTCCACCTGCCGTTGGCTGGTGCTGTTGATGTGGCAGTAGTGCATGTGGGCCCCGGTCTCGGCGGCGGCCCTGACCAGTTCCTCCCCGCCGTCGATCGGGATGTCGGGCCGGTGCTCGACCAGGTCGCGGGCATGCGTGTAGGTGGGCACCCCGGCCTCGGCGGCGAGCCTCGCGACCGCCAGATACTCCGAGGGGTCGATGAGCGGCGCGTATCCCACCACGATCCCGATGCCGAGCGCGCCCTCCGCCAGGTCCTGGCGGAGGAGCAGGCACAGCTCCTCGACCTGGCGCGGCGTGGCCACCTGCTGCCAGCGCGGGTCGCCCAGGTGGCGCAGCGTGGCCTCCAGGCCGCCGCCGCGCGCGAACCCGCCCACCGCCGCCATCCGGGACTGCCCCCATGAGGCGGAGAAGCCGAAGTTGAGAGGACGTCCCTCGGCCGCCGCCAGCGCGTACGCCTCGCCGGTGGGGGACACGCCCGCCTCCAGGTCGAGTGCGGTGGTGACGCCGTCGAGGGTCTGAAGCCGGTGCCCGGCCACGGTATGGGAATGGCTGTGCAGGTCGATCCAGCCCGGCGCGAGCGCCAGCCCGCCGATGTCGATCACACGCCGCGCCGGGAGCGGCTCCGCCGGTGGCGCCGACACCGCCGCGATGACGCCGCCTGTGACCGCGACGTCCCCGATCTCATCGAGTCCGGTCTCGGGGTCCAGTACCCGGCCGCCTTGGAACACCAGATCATGCATGGGCACGACGGTACGAGCAGGGGCGGCGCCCGGCGATGTCCGAGCGGACGAACGGTCCGGGAGATCGGTGTCAGGCCCGACGAACCTCCAGCCTTCCTGGGTGGCCCGGACAGACCATCGCGGCCGAGTTCGTGCCGGCGGACATCGCCTCGCGAGAAGGCAGCCTCTAGCGTGCCGACGATGACGACTCAACCTCACTGGTCGGTTCGGCTGACCGAACTCGCGGCCAGGCACCGTGTTCCCGGTGCCGCCCTGGGCATCCTGTACGACGGCCTGGTGAGCGAGGCGGCCACCGGCTGGGCCAACGCCGACGCCCGGATCGAGGCCACCACCGACACCGTGTGGCAGATCGGGTCCATCACCAAGGTCTGGACGGCGACGGTGGTGCTCTGCCTGGCCGAGGCGGGCCTGCTCGACCTGGACGCCCCCGTCGTCTCCGTGCTGCCCGAGCTGCGGCTGGCCGACGCGGAGCTCACCCAGACGATCACGCCGCGGCATCTGCTCAGCCACACCGGCGGAATCGACGGCGACCTGTTCACCGACACCGGCCGCGGCGACGACTGCCTGGAGCGCTATGTGGCGCTGCTCGCCGACGCCCGGGTGACCTTCCCCCTTGGCGCGACCATGTCCTACTGCAACGCCGGGTACAGCCTGGCCGGGCGGATGATCGAGAAGGTCACCGGCCTGGTGTGGGACGAGGCGATGCGGGAACACCTGTACGAGCCGCTCGGTCTCACCCACACCTCGGCGCTGCCCGAGGACGTGCTCCGTTTCCGCGCGGCGATCGGCCATATCGGAGAGCACGCCGCCCCTCGATGGGGCCTGCCGCGCTCGGCCGGGCCCGCCGGGACGATCTGCTCCACCGCCAAAGATCTGCTGGTCTTCGCGGCCCTGCATCTGGAGGGCTTCGAGGAGATGCGGGAGGAGCAGGTGCGAATGCCCGACCCGCACACCCACGGCGACGCGTGGGGGCTCGGCTGGGCGCTGTTCGACTGGGGCGGGCGGCTCGTGGCCGGGCACGACGGGGGCACGGTGGGCCAGTCGTCCTTCCTGCGGGTGCTGCCCGATGCCGGGCTCGCGGTGTGCCTGCTCACCAACGGCGGCGACGCCGACGCGCTCTACCGCGACCTGTTCGAGGAGATCTTCGCCGAGCTCGCCGGGGTGCTGATGCCGGAGCCGCCGTGCCCCGCCGAGGACCCGCCGGGCTTCGACCTCGCCCCCTATACCGGCGTGTACGCGCGGGACTCGGCGCGGATCACGATCACTCCCCAGGACGACGGCCTGATGTTCCACGCCGCACCGGTCAACGCGGACGCGGCGCTCATCGCCAGACCCGCGGTCGAGTTCCAGCTGCATCCCGTACGGCCTGGTCTGTTCGTCCTACGGCCCGACGGCGTACGGGACTGGTCGTCGGTCACCTTCTACACGCTCCCGGACGGGTCGGCCTACCTGCATCGGGGCCTGCGAGCCACGCCGAAGGTCGGCTGAGCCCGGGCGTGGTGGTCCACAACGAAAGTGCGGCTTCCTGAGCCGGGCCGAAGTGGCGGCCGACCGGGCGCCGGCCTTGGAGACGGGTTCGCCCGGCGCCCCTGGGGACGCCGGGCGAACCTGTGTTCTGCCACTGCTACTTCTCGGGGCCGCAGAACACGTCCTCGAACAGCGCCTTGAACGCCTCGTTCTGCGCCGGGCTGTTCTTGACGTAGCCCGTGGCGATCGTGAAGGCGAGCTGCCGTTTGCCGTCTTCGCTGCCGAACATCACCGAGACGGCACCGTAGTAGGTGCCGGCGTGGCCCCACATCTTGGCCCCGCAGCGAGTGAGCGACCTGCTGAGCAGGCCCAGGCCGTACTCCTGCCCGGGGACGAACTCCGACATCGCCTTCATCTGGCGGAGCTGCGGCCCGCGCAGCAGCCTCCCGCTCAGCAGCGCCCGGTTGAAGGTGGCCAGATCGGCGGGCGTGGAGATCATCTCCCCGGCCGCCCCGGCGATGCTCGGGTTCGTCGCGGTGATGTCGTAGACCTCCGACGCGTCGGCCCCTTCGGCGTACATCTTGGGGTGCGGGCCGCGGATACGCGTCGAGGACCCGGGGAGATAGGTGTTCCGGAGACCGAGCGGACGCAGGATCCGGCGCTGGATCTCCTCGGCGTAGGTCCGCCCGGTGACCTTCTTGACGATCATTCCGGCGACGATGTAGCCGGTGTTCGAGTAGCTCACCGCGCCGCCCGGCTCGGGCCGGTCGAGACCCTTGACGACGTCCACGAGCTCCCTGGGGGTCCAGGTGCGGAAGCGGTCGACGGCCAGCCAGTGGTAGGGGTCCTCGGTCAGCGGCCTGTTGACGATCGGGTTGTAGTCCGGGATGGCGGCGCGGTGGCCGAGCAGCATCCGAGTGGTGATCTTGTCGCTGTACCGGATGCCGAGGCCCGGCACATACCGGCCGATCGGGGCGTCGAGGTCGATCCGGCGTTCGGCGGCCAGTTGCAGCAGCACGGTGGCGACGAAGGTCTTGGTGGTGCTCCCGATGCGGAACCGGGCACGGTCCTGGACCGGCGCCTGGGTGTCCTTGTCGGAGACGCCCGCCTTGCCGTCCCAACGCAGCCGCCCGTCCGAGACGTGCGCGGCGACGCCCACGCGGTCGGTGTCGAGCATGGCCTTGAGGTCACGCTGGTACGCGGCGATGTCCAGGCCCGGACGTTCCTTGGGCGCCGCCTGCACCGCGGGTGACAGAGCCGCCAGGGCCGCAGTCGCCGCCACGGTAGCGGTGGTGATGTGTTTGAGCACGTTCTGTACCTCCTTGCGGATTGCCCCCGAAGTTCCCCAGATCCTGGCCCTGACCTGCGATGAAGGCTTCGGCCTGGAGGACTGAACCGCGGCGGATGCTTCGTGGGCCAGACCGAAGCGCCAGGCGGGGGACGGGGCGAGGATTCCTGGAACCTCGGGGGAATGTCCAAGGAGGTAGAACCGTGTTCCGTCGTTCCTTCACCGTCGCGGCGACAGCCATCGCGGCCGCCGTCGCGCTGGCCCCCACCGCCCAGGCGGACCCGCCTCATCGTCGGCCGGATCCCGCGGTCCTGCAGCGCGACCTCCAGGACATGGTGGCCACCGAGGGCGCCGTGGCCGCCCGCGTCACCGACGGGCAACGGACCTGGTCGGGCCGGGCCGGTGCCGCCGACCCCGCCACGGGCGAGCCGGTGGCCCGCGGAGCCCGCTTCCGCGTCGGCAGCACCACCAAGGCCCTCGTCGCCACCGTCATGCTCCAGCTACAGGCGGAGCGGCGCGTCGATCTGGGCGCTCGCGTCGACCGGTACCTTCCCGGGCTTCTGCCCGGGAGGCACGACCTCACCGTCCGGAGGCTCCTCAACCACACGTCGAGGCTCAAGAGCCACGACCACTTCCTCCACCCGAACCCCACGATCGAAGAGACGATGAACGTGCACCGGTGGCACACCTACACCCCGCGTGAGCTGGTGGCCGTCGCCGTCAACGCCGGCTACCTCGACAAGGACGAGTACTTCTACTCCAACACCAACTACGTGATCGCCGGGATGATCATCGAGAAGGTCACCGGCCGTTCCTACGCCCGCGAGGCCGAGCGCCGGATCCTGCGGCCGCTGGGGCTCAGGGACACCTACTTCCCTGGCACCTCGCCCTACATCCGCGGCCCGCACACGCAGATGTTCGCCAAGGTTCCGGGATACCCGCCGTTCAACGTCACCGAGTGGAACCAGTCCTACGCCGGCGCGTCGGGCGAGCTGATCTCGACCTCGGCCGACCTCGTCAGGTTCAACACCGCGCTGCTGGGCGGCAGGCTGCTGCCACCAGCCCAGATGCGCCAGATGACGACCCTGGTGGCCACCGACGAGGACAAGAGGTACGGCCTGGGCCTGGAGGTCACCACGGCCTCCCGATGCGGGGTCGAGCTTTGGGGGCACAACGGGTCCGTGCCCGGTGGCATCGCGTTCATGGCCGGGACCAGGGACAACCGGACGCAGGTCGCGCTGACGCTGACACCCGGTGACGGCAGGCCGAGCAAGCCCCAGCAGGTCGCCCTCTTCAAGTTCATCGACGACGCCTTCTGTGGCACCGCCAAGCGCTGACCGCACGGCCCGCGCGCCTGCGCGCCCGCGCGCCGCTCCCGCGTTCGCCCGGCGTCCCCAGGGGCGCCGGGCGAAGCGTCCGGTGGCCGTCAGCGGCCCAGCCGGAGCTGGAACATCACCCGGAACCTGGTCTCCGGGTCGGTGAGGTCGAGTTCGCCGACGTCGGCGAGCCGGCGCATCCGGTAGCGGAAGGTGTTGGGGTGGACGTTGATGGCGAGTGAGGCCGTGTTGACGTCGCCGAACGCGTCCAGCCAGGCCGACAGCGTCTCGGTGAGCCGGGTGCGGTTCTTGGCGTCGTAGGCGCGCAGCCGCACGATCGGGTCCAGGGCTGGGATCTCTTCGTCGTTGACCCGGTCGGCCAGGTCGGCGAAGAGCGACTCCATGTAGACCTCGCCGTAGGCCGCCACCCGGCCCTCCACCCGGCCTCGCCGAAGCGCGCGCAGCGCCCGGTCGGCGTCGGCCCGGGAGCGGGGCAGCTCGGCGGCGCCGACGGCGGCCCGGCCGATGCCGACCACGGCGGGCACCCGCTCGCCGACACGGGCGATGAAACCCTCCGCGACCCTGACCGCGCTGCGCTCGGCGTCGGTGCGGCCCGGCCGGCTCGGCAGGATCGCGTAGACGACCCCGCCGAGCAGGGCCGTCGCGGTGCGCGGATGCATCGCGGCCATGTGCAGGGCCAGCGCGTCGGCGATCCGGTGCTCCTCGGCCACCCGGTCGGCCGTCAGCGGGTCGCCGGTCAGCGCCAGCGCGAGCACGCAGCACGTCGACCGGGTGGTCAGGCCCAGCCGCAGCGCCGCCTCGCTCGCGCCGGACCCCCCTTCGAGCACGGTCGCCAGCAGGTCGGTGCGCAGCCGCCGCTCGACGTCGGCGCCCGCGCGGCGCCGCAGCAGGTGCAGCGCGACGAGCTTGGCCGCGTCGCGGAGCGCGCTCTCCCGCTCCGGCGACAGCGGCTCGCGCACCGCGACCCAGATCGAGCCGAGGATCTCATCGCCCGCCCGCACCGCCATGGCCACCCGGGGCATCAGGCCCGGCACCGAGACATGGATCGGTCCAGGGCTCCGGTAGATCTTGCGGAACGCGCCGAGGTCGTCCAGCGCCTGCCGGTACTCGACCGGCACCTGGCGGCCCAGCACGGTCGCCACCCGGCCGGCGTCCGCCTTGTCCTGGCCCTGCGAGAAGGCCAGCACGCGGGTGTTGCGGTCCTCCACGGTGACCGGGCCGTCCAGCAGCGCGGCGATCGCGTTGGCCAGGGTGAACAGGTCGCCCGACGGGATTCCGGCCAGGGTCTCGAACGGGCCGGGCGCGGCCACGTCGTCCACCGACAGCAGGGCCCGCAGCAGCGCCGCGACCTGCGCCCAGGACGCCCCGGGGGTGAGCCCGAGCACCAGGACACCGGTGGACTCGGCCGCCGCCCGCACCTGCTCGCCCAGCTCGCCGGGCAGCCGGACGACGACCGCCGCGGCATGCTCGCCGGCCGCCTCGGTGAGCAGTTCGCCCACCTCCTCCGGGCCGTGCACGCCGACGCCCAGCACCACCGCGTCGTGCCAGGTGGCGTTGTCGTCGTACGGGTCGTAGATGATGACGCCGCCGACCTCGCGCGCCGGGTCGGGGCGGCCGATGACAGCCTCGAACAGGGTCGAACCCAGATCGTCGAGGATCCTCCCTAGCCGGGGACGGTGGACGCTCATGTCCATGACGCTAGATTCGGCCTGGGCGACGGACAACATACCGGGGACCACATGGGTCTCCTCCTCAAGTCGGAGACGGTCGCGGCCCAACATGGCTGGTCAAGGGCCTGTCAGAGCCGCGGCACGGCCGCCAGAAGCTCCCGGGTGTAGTCCTCGGACGGGTCGCCGAGCACGGCGTCCACCGGCCCGTGCTCGACGATCCGGCCCGCCCGCATCACCGCCACGGTGTCGCTGACATACCGCACGACCGCCAGGTTGTGCGAGATGAAGAGCATCGACAGGCCGAGCGCCGCGCGCAGCTCGCGCACCAGGTTGAGCACCGCGCCCTGCACCGACACGTCCAGCGCCGAGGTGATCTCGTCGGCGATCAGCACGTCCGGGTGGACCGCCAGCGCCCGGGCGATGGCGACCCGCTGGCGCTGGCCTCCCGACAGCTCGCGCGGATAGCGTCCGGCCACCTCCGCGTCGAGGGAGACCAGGCCGAGCAGCCGCCGCACCTCCGCAGGGCGGCCCCGCCGCTCGGCCCCGCCGACCTTGGCGGCCTCGGTGAGCGCCGTGCCGACGGTCATCCGCGGGTTGAGCGAGGCGTACGGGTCCTGGAAGACGAGCTGCCGGCGGGCCGCCCCGGTGATCCGCCCGCGGTCCGGGGCGACGAGCCCCACCACCGCCTTGGCCACGGTGGACTTGCCCGACCCCGACTCGCCGACCAGGCCGAGGACCCCGCCGTGCGGGACGGTGAAGCTCACGTCGTCCACCGCGACATGGTCGCCGAAGCGGACGGTCAGTCCTTCGACGGTCAGAGCGGACGTCAGGCTGGGCATGGTGCGGCCTCCTGGCTCAAGGGGTGGTGGCAGGCGACCCGGCCCACGCCATGCGCGACCAGAGCCGGGTTCTCGGCCGGACGCGGCGGCTCACCCGGTACGTGCTGCCCAACATCGCCGAGCCGCTGATCCTGGGCTTCACCGTCACCCTGGGGCAGTCGCTGCTGGCGCTGGCGGGCCTGTCGTTCCTCGGGCTCGG
>NZ_SMKU01000794.1 GCF_004349215.1 Actinomadura rubrisoli | reverse complement strand
GGGTCCGGGAGGGCTGAACAGCATTGTCACGGCGGGTATTCGCCGCTTGAATCCCGTGCGTCGCGGAAAAGTCGCCTCTGTCGTCGGCGGTTCGGGAAAGCTACAGTTTCACCTCCCGCCTTCAACCACGGGGATGGTGGAATGCGGACCTTGTCCCGCCTGCTGGCCATATCGACGGCGCCCGGACGTTCCGCGCCCCGACCGGAGACGGACGCGACGGATTTGAGGGCGTGCGGTACCGCGGCGCTGGTGCTGCGGCCGCACGACCACTCGTTCGGCGAGCCGGACGTTCCGGGGCTGCGCGAGCGGGTGCTGACCGGCAAGGGGCTGGCCGACATGGCGGCGCCGTTCGCCGGAGTGGCGGCCGGGGACGGGACGGTGACCGTGGCCGCCGACTGGCTCGGGCTGCGGCACGTGTACGCGGTCCAGGGGGACGGGTGGGCCGCGATCGGCACGTCCGCGCGGG
>NZ_SMKU01000793.1 GCF_004349215.1 Actinomadura rubrisoli | reverse complement strand
GCGCCCCGTCCCGCACCCGGAGCGGGCCCGGACATGCCCGCCGGCGCGGTGTGGGGCGCGTGGCTGCCCCTGGTGGACGGGGACGGGCTGGCCCGCGCCGACCACCGGGCGCTGCTGCCCCTGCTGGACCTCGGCGACGGCCGCGTGTGGGGCACGACGTCGGTCAGCCTCGTCGCGCTCGCGCCCGGCGGCGTCCGCTACGACTTCTCCGCCACGCCCGGGGATCCCGCCGCCTGGACACGCGTGCTCTGACGGGCCCGTTCCAGGTTCACCCGCGCTCTTTGGAGCCGCATGCCGCACGACCGTGACCCTCGGTGCTAATTTGACTACCTAATGCGATCTTCGTGGAGGCCGGTGCCGCCGGCCGCGCGGGGCGTCATCGGGGAGACGGGGAGTGCGGGGAATGGCGGGAGCGGGACGGGGGGCCGCGGTCGCGGCCGGGCTCGGCGCGGTCGTGCTCGGGCTGACCG
>NZ_SMKU01000792.1 GCF_004349215.1 Actinomadura rubrisoli | reverse complement strand
GCCCGGCCCGCCCATGCCCGGCGGCGGGAATCCCGGCTGGCCAGGTGGCTGACCGGGCCATTCAGGGGGGTTCATGGTCGCTCCGGGCTTGGTTCACGTGCGGGGTGCCGATTGAGGTCCGGCAAGACTAGCGGGACGTCAGTGGTGATTTCAGTCGAGATTGCCTGGCAAGGGGGCGTCTGTACCAGTGCGACGTCCGGCCCGGTTGCTCCTACCCTTGGGGACAAGGGCCTCGTGCCCCGTCCGCGGTGCGTGAGGTGACGAGTGTCTCGTAGGCTTGCCGGGGAGAGGGGAGGCAGGTGTCCGACTCAAGCTGGCAGCAGGCCGTACTGCGTGACATCGGCGTTTCCCAGCGGGGATTCCAGGTGCTTGAGGCGACGCCGTCCGGCCCGCCGCAAGGAGCCTGGGGCGCCGAGGCGCCGCCCCAGCCTGCCCCTGAGCCGGCGCCCGTCGCGGCGGCCGTCCCGCAGCC
>NZ_SMKU01000082.1 GCF_004349215.1 Actinomadura rubrisoli | reverse complement strand
CCCCAGACTCCGAGCAGTATTCAAGCAACCCCGGCCCAGAGCCTCGCCTGGCGGCTCGCCCCTGACCGTGCTTGTGCGAGCGCGAATCGCTTCGCGATCTTCCCGGTGGGGCTCGCCTTCGGCTTCGCCCCACCGGTCAGGTAGCGCGCTCGCGCGACGGTTGAGGTCAGAGCGAAGGTGACGCTGGATGGTGTGACGTTTCCGTCTTGGGGTGCGCTGAGGGAAATGTGGGCGATCGTCCGATGAGAGCGGGCATGGGACGGTCGCCCACCTCCGGCGGGTCCGTCTCCCCCGGTCGGGCCCGCCGGAGGCCACCCGCAGGCTGGGCGGACGCCGCTCAGTCGAGGGGGCGTAGCTCGTCGGCGTAGCTGACCGAGTTGCGGCGCATCAGCCCCGTGTCGTCGATGGAGTACTGGCCGAGGCGCCACAGCGGCGGCGAGTACGCGTGGATCGACACGCTCGCGTCCGCCGACCCCACCAGCCGGTGGATGTGGTCGGGGCCGAAGCAGAATGAGGTGCCCTCCGTCACCACGGTCCGCGCGTGGGCGCCGCCGATGCGCGGGTTGTTCTCCTCCAGTGCCCCCGCGACGACCCGGACGGCCCCGGACGACACGTCGTGGTCGTGCCAGCCCGTGTCGTTCTCCGGCGTCCAGCAGAGCAGCCACACGTCCACGTACTCGTCCCGGTAGAGCGAGGCGTAGTGGCGCTTCCCGTCCGGGAACGCGACGTGCTGCCGCCACAGGCCGGGCCGCCCGGCGAGGGTGTCGACCAGCCGGCGCAGTTCACGCTTGTCGAGGGGACGGGCGGGGAGGCTCTCGAAGCCGGTGGTGAGGACATCAGACGACAAGGGTTCGCTCCTTTCCGATCAGTAGACGACGGGGATTGGCCACCCGGAACGCGTGCCGGGCGGCCTCGCCCAGGCCGAGGTCCCGGGGACCGGCGTACGGCCGGTCGGTGCCATGCACGATCACGTCGACGCCGAGGGCGCGGACCATGGCGTCGGCCGCGCGCGGGCCGTACGACGAGGTCTCGACGAACATCTCGGGGTCCACGACCCCGCGCCCGGCGCCCCGGGCTGCGGCCCGCTCGCCGTGCAGCGGCGCGAGCCCGGCGAGCATCGCGAAGCACACCCGCAGCCGGGGGTGCCGCGCCCGCCCGAACGCGCGGAACGCGAACCAGGCGGCGTGCATCTCCTGCGCGTACGGGACGACGGGCGCCCACCATCCCGGCACCCCGGGGCCGCAGGACGCGGGGCCGGGGTGGACGAAGAGCGGGAGGCCACGGGCCTCCAGGACGGCGAGAAGCGGGCTGGATCGTTCCATTGAAACGGGATCGGCGAGGGCGGCGGCGGGGAGCTGAAGGCCCGCGAAGCCGTGGTCGAGGGTCCGTTCGAGGGCCGCGGGGTCGATCTCGGAGACGCAGGCGGATGCCCAGGCGCCGAACGCGGCGGGCAGGGCGGCGGCGCCCTCGTGGTAGGCGTCGAGGAGGGGGCGCGCCTCGCCCGGCGGCAGTGACTCGACGCCGAGGGGGGAGGAGAGCGAGACCAGGGCCCGGTCCAGGCCGTCCGCGCGGACGCGGGCGGCGCGCAGAGTGGGGTCGTGGTCGGCGGGGTCGACGTCGTAAGGGGGCTCTCCGGCCAGATGGAGTTTCCAGCCGTCCAGGTAAGGGGGCGTCCGGCGCCGGCGGAGGGCCTCCACGAGCGAGGGGCTCCATAGGTGCTGGTGCACATCAAGGTGCGCTTCCCCATGGGCGGTCAATGTGGGCGCCTCCTCTCCGCACGGGTGCTGAACCGTATCAGTTAACCGTTTCAGTGAACCGGTTCAGGAGCAATTCGTCAAACCGGGTGACCAGTGTTGCCCAGTTCTGTCGGCGGGGGCCTCTAGGGTTGTGGGGTGCCAGGAAGGCGCAAGCGCGCGACCATACGCGAGGTGGCGCAGGCGACGGGGTTGTCGCCTGCCGCCGTGTCCTACGCCCTGCGGGGCATCCAGACCTCGGAGGAGACGCAGGAGCGGGTCCGGGCGGCGGCCGACGAGCTCGGCTACGAGGCGCACCCGATCGCGCGCGCCCTGGCCAGCGGCCGCACCGATCAGGTCGGCCTGCTGTGCGGCTCGCTGGAGGACTACTGGCAGCAGTCCCTCGCGGTGGGCATCGGCCGGGCGCTGCTCGCCCGCGACCGCTATGCCCTGATCGTCGACGCGGGCGGCGACCCCGAGCGCGAGCTGGCCCTGGCCCGCCGGCTCCGCGACCAGCGGGTCGACGGCCTGATCGTGCAGCCGCTCGACCCGTCCGCCGCCCTGTGGGCCGAGCTGGCCGACACGATCCCGGTGGTGTCGATCGGCGACGCGCTGCACGGCGGGCAGGCCCAGGGCGAGGTCGTGTTCGACAACCGGCGCGGCGTCACGCTGGCGCTGGAGCACTTGCGCGGCCTCGGCCACCAGCGCCTCACCGTGTTCACGCCGACGCGGGCCAGCACCCCCGACCGTCCCGCCGACGTCCATGTCAACGCCGAGGCCGAGCGCCTCGGCCTGCGGGTCGACGTGGTGGTCGTGCCGCAGTCGCTGGCCGAGGCCACCGGGATCGCCACGCGCGTGCTCGGCGGTCCCGACCGTCCCTCGGCCGTGTTCTGCTTCGCCGACTCCATCGCCTACGGCGTCTACGCCGCCACCCGGGAGCTGGGGCTGGCCGTCCCGGGCGACGTCGCCGTCTGCGGCTACGACAACCACCCGATGTCGAACCTGCTCACGCCCCCGCTCACCACCGTCGACTGGGACATCGAGGGCATCGTCCACGCCGCCGTCCGCCTGGTCGTCGACGTCATCGACGGCAAGCCCCGCAAGCGCCGCGTCGTCCGCGAGCCCTCCCTGCGCGCCCGCGCCTCCACGGGCGCGCCCCTGGCATGACGGCCACGCCGTGCCCGGCCGCGTCAGGGCCCGGCAGGGGTGTCAGGCCAGGGGGAGGCGGGGGAGGAGGTCGGCCGCGGCGGCGATGTCGGCGTCCAGCGGGCGGTCCTCGACGCGCGGGTCGAGAACGGCGACGGCCAGGTCGAACGCCGACCTGAGCGGGCCGCCGGACGGCGCGCGCCCCTGCATCCGCAGCGCCCGGACGGCGGCGACCAGCTCACAGCCGAGCCCGAGCCGGTAGGCGGCGACGGCGTCGGTCGTCGCGCGGGCCGACTGGGTCGAGAAGCCCGCGTGCTCCTCGACTCCGCGCGACAGCACCGCGCTGCCGAGCGCCGCCGGGGTGGCGAGGCGGCGGACGTCGGCCAGGCACGAGTGCGCCACGTACTCCAGGATCATGATCCCCGACGACGCCTCGGTGGCGCCCTGGAACGGGTACAGCCCGGTGAACGCGGGCTCGGCGAGCGTGCCGAGGCGGGCGGCGGCCAGCGCCATCGTCTGGAACAGCGCGGCGCGCGCCGCGTCCAGGGCCAGCCCGACGTAGGCGGTGTGGAAGTTGCCGTTGTGCCAGACGGTTCGTCCCGCGACGTCGACCAGGGGGTTCTCGGCGGCGGCGTTGACCTCGCGGGTGACGATCTCCCGGGCGTACTCGCCCGCCTCCAGCGCGGGCCCGTGCACCTGCGGGAAGGCACGATAGCCGTACGGGTCCTGGATGCGGACCGGGACCGGGTGCTCGAACGCCAGGAGCGTCCGCATCGCGGCCGCGACCTCCCGCTGCCCGGGGTGCGGGCACGCGTCGTGGACGGGCGGCGCGTACGGCTCCGCCGAGCCCCGCACGGCGAGGTGCGACAGCGCGGCCACGACCATGGACGCGCGGAGCATCTCCCGCAGGTCGGCCACGGCGAGCGCCGCCTCGCCGAGGGTGGCGGCGTTGGAGCTGATGAAGGCCAGGGCGTCCGCCGAGCGCAGGGTGTAGCCGGGGCCGCGCTCGGGGACCCCGTCCGCCCCGGCCAGCCACGACCGCTCGCCCAGCAGGCACAGGGCGGTGGAGGCCAGCGCGGTCAGGTCGCCCGTCCCGATCGCCCCGTACACCGGCACCGGCGGGACGAGGCCCAGGTTGAGGACGTCCGCCAGGGCCTGGAGCGCTCCAGCCTCCACGCCGGAGCCGCCCGCCGCGATCTGGTTCAGCCGGACGGTCAGCATCGCGCGGACGATCTCCGGCGCGATCAGTGGCCCCGCGCCCGCCGCGTGGCTGCGCAGCAGCCGCAGGCCGTGCGCGTCGGCGTCCTCCCACTCGACGTCCACCACGCGGTTGGCGCCGACCCCGGTGGTCCGCCCGTACACCGGCCGGGTCTCGGCGACCTCCCGGGCGACCCGCCAGGCCGCCCGGGCCCGCTCGACGCCCTCGGGCGCTATGGCGATCGTCACGTCCTCGCGGGCCGAGCGAACCACTTGCTCACAGGTCAGAGCGGTGCCGTCGATAACGATTCGGCTGTTCTCCACGGCGCTACGCTACTTTCCCCGGATTTCAGGTAGTTATGCTCAGGATGCGAGGTTCCGGACACGCCGGGGCACGGAGTCGACGGTACCCATTGGCTACGGTTGGGTAGAAGGCCGAAACCGATCACCAAACCGATCTCCGGCGTTGCGGCGCCCAACGAGGACGTGAGTCGTTTGATCACCTTTGAGGGCGTGACCAAGCGCTACCCGGACGGGACCGTCGCACTGGACGACGTGAGCCTGGAGTGCCCGACCGGCCAGATCACCGTGTTCGTCGGCACGTCCGGCGGCGGCAAGACGACGGCGCTGCGCACCATCAACCGGATGGTGGAGCCCACCGGCGGCAGGGTGCTCATCGACGGGCAGGACGTCCGCGAGCGCAAGCCCGCCGAGCTGCGCCGCGGCATCGGTTACGTCATCCAGCACGCCGGGCTGTTCCCGCACCGGACGATCGAGGACAACATCGCGACCGTCCCGTACCTGCTGCGCTGGAACAAGAAGAAGGCGCGCGACACCGCCCGCGAGCTGATGGAGCGGGTCGGCCTCGAACCCGTGATGGCCAAGCGCTACCCCTTCCAGCTGTCGGGCGGGCAGCAGCAGCGCGTCGGCGTCGCCCGCGCGCTGGCCGCCGACCCGCCGATCATGCTGATGGACGAGCCGTTCAGCGCCGTCGACCCCGTCGTCCGCGCCGAGCTGCAGGACGAGTTCCTGCGGCTCCAGGACGAGCTGCACAAGACGATCGTGTTCGTCACCCACGACATCGACGAGGCCATCAAGCTCGGCGACCGGATCGCGGTGTTCCGGACCGGCGGGCAGCTCGTCCAGGTCGCGAGCCCCGAGGACCTGCTGGCCCACCCGGCCGACGACTTCGTGGCGGGCTTCGTCGGCCAGAACCGCGGTATCCGCAGCCTGTCCTTCGCCGACACCGCCGAGCTGAGCCTGCGCGACGACCTCGTCCTCCCGGTGACCGCCACCGGCGCGGACGCCGCGAACCTGGAATGGGTCCTGGTGGTCGACGAGGCCCGGCGCCCGCTCGGGTGGACCCGGGGGCCCGAGGTCGCCGGCACGCTCGCCGAGGAGGCGCTGGCCCCGGTCGGCGCGACCTTCGAGGTCGGGGCCGACTCGGTGCGCGGCGCCCTGGACGCGGCCGTGCTGTCCCCGGCCGGGCTCGCGGTCGGGGTCGACGGGGGCGGCGCCGTCGTCGGCGTGACCGGCGGGGCCGAGCTGCTCGCCGTGCCCACCCACGGGGCGGGCCACCGCCGCCCGGGCGATTCCGGGAAGCCCCCGGCCGATCAGGACGACCCCGCGCCCGCGTCCAAGGACGGTGTCTCGGACTGATGGACATCGACTGGGGCTGGATCGGCGACCACACCGACACGCTCACCGACCACGCGCTCATCCACCTCCGGCTGGCGCTGCTGCCCGTCCTGTTCGGCCTGGTCATCTCGCTGCCGCTCGGTGTCCTGTGCCGGCGCTGGGGCTGGCTCTTCCCGCCGGTCCTGACCGTGTCGAACGTGTTCTACGCGATCCCGTCGCTCGCCCTGTTCATGATCTTCATCCAGTACACCGGGCTGGAACCGGCCACGGTCATGATCCCGCTGACCCTCTACAGCCTGTCGGTCCTCATCCCGAACGTGGTGGACGGTCTCGGCTCGGTCTCCGAGCCCGTCCGGCAGGCGGCCACCGCGATGGGCTTCGGGACGCTGCGGCGCCTGGTGCGGGTCGAACTGCCCATCGCGGTGCCCATCGTGATCGCGGGGGTGCGGGTCGCCGCGGTCTCCTCCATCAGCCTCGTCGCCGTCGGACAGCTCATCGGCCAGGGCGGTCTCGGCTACGACATCATCCGCGGCTACCAGCTGCAGTTCCAGACCCAGATCATCGCCGCCTCGGTACTGATCGTCGCGCTGGCCCTGATCACCGACGCGCTCCTGGTGACCGTCCAGTGGCTGCTCACCCCCTGGGCCCGGGCACGTGGAAGGGCGTCATGAACGATCTCTGGAACCAGATCGACCTGTCCTGGGAGTGGCTGACCGCCTCGTCCCAGTGGCACGGCGACGACGGCATCCCGCACCGGCTGCTCCAGCACCTGTACTACAGCGGGGTGTCGCTGTTCTTCGCCGCCGTGATCGGGCTGGCGCTCGGACTGCTCGTCGGCCACACCGGCCGGGGCGGCTTCCTCGCGATCAGCGTGGCCAACGTCGCCCGCGCGATCCCCACGTTCGGCCTGGTGCTGTTCATCGTGGTCATCGAGTACAGCATCACCCCCGTCCTCATCGCGCTCGTCGCCCTCGCCGTCCCGCCGATCCTCGTCAACACCTTCGAGGGGGTGCGCGGGGTCGACCCCGACGCCAAGGACGCCGCGCGCGGCGTGGGCATGTCGGAGTGGGAGGTGCTGTGGCGGGCCGAGGTGCCGATGGCCCTGCCGCTCATCCTGCTCGGCCTGCGCACGTCCGCGATCCAGGTCGTCGCCACCGCCACGATCGCCGCCTACCCCGGCTTCGGCGGGCTCGGCCGCTACATCATCGACGGCCTCGCCCGCAACGACTACCAGCTGGTCGTCGGGGGAACGGTCCTGGTCGTGCTGCTCGCCGTCATCGTCCAGCTGATCTTCGCGGCGCTGCGCCGCCTCATCGTCTCGCCGGGACTGCTCGGTTCAGCCCGTTCGTCCTGAACGGCCCCGAAAGAAGGAATGACAATGAAGAACATCATCCGTGGAGCGGCCCTCGGTCTCGTGGCGGTCCTGGCGCTGTCCGCCTGCGGTGGCGGGGACGACGGCGACGAGAAGAACCCGCTGTCCGGCGGCGGCGCGAAGGGCACCATCACCGTCGGCGGCGCCAACTTCCCCGAGAGCGGCCTCATCGGCGAGCTGTACGCGCAGGCACTGGAGGCCAAGGGCCTCAAGGTCAGCCGCAAGTTCAACATCGGCGCCCGCGAGGTCTACTACCGCCAGGTCGTCAAGGGCGGCATCAGCGTGATGCCCGAGTACAACGGCGCGCTGCTCACCACGTCCGTGGACGAGTCCAGCACCGCGGCCACCACCGCGGAGATCAACGCCGCGCTGAAGGCCAAGCTGCCCGCGGGGGTGGAGATCCTCGACTCGGCCAAGGCCGAGGACAAGGACTCGGTCACGGTCAACCCGCAGACGGCCGCGAAGTACAAGCTGAAGTCCATCACCGACCTCAAGCCGGTCGCGAACCGGCTCACCATCGCGGGCCCCTCGGAGTTCAAGACCCGCAAGCAGGGCCTCGTCGGGCTCAAGGCCAAGTACGGCCTGGAGTTCAAGAAGTTCCAGCCGTTCGACGCCGGCGCCCAGGCCACCCTGGTCAAGCTGCTGACCGAGGACAAGATCCAGGCCGCCGACCTGTTCACCACCGACCCGACGATCGAGCAGAAGAAGCTGGTCGTCCTAGAGGACCCGCAGAACGTCTTCAGCGCGCAGAACGTCACGCCGCTGGTCAACAAGTCCGCCCTGAACGCCGACGCCCGGGCCGCGCTCAACGGCGTCTCGGCCAAGCTCACCACGCAGGACCTGCTCGACATGATGAAGCGGATCGCCATCGACAAGGACGACCAGGAAGAGGTCGCCAAGGACTGGCTCAAGAAGTCCGGCCTAGCCTGACCGAGCCCCCGGGAAGTTGCTTTAAGCACGTCCGCCGAGGCGGGTGGTGAGGGTTGCGGCCGTCTCGCGGACGGGGGTCGCCAGCGCGGGCCAGGTGTCCTCGGGACGGTCCTCGCGGCGGAACGTGACGGTGATCGCGGCCGTGGGGTGCCCGGTGTGGTCGTAGGAGCAGGCCGCGATGCTGGCGAAGCCCTCGGTGATGTAGCCGTCCTCGATCGACCATCCGCGCCGGGCGTCCTCGACGAGGACGCGGCGCAGCTCGCGCAGGGAGGTGGGGCCCTGGCCGGTGCGGTCCACGAACGAGCGGGGGAACAGGGCACGGACCTGCGCGGCGGGCAGGTGGGCGAGCAGTGACCGGCCGCTGGCGGTGAGCTGCGCCGGCATCCGGACGCCGACGTCGGTGACGAGGGTCGCGTGCCGCGGGGGCTGCTCCTTGAGCAGGTAGAGGGTCTCGGCGCCGTGCAGGACGCCGAGCTGGGCGATCTCGCCGACGCGGTCCACCAGGCGGCGCAGCAGGGGGCGGGCGAGGCGTTCGAGCGGCTCGTGGCGCAGGTAGGCGGAGCCGATCTCGAATGCGGCGACGCCGAGGCCCCAGCGCCGCTCCTCGGGGACGTAGGCGACGAAGCCGTCCGCCGCCATCGCGGTGAGCAGGTGGTAGGTACTGGAGCGAGGCAGGCCGAGGTCCCGGGCGATCGCGGAGGCGGGCAGCGGCCCGGCGGACCCGGCGAGCAGCCGCAGCACCGCGAGGGCGCGCCGCGCGCCGGGTACCTGGCTCATCGTGCCATTGTCTCGCATCTGAGACACTTACGCCGCCGGGGCCCTGCCGCGGCGCCGGTCGGCCCGCTGCAATGGTGGGTATGAGCTTCGGCATGGGGGACACCGGCATCCAGGTCGGCCCGGGACCGCTGACCTTCGACCAGGTCGTCGCGGTGGCCAGGGACGGCGCACCGATCACGATCTCGGACGAGGCGCTGAAGCTGATCGGGGAGGCGCGCGCCCACATCGAGGAGCTGTCCGCCCGTCCGACGCCCGTGTACGGGGTGTCCACGGGCTTCGGGGCCCTCGCCACCCGGCACATCGCCCCGGAGAAGCGGGCGCAGCTACAGCTCAACATCGTCCGCTCGCATGCCGCCGGGTCCGGTCCCGAGGTGGAGCGGGAGGTCGTCCGGGCGCTGATGCTGCTCCGCCTCCGGACGCTCGCCACCGGGCGCACGGGGGTGCAGCCCGTCACCGCACAGACCCTCGCGCGGCTGCTGAACGCGGGCATCACCCCGCAGGTGTTCGAGCACGGGAGCCTCGGCTGCTCCGGCGACCTCGCCCCGCTCGCGCACGTGGCCCTCGCCCTGATCGGGGAGGGGTCCGTCCGCGACGCGTCCGGCGAGCTGAAACCCGCCGCGCAGGCGCTGGCCGAGGAGGGCATCGCCCCGGTGCGGCTCGGCGCGAAGGAGGGCCTCGCGCTGCTGAACGGCACGGACGGCATGCTCGGCATGCTCGTCCTCGCCATCCGCGACCTGCGCCGCCTGCTCACCGCCGCCGACGTGGCCGCCGCGATGACCGTGGAGGCGCTGCTCGGCACCGACCGGGTGTTCGCCGCCGACCTCCAGGAGCTGCGGCCGCATCCGGGGCAGGCCGCGTCCGCCGCGAACCTGCGCGCCCTGCTGTCGGACTCGGAGATCATGGAGTCGCACCGCGGCCCGGACTGCACCCGCGTCCAGGACGCCTACTCGCTGCGCTGCGCCCCGCAGGTCAACGGCGCGGCCCGCGACACCCTCGCGCACGCCGAGCTGGTCGCCGGGCGGGAGCTGGCGTCCGCCGTCGACAACCCCGTCGTGCTGCCGGACGGGCGGGTCGAGTCCAACGGCAACTTCCACGGCGCGCCGATCGCCTACGTCCTGGACTTCCTCGCCGTCCCGGCCGCGGACGTCGCCTCGATGTCGGAGCGGCGCACCGACCGGATGCTCGACAAGGCCCGCTCGTACGGGCTGCCCCCCTTCCTCGCCGACGACCCGGGCGTGGACTCCGGCCACATGATCGCCCAGTACACGCAGGCCGCGATCGTGTCGGAGCTGAAGCGCCTCGCCGTCCCGGCCAGCGCCGACTCCATCCCGAGCTCGGCGATGCAGGAGGACCACGTCTCGATGGGCTGGAACGCGGCCCGCAAGCTGCGCCTGGCGGTGGACGGGCTGACCCAGGTGATCGGCATCGAGATCCTCACCGCCGCGCGGGCGCTCGACCTGCGCACGCCGCTGCGCCCCGGACCGGCGACCGCCGCCGTGGTCGCCGCGCTGCGCGAGCTCGTCCCGCCGCCGGGCCCCGACCGCTACCTCGCGCCCGAGATCGCCGCCGCCACCCGGCTCGTCCGGGACGGCTCCCTGGTGGCCGCCGCCGAGGCCGTCACCGGCCCGCTCTCTTAACCCAAGGAGTCCGCCATGTCCGGTCCCCGCCCCGTCCGCGCGCCGCGCGGCACCTCGCTCACCGCCGCCAAGGGCTGGCCGCAGGAGGCCGCCCTCCGCATGATCCAGAACAACCTCGACCCGGAGGTGGCCGAGCACCCGGACGAGCTGGTCGTCTACGGCGGCTCGGGGAAGGCGGCCCGCAACTGGGACGCCTTCGACGGCATCGTCAGGTCCCTGGCCGACCTGGAGGGGGACGAGACGCTGCTCGTCCAGTCCGGCAAGCCCGTCGGGATCTTCCGGACGCACGAGTGGGCGCCGCGCGTGCTGATCGCCAACTCCAACCTCGTCCCGCAGTGGGCGACGTGGGAGGAGTTCCGCCGCCTGGAGTCGCTCGGCCTCACGATGTTCGGGCAGATGACCGCCGGGTCGTGGATCTATATCGGCACGCAGGGCATCCTGCAGGGCACCTATGAGACGTTCGCCGCCGTCGCCGAGAAGCGCTTCGGGGGCTCCCTGGCCGGGACGATCACGCTGACCGCCGGGCTCGGCGGGATGGGCGGCGCGCAGCCGCTCGCCGTCACGATGAACGGGGGCGTCGCGATCTGCGTCGAGTGCGACCCGTCCCGCATCGACCGCCGCGTCGAGCACCGCTACTGCGACGTCCGCGCCGACTCCCTGGACGAGGCGCTCCGGTTCGCCGAGGAGGCGAAGGCGGCCCGCCGGCCGCTGTCGATCGGCGTGCTCGGCAACGCCGCCGACCTCGTCCCCGAGCTGCTGCGCCGCGGCGCCCCGATCGACATCGTCACCGACCAGACCAGCGCGCACGACCCGCTGATGTACCTGCCGAGCGGCGTCGCGTTCGAGGACATGGCCGCCGAGCGCGACAAGGACCGCGACGGCTTCATCGCCAGGGCCCGCGCGTCGATGGCCGCGCACGTCGAGGCGATGGTCGGGTTCCAGGACGCGGGCGCCGAGGTGTTCGACTACGGCAACTCGATCCGCGGCGAGGCGCAACTCGCCGGGTACGAGCGCGCCTTCGATTTCCCGGGGTTCGTGCCCGCCTACATACGTCCGCTGTTCTGCGAGGGCAAGGGGCCCTTCCGCTGGGCCGCGCTGTCGGGCGACCCGCAGGACATCGCCCGTACCGACCAGGCGATCCTGGAGCTGTTCCCCGACAACGAGCCGCTGACCCGGTGGATCAGGATGGCGCAGGAGAAGGTCCACTTCCAGGGCCTGCCGTCCCGGATCTGCTGGCTCGGCTACGGCGAGCGCGACCGGGCCGGGGAGGCGTTCAACGAGCTCGTCGCGCGCGGCGAGATCAGCGCGCCGATCGTCCTCGGCCGCGACCACCTCGACTGCGGCTCGGTCGCCAGCCCCTACCGCGAGACCGAGGGCATGGCGGACGGCTCGGACGCCATCGCCGACTGGCCGCTGCTGAACGCGATGCTCAACACCTCGTCCGGCGCCACCTGGGTGTCCATCCACCACGGCGGCGGCGTCGGCATCGGCCGCTCCATCCACGCCGGGCAGGTCTGCGTCGCCGACGGGACGCCGCTGGCGGGGGAGAAGCTCCAGCGCGTCCTCACCAACGATCCGGGCAGCGGCGTCATGCGGCACGTCGACGCGGGCTACGACCGCGCGGCCGAGGTCGCCGACGAGCGCGGCGTCCGCATCCCGATGCGCTGAGCTGCGGCGACGGACGGGTGGAGGGGAGAGGCGTGGGGTTCGAGTCGATGTGGGCGGAGCTGCTGCCCGTGGGACGGGACGCGGCCACCGGCGGCTACCACCGGTTCGCGTGGACGCCGCCGGAGCTTGCGTGCCGCGCCTGGTTCCTGGACGAGGCGCGGCGCCGCGGCCTGGAGGTGGAGCACGACGCCAACGGGAACATGATCGCCTGGTGGCTCCCCCGGGACGGGACGCGCGACGGCGCCGTGCTCACCGGGAGCCATCTCGACTCGGTGCCGGGCGGCGGCGCGTTCGACGGGCCGCTGGGCGTGGTGTCGGCGTTCGCGGCCGTCGACCTGCTCAGGGAGCGCGGCATCCCGCTCCGGCGGCCCATCGGGATCGGGGCGTTCGCCGAGGAGGAGGGCGCCCGCTTCGGGGTGGCGTGCCTGGGCTCCCGGCTGCTGACCGGGGCGATCGACCCGGCGCGGGCGCGCGCACTAACCGATGGCGACGGCCGTACGTTCGCCGGGGTCCTGCACGCCGCCGGGCTCGACCCCGAGGCGATCGGCCCGGACGAGGATCTGCTCGGCCGGATCGGCTGCTACGTCGAACTCCACGTCGAGCAGGGGCGGGCGCTCCAGAAGCCTGTCGGGATCGCGAGCGCCATCGTCCCGCACGGTCGGTGGCGGTTCGACTTCGGCGGCGAGGGCAACCACGCCGGGACGACCGGGCTGGCCGACCGGCGCGACCCCATGCTGCCCTTCGCCGGGATGGTCCTCGCGGCCCGCGACGCGGCCGAGCGCAACGGGACCGTCGCGACCGTCGGGAAGGTCAGGGTGGTTCCCGGCGGCGTGAACGCGATCGCCTCGTCCGTCACGGCCTGGCTGGACGCGCGGGGCCCCGCCGACGAGGCCGTCCGCCGGACGGTCGCGGAGGTGGACGAGGCGGCCCGGCTCGCGGCGCGCCCGCACCGGGTGTCGGTGGACCTCGCCGAGGAGTCCTACACCGAGATCGTCGACTTCAACCTCGCGCTCCGCGACCGGGTCGGCAAGGCCCTCGGCGGCGTCCCGGTCCTGCCGACCGGGGCGGGCCACGACGCGGGCGTCCTGTCGTCCCGGCTGCCCGCCGCGATGCTCTTCGTCCGCAACCCGACCGGGATCTCGCACGCGCCCGCCGAGTACGCCGAGCCCGCCGACTGCCTGGCCGGAGTCGAGGCCCTCACCGCGGTACTGGCCGACCTGGCGTGCGGGTAGGACACTGATATGCAATGGCATGCCCAGTTCGCCTGGCTCGGTGACGGGATCGCGGGCGACGTGCTCATCGAGGCCGAAGGCGAGCGCATCACCGGCGTCACCCGGGACGTTCCCGCCCCGCCGCGCGCCCAGCACCTGCCCGGCCTGACCCTGCCCGGCCTGGCCAACGCCCACTCCCACGCCTTCCACCGCGCGCTCCGCGCCCGCGCCCAGGCCCACACCGGGACCTTCTGGACGTGGCGCGAGCAGATGTACGAGGTCGCCGACCGGCTCGACCCGGACTCCTACCGCGCCCTCGCCACCGCCGTGTTCGCCGAGATGGCCCTCGCCGGGATCAGCTGCGTCGGCGAGTTCCACTACCTGCACCACCGGCCGGGCGGCGCCCCCTACGGCGAGCCCAACGCGATGGGCGAGGCGCTGATCGCCGCCGCCGCCGACGCGGGCATCCGGATCACCCTCCTGGACACCTGCTACCTCACCGGCGGCATCGGTGAGCCCCTCAAGGGGCCGCAACTGCGCTTCGGCGACGGCACCGCCGGCAACTGGGCGCGGCGCGTCGACTCCCTCCACGAGCAGACCGACAAGGCGGGCCGCCTGCACGCCCGCGTCGGCGCCGCGATCCACTCCGTCCGCGCCGTCCCTCGCGAGCAGCTGCGGGCCGTCGCGTCCTGGGCGAAGGAGCACCGCGCGCCCCTGCACGTCCACCTGTCGGAGCAGCCCGCCGAGAACCAGGCGTGCCTGGACGCCTACGACCTGACCCCGACCCGCGTGCTCGCCGAGGCAGGGGCCCTCGGCGCGCTGACCACCGCCGTCCACGCCACGCACCTCACGGACGAGGACATCGGCCTGCTCGGCGCGACCATGACCGGCGTGTGCATGTGCCCGACGACCGAGCGGGACCTCGCCGACGGCATCGGCCCCGCCCGCGACCTGGCGAACGCCGGGTCCCCGCTGTGCCTCGGCTCCGACCAGCACGCCGTCCTCGACCTGTTCGAGGAGGCCCGCGCCGTCGAGCTGGACGAGCGCCTGCGCACCCGCGTCCGCGGCCACTGGACGGCCGGGGAGCTGCTCACCGCCGCCACGTCCAACGGCCACTACGGCCTCGGCTGGCCCGAGGCGGGACGGCTGGAGCCCGGCGCGTACGCCGACCTCGTCACCGTCGCGCTCGACTCCGTCCGCACCGCCGGCGCCGGGCCGGACTACGCCGCCGAGACCGCCGTCTTCGCCGCGACCGCCGCCGACGTCCGCCACGTGGTCGTCTCCGGCCGCCAGGTCGTCCACGACGGCCGCCACCTCCTCGTGGACGACGTCCCCGCCGCCCTGACGGCGGCCATCACCGCCGTGACCGCCCCCGAACCGGACCCGTCCGGCGGCTGATGTCTCATATCCGAGACGAACACGCCGCCCGCCTCCGCCCGGCCCGGGCCCGCGATGGGATGCTGGACCGGTGAGCATCGTCATCGCGAACATCGGGGAACTGGTCACGAACGAGCCGGGCGGCGGCGAGGGGCCCCTGGGCGTCCGCCGCGACGCCGCCCTGGTGATCGAGGACGGCGCCGTCGCCTGGACGGGCCCGTCCTCGGCCGCCCCCGCCGCCGACGAGGCGTTCGACGCCGCCGGACGCGCCGTCCTGCCCGGCTTCGTGGACTCCCACGCCCACCTCGTCTTCGCCGGTGAGCGCGCCGAGGAGTTCGCCGCCCGGATGAGCGGCCAGAAGTACGCCGCCGGCGGCATCCGCACCACCGTCGAGCACACCCGCGCCGCCACCGACGACGCCCTGCGCGCCAACCTGCGCCGCCTCGTCGACGAGATGGCGCGCCAGGGCATCACGACGGTCGAGTGCAAGTCCGGCTACGGCCTGACGGTCGACCAGGAGGAACGCGCCGTCCGCATCGCCGCCGAGATCGCCGACGAGGTCACCTACCTCGGCGCCCACGTCGTCCCGGCCGAGTACGACGGCGACACCGCCGCCTACACGCGCCTGGCCGCCACCGACATGCTCGCCGCCTGCGCGCCCCACGCCCGCTGGGTGGACGTCTTCTGCGAGCGCGGCGCCTTCGACGCCGACCAGGCCCGCGAGGTCCTGGAGGCGGGCATCAAGGCGGGCCTGACCCCCCGCGTGCACGCCAACCAGCTGACCGAGGGCCCCGGAGTGCGGCTCGCCGTGGAACTGGACGCCGCGTCCGCCGACCACTGCACGTTCCTGAGCGACGCCGACGTGGACGCCCTGGCGTCCTCCCAGACCGTCGCGACCCTCCTGCCGGCCGTCGAGTTCTCCACCCGCCAGCCCTACCCGGACGCCCGCCGCCTCCTGGACGCGGGCGCCACGGTCGCCCTCGCCACCGACTGCAACCCCGGCTCCGGCTACAGCTCCAGCATGGCGTTCTGCATCGCCGTGGCCGTCCGTGACATGCACATGACCCCGGCCGAGGCCGTCTGGGCCGCCACCGCGGGCGGCGCCCGAGCCCTCCGCCGCACCGACGTGGGCCACCTGGCCCCCGGCGCCCGCGCGGACGTCCACATCCTGGACGCCCCGTCCCACATCCACCTGGCCTACCGCCCCGGCGTCCCCCAGACCGCCGCCGTATGGAAGTCCGGCCACCGAGTCCACCCCTGACGGCCGGCGCCGATCACACGGGCGGCCCGACTTCGAGGTCCTGCCAGCCGACCTGGATCTGGAAGGGCACCGTCATGTGCAGCGCCCAGAGGTCGCGGTCCCGATGGCTGACGCCGATCTTGGAATAGGCGAGATCGGCGTCCAGCAGGGCGTAGTGCTCGACGATGGTCGCGCCCACCTCGTCGAATTGGACGATCAGATAGTGCGGGATGCGCGCTTTGGCGTACTCGCCCATCTTGTGGATGCGATCGCGTGACTCCGACCAGCGGGACATCACCTCGACCGCGATGACGACGTCCCCGGCGTCGAGCATCTCGAACTGGTCGCGGCAGTGGTGCACGACCACATCGGGCTTTCGCACCGTGAGCGGAACCTCCCACAGCAGGACGCTCACCTCGGTGTTGACCTCATAGCAGGGAGGAGCGCCCCCGGAATGACCCGCCCGGTACTTGCGCACGTCCGCCTCGAACGCACTCGCGAGACGGAATGCCGTCTTCTGGTGGGGGCGACCGCGCTCCTCTCGCGGGACGACATTGCCGTCCACGACCTCGATCTCGCGCCGGACCTCCTCGGCGAGGGCGAGGTAGGCGTCCAGCGTCAGGGGGTTCGGCCGGTCCGGCCAGTTCGCGCTCATGTCGCCATCGTCGCGGCCCGGCACGCTAGTTGTCCCCGAGGTAGCGGCGGTTGACTCTGATGAGGGGTTTTTCGCGGCGGGCTATGTAGTCCGCGGAGAGGACCTCGGCGACGAAGAGGGTGTGGTCGCCCGCGTCTATCGTCTGGCGGGTCTCGCATTCGAGGGCGGCGAGGCCGGTGTCGGGGATGAGGGCGCCGGAGAGGTCGCCGCGGTGGTGCGGCTCGCTCGCGAGCAGGAGGCGGGCGCTCGGACGGCCCTCGGCGGCGAAGCGGCCCGCGAGGGCGCGCTGGCCGGTGCTGAGGACGGTGGCGGCCCAGCGGGACTGGCGGCGCAGCACCTCGGCCAGGTAGGACGACGACGCCACGCCCGCCAGCACCATGGGCGGTTCCAGCGAGACCGACATGAACGAGGTCACGGTCGTGCCGAGGTCGTCGCGGCCGTCGCGGACGGTCAGCACGACCACGCCCGTGGCGAAGCCCGCGACGGCGTCGACGAAGTCGGTGGTCACCTCGTTCAGCGGATCTCCCAGGAGCCCGGGAGGGTGAGCGGGCCGGCGGACGGCAGGCCCAGGCGGGCGGCGAGGCCGCCGAGGGAACCCCAGCCGTCGAGGCGGGCGGTCGCGGCGGTGCGGTCCTCGCTGGACTCCGGCGGGCGCAGCCGCTCCAGCGGCGAGGTGTGCGGGTAGGCGCGGACGGGGGCGTCGGCGGGCAGCCCGGACCGCTTGCGGGCCAGGTCGAGGGCCGTGTCGAGGCCGCCCAGCTCGTCCACCAGGCCGCGCTCGCACGCGTCGGCGCCCGTCCACACGCGGCCGCGGGCCAGCTCGTGGACGCGGTCGCGCGACAGCTCGCGGCCCTCGGCGACCTTCGCGGTGAAGCCGTCATAGATCCTGTCGAGGGCGGCGTTGATCCGCTCCCACTCGGAGTCGCTGAAGTCCTTGGTGGCGCTGAACATGCGGGCGTGCTCGCCGTCGGCGACGCTGCCGAGGCCGATGCCGATCCGGTCGAGCAGGTCGCTGACGACGGCCTTGCCGACGACGACGCCGATCGAGCCGGTGATCGTGGCAGGCTGCGCGACGATCGTGTCGGCGGCCATCGCGACGTAGTAGCCGCCGGACGCGGCGACGTTGCCCATCGACACGATCACGGGCTTGCCGGCGCGGCGGGCCAGGACCACCTCGCGCCAGATCGCGTCGGACGCGACGGCGGAGCCGCCGGGGCTGTTGACGCGGAAGACGATCGCCTTGACGCGGTCGTCCCGCGCGGCGGCGCGGAACGCGGCGCAGACCGTGTCCGAGCCCATCGCGGGACCGGAGTTCGGCAGCGGGCCGCCGCGCCCGCTGCGGCCGAGCCGGATCGGGCCCTGCCCGTTGATGAGGGCGACGACGTCCTGCCGGCCGGGCTGCGGGAGGCGCCGGGCGAGGCCCTGCGTGCGGTTGTAGCGGGCCACGTAGCGCAGCTGCGCCGCCTCGCCGAACTCCTCGCGCAGAGCCGCGTACACCTCGTCGCGGTAGCCCAGGTGGTCGACGAGCCCCTCCTCCAGGGCCTCGTCGGCGAGGAGCGGCCCGCGGTCGGTCAGCTCGCGGACCCGCTCCACGGGGAGATCGCGTGCCGCGGCGATGCCGGCGGTGATCTGCTCGCCGATCGAGGTGACGAGGCGCTGGGACGACTCCTCGTGCTCGGGCGTGTAGGCCCTCTCCATGAAGGTGTTGGCCATCGTCTTGTACTCGTACCGCTTCGCGAACCGCGGCTGGACGCCCGCCTTCTCCAGGGCGCCGGCGAAGAACGGCTCCTCCAGCGCGACGCCGGTCAGCCCGACCTCGCCGGTGGGCTGGAGGTAGACCTTGTCGAAGGCGGTGGCCAGGTAGAACGGGACGGTGCCGCGGCCGCCCTCGCCGAACGTCTCGGCCCACGCGACGGCGAGCTTGCCCGCGTCGCGGAACGCCTGGACGGCCTCCCGCAGCTCCTGCGCCAGGGCGAGGTTGACGCCGCCGGAGACCTTCACGACCAGCGCCCGGACCCGGCTGTCGGTCCGCGCGCGGCGCAGCCCGTCCAGGACGTCCCGCAGGCTCGTCCGGCGCATGGACATGATCGCCGAGATCGGGTCCGCGGGCGCGGTCTCCACGATGCCCTCGGTGAGGTCCAGTTCCAGGATCAGCGGGGCCGTCCGCCGGTCCCGGGCCTGCTTGATGACGTTGACGACTGTGCCGGGATCCACCATGGGGCCAGCCTATGCGCTGCCGCCCCGCCCGCCCGTCCGACCGTGGGCCCAGCGCGCCTCCCCCGGGAGGACGAGATCAGCGCGGTCTTCCGGGGCTATTGGCGCGCGAAGGCGCGGTTGGGGATCATGCTCGCGGACGCCTGCGCGACCGGGCGGCCGCTCGCGTCGCTGACGACCGCGTTGGCCACCATGCGGGCGGAGCCCGGGTGCACGCACGTCCCGGCCACCGTGTAGGTCGCGCCCGCCTGGACGCCGCGCAGGTAGTCGACGTTGAGGCTGAGGGTGAGCATCGGCATGAAGTGCTCGCAGGTGCTGCTCGCCGCGAGGCACACCGCGTTGTCGAGGATCATGGCGATGTAGCCGCCGTGGACGGTGCCGCCGGGGTTGCACAGCCGCTCGTGCGGGGTCCAGGAGATGTCGACCCGGCCCGGCTCGGCGGACGTGACGACCTGGCCGATGTGGTCGTTGATATCGGAGATCTGCGGGAACCGTCCCTCGGCCATCGCCTGGATGAGCCCGGCTCCCGACAGGGTGTTCCACAGCTCGGCCGCGTCCGGGTGGGACGCGGGGTCCGGTCCGGCCTCGACGTCCAACTCGTCCCCCTCGATCGTGGATGCCCGGCACCGAATGGTATTCGGACGGCCGGGGCGGCGGCACTGTGCCGTTCGTCACGGGCTCAGCCGGCGCGGTGCAGCGTGCCCCTCGTGGTCCCGATTCCGGGCGAGGTGTACTTCAGGCCGTCGGCGGTCTGCTCCAGCGTCACCGTCCCGCCCATGCAGAACCCGGTCGTCCCCTGGCTGTTGTTGGCGGTCTCTTCGAAGTCGACCTTGGCGGCGGTCGCGGTGGAGACCTTCAGCGTGTTGAAGCAGCCCCAGGTCTCGTAGTTGGACGTGCCGCCGGTGCCGCCCGCGGTCAGCTTGACCGTCACGGTGGTGCTCGACGGCCCGCTGGTGATCCCCCCGGTCTGCGTCAGCCTGCCCTTCCAGGTGCCGGCGAACGCGGCCGGGACCGTCGTGCCGCCGCCCGTCGCCTCGGTGGACGGCGTGTTCTCGGACGGCGGCGCGGAGCTGGGGGAGTTCCGCGCCTTCGTGGCGGTGGGCGGCGTGCTGCCGCGCGGGTCGGAGTCGTCGCGCGCGTTGGCCAGGACGAACACCGCCGCGGTGAGCCCGATGATGACCGCGGCGACGACGCCCCCGAAGACGCCCTTGCGAAGGCGGCCGGAGCCTCTGCCGGTGACGGGGGCGTCGGCCCGCGTGTGCAGCGGCGGCTGGGTCTGCTCCGCGCCGCGCCCCGGCGCGAAGACCGGCGCGGGCATCGGCGTCGGCGCGGACACAGGCTGCGGTGGGACGGGGCCCGTGGTGGCGGACGGGTCGACCAGGCGCACCATCAGGTCGCGGGCGGCCGGACGCCGGGACGGGTCCTTGGCGAGGCACTCGGCGATCAGCGGGCGCAGCGACGGCGGTACCCCGTCCAGGTCGGGCTCCCCGTTGGCGATGCGGTGCAGGGTGGCGGGGACGCTGCGGGCCGGGCCGAACGGCGGGTGGCCGGTGGCCGCGAAGACGATGGTGCCCGCCCAGGCGAACACGTCCGACCGGTCCGTCGGCGGGTGCCCCTCCAGCCATTCCGGGGCGAAGTAGGCGGGCGTGCCGACGAGCTGGGTGTGGGTCTCGGCGTCGATGGCGCGGGCGATGCCGAAGTCCACGACGCGGGGGCCGTCCGGGCCGAGCAGGACGTTGGCGGGCTTGAGGTCGCGGTGCACGATCCCGGCGCCGTGGATGGCGGCGAGCGCGCTCGCGGTGTTGACGGCGAGCCGCTCCAGGTCGCCGCCGCGCAGCGGGCCGCTCTCGCCGACGCGCTGCTGCAAGGACGGCCCGTCGATGAACTCGCTGACGACGTAGGGCAGCTCGCCGTCCGCCGACGAGTCCAGGACGGCCGCCGTGCAGAACGGGGCGACCTGCTGGGCCGCGCGCATCTCCCGGGCGAAGCGCGCGCGGGCGGCGGCGTCGGTGGTCTTGAGCATCTTGACCGCGACGTGCTCCCCGGACGGTCCTTCGCCGAGGTACACCACGCCTTGGCCGCCCTCACCGAGCCGTCCGGTCAGCCGGTAGCGGCCGACCGTGCGCGGGTCGTCGTGTTCCAGGGGCAGCGCGGGCATCGTCAGGCTCCTTGGGCATGGTGAACCGGCGTCGCCCCCCAACGACGTCTCCACCGTACTGGGATCATCCAGCGGATACTGTCGGCTCATGGGAGATGGGGACGGCTGGGCCGGGTGCGAGCGGGGGCACACGCACTGGGGACGGTTCGGCGCGGCGGGCCTGCTCGCCTACCACCGGGACGCGGACGGGCAGGTGTGGGTGCTGCTCCAGCAGCGCGCCTGGTGGGGGCTCGGCGGCGGCACGTGGGGCATGTTCGGCGGCGCGCTGCACAGTCATGAGGACGCCGTGACGGGTGCTCTCCGCGAGACGTCCGAGGAGTGCACGCTCGACACCGGCACCGTGGACGTGCAGGGCACCGCCGTCGAAGACCATGGCGGCTGGTCGTTCACGTCCGTGACCGCCGCGGTGCCCGGCCTCGTCGAGGTGCGGCCCGCGTCGCGGGAAACGCGCAGGGCCGCGTGGGTCCGGGCGGAGGAGGTCGAAGACCGCAAGCTGTTCGCTCCGTTCGCGCGCTCCTGGCCGCGCCTAAGGGAGGGGATGAAGAAGCTTGTCCTCGTGGTGGACGCGGCGAACGTCGTGGGCGCGCGCGCAGACGGGTGGTGGAAGGACCGGGCGGGTGCGAACGCCCGGCTGCGTGATGACCTGACGGTGCTGAGCGAGGGCATCAAGGACGTGCCGGGCAGGCTGGTGCCGTTCGACCGCAGCTTCCCCGAGGTCGTCCTGGTCGTGGAGGGCGCGGCGCGCGGAGTCGCCGGCGAGCAGGCCGAGGGGGTGCGGGTCGTGGCGGCGCCGGGCAGCGGCGACGATCACATCGTGGGCCTGCTGGCCCGTCCCGTCCCGGACGCGGTCCATCTCGTCGTGACGGCCGACCGGGAGCTGCGGGCGCGCTGCGAGGCCGCCGGGGCGGCCGTCACCGGCCCCCGCTGGCTCCTGGAGCGGCTCCCCGATCGGCGACGCGGTGGCCGACGTCCCTGAGCGCCTCGGCGGCCTCGTCGAGACGGTGCGCGGGGACGAGGACCAGGTCGGCGTGGTAGGTGGAGGCGACGAAGACGGGAATGCCCGACGCGGCCAGCGGTCCCGCGACGGCGGCCAGCACGCCGGGCTGGTCCAGGCCGTGCCCGGCGTCGCCGTAGAACCCGATCCACCGGTGCGCCTCGGAGAACGGCGACGCCTCCCGGACGACGGTCAGGCCCTCGGGGGCGCGCACCAGCGCGATCCACTCGTCGTCCTCGGGGAAGGTCGCGTTCGGCAGGTGCTCCACCAGGAACTGGCCTGGGACGACGTGCAGGCGCTGGGCGACGGTCATGGCGTCACCCTAATCCCGTCCGGCCGCCGGGGCGGCGGCGGTCACTCGGGCGCGAGCCAGACCGCGCCCAGGGGCGGGACGCGCAGCACCGCGGACGCGGGCAGGCCGTGGCAGGGCTCGCCCGCCGCCTCGACGCGCCCGAGGTTGCCGACGCCGCTGCCGCCGTACTCGTAGGCGTCGGTGTTGACGACCTCGCGCCAGGCGCCCGGCCGGGGGAGGCCGAGCCGGTAGTCCTCGTGCGGGTTCCCCGAGAAGTTGACCACGCAGGCCATGACCGGGGGCTCGCCCTTCTCGGACGCCCCGTACCGCAGGTAGGACAGCGTGTTCCCGCCCGCGTCGTTGCCGTCGATCCAGCGGAAGCCCTCGTGGTCGCTGTCGCGCGTCCACAGCGCGGGCGCGGCCCGGTAGGCGCGGTTCAGGTCGCGGACGAGCTTCTGCAGCCCCACGTGGTGGGCGCCCTCGGCGGCGTTCTCCAGCAGCCACCAGTCCAGCGGCCGCTCCTCCGCCCACTCGGCGCCCTGGCCGAACTCCTGGCCCATGAACAGCAGCTGCTTGCCCGGGTGCGACCACATGTAGGCCAGTAGCGCGCGCAGCCCGGCGAACTTCTGCCAGGTGTCGCCCGGCATCTTGCTCAGCAGCGAGCCCTTGCCGTGGACGACCTCGTCGTGCGACAGCGGCAGGACGTAGTTCTCCGCGAACGCGTACACCAGCGAGAACGTGATCTCGTTGTGGTGGTAGTTCCGGAAGACGGGCTCGTGGCGCAGGTACGCCAGCGTGTCGTGCATCCAGCCCATGTTCCACTTGAACCCGAACCCGAGCCCGCCGAGGTGGGTGGGACGGGACACGCCCGGCCACGCCGTGGACTCCTCGGCGATCGTCATGATGCCCGGGCTGCGCTTGTAGACCGTCGCGTTCATCTCCTGGAGGAACGAGATGGCCTCCAGGTTCTCGCGCCCGCCGTAGATGTTGGGCGTCCACTCGCCCTCGTTGCGCGAGTAGTCCAGGTACAGCATCGAGGCGACCGCGTCGACGCGCAGCCCGTCGACGTGGAACTCCTCCAGCCAGAACGAGGCGTTGGCCACCAGGAAGTTGCGCACCTCGGCGCGCCCGAAGTTGAACACGAGCGTGCCCCAGTCGGGATGCTCGCCGCGCGCCGGGTCCTCGTGCTCGTACAGGGCGGTGCCGTCGAACCGGGCCAGCGCCCACTCGTCCTTGGGGAAGTGCGCGGGCACCCAGTCGACGATCACGCCGATGCCGGCCTGGTGCAGGCGGTCGATCAGGTGCCGCAGGTCGTCCGGGTCGCCGAACCGCGAGGTCGGCGCGTAGTACGAGGTCACCTGGTAGCCCCAGGACGGGCCGTACGGGTGCTCGGCGACGGGCAGCAGCTCCACGTGCGTGAAGCCCATGTCCCGCACGTAGGCGGTCAGCTCCTCCGCCAGCTCGCGGTACCCGAGGCCGGGCCGCCACGAGCCGAGGTGCACCTCGTAGGCGCTGATCGGCTCGTGCAGCCAGTCGTGCCCCTTGCGGCGGTCCATCCACTCGCCGTCGGCCCACTCGTAGGACGAGGTGAACACGCGGGACGCCGTGGCCGGAGGGCGCTCGGTGTACTGCGCCATCGGGTCGGCCTTGGCGCGCCACACGCCGTCCGGCCCCAGGATCTCGAACTTGTAGCGCATGCCGTCGCCGACGTCCGGGACGAACAGCTCCCAGACGCCGGTGGAGCCGAGCGACCGCATCGGGTGCGCGCGGCCGTCCCAGTGGTTGAAGTCGCCGACCACGCGCACGCCGCGCGCGGTGGGCGCCCACACCGCGAAGCCGGTGCCGGCCACCGGCCCGAACGCGGAGGCGTAGGAGCGGACCCGCGCGCCGAGCGCGCGCCACAGCTCCTCGTGGCGGCCCTCGCTGATCAGGTGCAGGTCGAGTTCGCCGAGCGTGGGCAGGTGGCGGTACGGGTCGTCCTGGACGGTCTCGACGCCGTCCGCGTACGTCACGGCGAGCCGGTAGTCGGGCACGGCCAAGGGCGCCTTGCCTGCGTCCTCCCCGGCGAGCGAGGCGTCCGCGGGCAGCGTCGCGGCGAACACGCCCTCGTGGAAGTGGCGGAGCGGATGGCGGTCGCCGTTGGGCAGGACCGCCTCGACCTTGTCCGCCAGGGGCCGGAGCGCCCGGACGGTCACGCCCGATCGGCCGGGATGCGCTCCAAGGATGCCGTGCGGATCGTGGTGGTCGCCTCCGACGAGCCGCTCGATCTCCGCGCGCGTCACCCGTGCCATGGCGTGATGGCCTCCTCGTCCGCTGATGCTGTTCCCCAGTAGGAGTGCCCTGAGATCCGCACCTCTCACGCCGCGGGGCGACCTGTTTCCAGGAGATTGCGGTTTGTTCAGCTCCGGCCCGGGTGCAACCCTTACCGGGCGCCGGGACCGTCAGCGGAAATGTTGCGACCGCACGGGCGCCACCACTCTTTGTTTTGGGGTCGCGCCGAATGTGCCCGCCCGTGCGGTCACGTCTACCTGGCCTCAGGGGTGACATCGACCCCGCCACCCTGGGCTCCACTCCTGTGTCACCTCAGCGCCACAGGTACCTTCCGTGCCGGTTCGTCCTGGCCCGGCCCGCCCCCGCTCGCGGACCGGGCCGCGCCGTTCCCCGCGTCCTCGCGTCACGGTTCCTCCCGCCCGCCGCGCGCCTGCTCGGCCAGGAGCTCGCGGAGCCCCGCGGCGTCGTCGGCGGCCACCGTCATCGCGTATCCCGCCTGAAGCTGGGCGTCGGACAGGTCCGTGCTCCGGGTGGCGTACCAGCGGCCGGCGTCGCTGCGCCACACCTGCCAGCCCGGGAACTCGCTCTCGATGGCCGTCTTCAGATCCTCGAAGTCGCCCATCAAGGTCGTCCCTTCCCCGAGGCGGTTCTTCTGTATACAAAAGTCTTACTCGGTCAAAGAGGTGTCAAGCTGTCCGTAAGCGGACCGTCTCCCTGTGGATAGCGCCAGGAAGGTATGGATGAGAGTGGGAGGCGGGTCAGGATCGAACGCCGCGTCGAACACCGGGGGCGCGCCGGGATGAAGGGAGGTGACGCCGGTGCCGGACCGTCCCGCCTACCTGCGCATCGCCGACACGCTGCGAGAGGGGATCCGGGACGGCAGCCTTCCGCAGGGAACGCGGCTGCCGACCATGGCGGAGCTGTGCGCGGCCCACGGCGTCTCGGAGATCGTCGTGCGCCAGGCCGTCGCGCTGCTGCGCGGGGAGGGGCTCGTCGAGACGCGGCGCGGCGGCGGCACCGTCGTCCGCGTCGTCCCGCCCGCGCGCCGGGTCGCGATGGAGCGCTACCGCGGCGTGAGCAGGCCGATGGCGGTTCCCGAGACGACGTTCACCCGCGACCAGCGCATCGGCTGGGAGGACTACCGCCTCGACCGGGAGTTCACCCGCGTGCGCGCCGACGACGACCTCGGCGCGCTGTTCGAGCTGCCGACCGGCACCGAGCTGCTGCGCCGCCGGTTCGTCTTCTACGCCCGCGGGGAGCCGCAGCAGATCTCCGTCAACTTCCTGCCGTGGGACCTCGTCGGCGACACGCCCGTCTCCGATCCGGCGCGCGAGCCCTGGCCCGGCGGGACGCTCGCGCAGCTCGCCTACCTCGGCCACCCGCCCACCCGGGTGGAGGAGTCGGTCCGCTCCCGCATGCCGACGCCGGAGGAGGCCGAGACGCTCCGGATGACGCGCGGCGTGCCCGTCCTCGCCATCACGCGCCGCCTGCTGTCGGGCGCCGGGATCATGGAGGTCTGCCGCGACATCGTCCTGCCCGCCGACCGCGTCATCCTCGACTACTCGATCGACCTGTGAGCGACCGCCCCGGCCCGCCGGACGCGGCCGGCCCGCCGGCCGGCCGTGGCCAGGACGCCGGACGCGGCCGGTGGTCCGCAGGCCGTGGTCAGCTCGCGAGCCGTGCCAGGGAGCGCAGGGGGACCGGCAGCCACGACGGCCGGTTGCGCGCCTCGTACCGGATCTCGTAGACCGCCTTGTCGAACTCGAACGCCCGCACCAGCGCCGCGTGCGCGGCCGGATCGGGTCCGCCGGCCGCCGCGTACCCGTCGCAGAACGCCGCCCGGTTCCGCTCGGCCCACGCCTGGGCGCGCCGCTCCAGCGCGTCGGACGCCTCGGGGGACGGGGCCTCGTCCCCGGCGAGCAGGAACCGCGCCGCGTACTCGAACGAGCGGAGCATCCCGGCGACGTCGCGGAGCGGGTGGGCGAGGGCGCGGCGCTCGCCGGGCGTGCGGGCGGGCTCGCCCTCGAAGTCCAGCAGCGTCCAGCCGGTGTCGGTCCGCAGGACCTGCCCCAGGTGGTAGTCGCCGTGGACGCGCTGGAACGGCAGCGGCCCCGCGGCCGTCCGCACCGCGCCGAAGGCCGCGCGGATCGCCGGGACGTGCGGGCGCAGCTCCGGGACGGCGCCGCCGACCTGGTCGAGCTGCTCGTTCATCCCGTGCACCAGCGCCCCCAGCTCCGCCGCGGACGCCTGCCGCGCCCCGAACGCCCCGGCCAGGTCCCGGTGCACCTCGGCGGTGGCCGCGCCGAGCCGCTCGGCCTCGGCCGCGAAGTCGCCGCCGGCGTTCCCCGCGTCCCCCGCCGTGGGGGTGCCGACCGGTCCGGGCGGCGCCGTCTGGGCGAACCAGTCGCGGACGCTGGTGAGCGCCAATCTCCATCCGTCGGTCGCGCCGCTCAGGAACTCCGAGAGCAGCGCGAGCGTCACGGGGTCGCCGCCCCCGCCGTCCTCCAGCTCGATCCACCCGTGGACGGCGGGGACGTGCGCGCAGCCCACCCGGGACAGCGCGAGGTTGACCTCAAGATCGGGGTTCACGCCGGGCGACAGGCGGCGGAACAGCTTGCAGATGTAGGTCCCGCCGAAGACCAGCGAGGTGTTGCTCTGCTCGGCCGTGCCCGGTACGCCGTCGAGGTCCGTCCGGATCTCGGCGCCCGGCGTGCAGCGGAACCGCAGCGGGCCGATGGTGGTCTGCTCTGCCATGTGCGCCAGCAGCGGCCGGGTGAGCTCGGGATCGTGGGCCCCGTCGTAGACATGACCGGCCATCCCGTTGTCGCCGGCCAGGCGTCCGATCGCGTGGGCGCGGAGCCGCTCGGGCAGGTCACTGCGGATGCCGAGGAGGACCTGGTACTGGTCGGTGGTGGTGTTCTGGTGGACGTCCAGGATGAGGTGGTGGAGTCCGGGGTCGCCGGGGAGGAGTTCGGTGGCGGTGCCGATGGACAGGTCGTCGATGGGGCTGTCCTTGCCGCCGAACCATCGCTGCCTGGGCAGCCATCCGGCCAGAAGCCGTACAAGGGAGCGGTCAGGCGGCGCCACGGCTACATCACTCCTTCGCCCGTCGTCTCGGGGGGCGGCGGAAGCAGGAACCAGTAGAAGCCGTGTCCGGGCAGGGTCAGCAGGTACGGAAGTTCACCGATGGCCGGGAACTGCACGCCGCCCATGCACTCGATCGGAGTGGAGCCCTGGAAGCGCCGCAGGTCCAGTTCCACAGGCTGGGGAAAGCGGGACAGGTTGTTCACGCAGAGGACGGTGTCCATTCCGCCCCATTGGTTGGTGTCGCCGTTGTTGATTTCGCGGGTGAAGGCGAGGACGGAGGGGTTGGAGGCGGAGAGTTCGATGTAGGAGCCGACGCCGAAGACGGGGTGGCGTTGGCGGATTTCGATCATTTTGCGGGTCCAGTGGAGCAGGGATCCGGGGTTGTTGGCTTGGGCTTCGACGTTGACGGCTTGGTAGCCGTAGATGGGGTCCATGATGACGGGGAGGTAGAGGCGGGCGGGGTCGCATTGGGAGAAGCCGGCGTTGCGGTCGGGGGTCCATTGCATGGGGGTGCGGACGGCGTCGCGGTCGCCGAGCCAGATGTTGTCGCCCATGCCGATCTCGTCGCCGTAGTACAGGACGGGGGAGCCGGGGAGGGAGAGCAGGAGGGCGGTGAAGAGTTCGAGTTGGTTGCGGTCGTTGTCCAGGAGGGGGGCCAGGCGGCGGCGGATGCCGATGTTGGCTTTCATGCGGGGGTCTTTGGCGTATTCGGTGTACATGTAGTCGCGTTCTTCGTCGGTGACCATCTCCAGGGTGAGTTCGTCGTGGTTGCGCAGGAAGATGCCCCATTGGCAGGATTCGGGGATTTTGGGGGTCTGGGCCATGATCTCGGAGATGGGGTAGCGCTGTTCGCGGCGGACGGCCATGAAGATGCGGGGCATGACGGGGAAGTGGAAGGCCATGTGGCATTCGTCGCCGCCGGCGCCGGGGTCGCCGAAGTATTCGACGACGTCGGCGGGCCATTGGTTGGCTTCGGCGAGCAGGACGCGGTCGGGGTAGAGGCGGTCGACCTCGGCGCGGACGCGTTTGAGGTAGGTGTGGGTTTCGGGGAGGTTTTCGCAGGTGGTGCCTTCGCGGGCGTACAGGTAGGGGACGGCGTCCAGGCGGAAGCCGTCGATGCCCAGGTCGAGCCAGAAGCGCAGGACCTCCAGCATGGCGTCTTGGACGGCGGGGTTGTCGTAGTTGAGGTCGGGTTGGTGGGAGAAGAAGCGGTGCCAGTAGTACTGGCCGCGGACGGGGTCGTAGGT
>NZ_SMKU01000791.1 GCF_004349215.1 Actinomadura rubrisoli | reverse complement strand
GGTAGGTGTTGGCGGCGGCGTAGTTGGCTTGGCCGGGGTTGCCGAGGGTGGCGGTGAGGCTGGAGTAGTGGGTGAAGGTGGCCAGGTCGGTGGTGCGGGTGAGGTGGTGGAGGTGGTGGGCGGTGTCGGCTTTGGTGGCGACGACGGTGTGGAGTTGGTCGGGGGTGAGGTTCTCGATGGTGGCGTCATCGGTGACACCTGCCAGGTGGAACACGGCGGTGAGCGGGTGATCGAGCGCGGCCAGGTGGCGTTCCAGGTCGGCGCGGTCGGTCAGGTCGCACGCCGCGAGGGTGACGGTGGCGCCGAGCTCGGTCAGTTCCTTGGTGAGTTCGGTGGCGTCGGGTGCGTCGGGGCCTCGCCTGGACAGCAGTAGCAGGTGGCGGGTGTTGTGGTGGGTGGTGAGGTGTTTGGCGGTGATGGTGCCGAGGGTGCCGGTGCCGCCGGTGATCAGGACGGTGCCGTTGGGGTTGAGGGG
>NZ_SMKU01000790.1 GCF_004349215.1 Actinomadura rubrisoli | reverse complement strand
CCCGCCAGACGGACCTCCTCGACGCCTTCCTGAACTCCCTGGCAAGCTGACAGCGGGCCATGCTTGTCCCCATGACGGTCACCACCCGCGCCCTCGGCGACGACTTCGCGGCCCCCATCGACGCCCGCTACTTCGAGGACTACGCCACCGGCACCACCTACGAGTACGGCCACGTCTCCGTGACCGAGGCCGAGATCATCGAGTTCGCCCGCCGCTTCGACCCGCAGCCCATCCACCTCGACCCCGGCTTCGCCGCCACCGGCCCCTTCAAGGGCATCATCGCCAGCGGCTGGCACACCGGCTCCATCCTGATGCGCCTGTTCGCCGACCACGTCCTGTCCCGCGTCGCCAGCCTCGCCTCCCCCGGCGTGGACGAACTCCGCTGGCCCGCCCCCGTCCGTCCGGGCGACTCCCTGCGCCTGCGCGTAACCGTCCTAGAGACCCGCCCGTCCCGCTCCAAGCCCGACCGAGGCATCGTCCAC
>NZ_SMKU01000081.1 GCF_004349215.1 Actinomadura rubrisoli | reverse complement strand
CGAACCAGCCCACCTCGATCATCCGCTCCGTCACCGCCGCCCCCAGCGCCCCGTTCAGATGCGGCCGCCGCTCCGTCCAGTCGAGGCAGTGCCAGGCGAACCGGCGCCGCGCCTTCCGCACCGCGGCCAGGTCCAGCCCCAGCGCCTCCAGACGCTCCTCGCCCTTCTCCGTCACCGCGTACGTCTCGCCGCCGTCCGGCTCGATCATCCCGCCGTCCAGCAGGGCCGCGAACAGCGCGACCCCGGCCCCGCCCGCCAGATGGTCGTAGCACGTCCGGGCCTCGTGCAGCCGACGCGCGTCCCGCGACTGCCGCAGGCTCCGCACCCGCACCGGCGGGCTGATCCGCGACAGCGCCTCGATCACCTGCGCGACCTCGGCGCCCTTCAGCCGGTAGTACCGCCACCGCCCCTGCTTGATCACCGTGACGAGCCCGCCGTCCAGCAGCCGCGCGAGATGCGCGCTGGCCGTCTGGGCGCTCACGCCCGCCGTCCGGGCCAGCTCGCCCGCCGCCAGCGGCCGCCCGTCCAGCAGCGCCGTCAGCATGGCGGCACGCGCCCGGTCCGCCATCAGCGCCGCGACCGGGGCGAAGTCGGCATCGAGGACATGTTCGGAGGACATGCCCACGAGGGTAGGCGACCCACGCTTCGACCTGCGTCGAAGCGTCTCCCCGCGCCTCGCCGGGAAACCCGGTTTGGGGAACGGCCCAGGACGCGCTAATGTTTTCCCCGTCGCCGCAAGGGGGCGGGCCCGCGAGGGCCGGGCCATCGGGCAGCGCAGGCGGAAGTGGCTCAGGGGTAGAGCATCACCTTGCCAAGGTGAGGGTCGCGGGTTCAAATCCCGTCTTCCGCTCTGAGGGGCCTTTCAGGCTGTGAACCAGAAGGTCTCTGTTCTGGTGGAGTGGCCGAGAGGCGAGGCAACGGCCTGCAAAGCCGTGTACACGGGTTCAAATCCCGTCTCCACCTCGATCCGCCGTGCCTCCCCCGAGGCAGCGGCTCCGGGCGATTAGCTCAGTGGGAGAGCGCTACCTTGACACGGTAGAGGCCACTGGTTCAATCCCAGTATCGCCCACCCCGACCCAGGATCAGTCTGGTCAGCGGCTTCGCCGCTTTCCCGCTGGTCCTTCGTTGTATTAGCCCGGGACCCCCAGGCCGGCCCATGGACACCGATCCGGGCCCAGAGCCGCGGGAGCTGTTCGACCGTCTTCAGGCCCCTTGGGGCACGGTCCTGGTGCGCGCCGATCAGCCCGCCTCCATCCAGGTCATTTAAGGAATGCATGGCGCCGTGGCACTAGGGATTGGTGTCGACGAGGCCGGCCTGATAGGCGACCAGGGCCGCCTGAACCCGGTTGTGGACCCCCAGGCGGCTGAGGATCGCGCTGACGTGGGTCTTGACGGTCGCTTCGACGACGCACAACCGGCGGGCGATCTCCACGTTCGACATGCCCACGCCGAGCAGCGCCAGCACATCTCGTTCCCGGTCGGTGAGCGCCGCGACCCGGATGTGGGCGGACGCGACGCGCGACATCCGGTCCGGGCCGCCGAGCCTGGTGATGACACGGCGCGCCACCGAGGGGGAAAGGTAGGCCCCACCGCTCGCGACAGCGTGGATACCGGTGATGAGCTCGCGCGGATCCCCGGCCTTCAGCAGGAAACCGCTCGCCCCCTCGCCCAGCGCACGGGCGATGTGGAGGTCGTCGCCGAAGGTCGTGAGGACGAGCACGGACGTCCTGGGGACGGTCCTGAGAATCTCGGTGGTGGCGGCCAGCCCGTCCAGGACGGGCATCCGGATGTCGAGCAGGGCCATCTGCGGGCGGAGGCGCTGGGCGAGGTCGATCGCCTCCCGGCCGTCCGCGGCCTCGCCCACCACCTCGATCTCGGGGGAGGCGGCCAGGATGGCCCGTACCCCCGCCCGCACCATGGCCTCGTCGTCGGCCAGCAGCGTGCGGATCGTCATGATGTCTCTCCCGTCTCCGCGCCGCGCCCGTGCGGCAGTCGAGCCTTGATCTGGTGCACGCCATCGCGCGCGCCCGCGTCGAGCGTGCCGCCGAGCAGCCGGATGCGCTCGCGGAGCCCGGTCAGCCCGCGCTGCCCGCCGCCGCGGCGCAAGTCCCGGGCGGTCGCCGGGCGATCGTTGCGGACCGTCACGACCGACTCGGTCTCGCGGTGGTCGAGGACGACCTGGACGGGGGCGCCGGGCGCGTGCTTGACGGCGTTGGTCAGCGCCTCCTGGAGTACCCGGTAGATCGCGTTCTCGATCATGGCCGGCGGGCGGTGCTGCTCGCCGGTGACCCGCAGGTCGATCTCCATGCCGGAGTCCCGGGCGCGTTCGACCAGCCGCCGGATGTCGCGCTGCGCCGGGTCCTCGGCCGGGGGCTCGGTGTCGTCGCCCAGTACCCCGACGATCTCCGTCAGCCGCTCGGTGGCGGCCGTGACCGCCGACCGCAGCTCGCCGAACACGCCCCGCTGGCGTTCCTTCAGGTCCGGTGCGACCTCCAGGGCGCCGACCCGCAGCGCGATGAGGCTCAGCTCGTGACCGAGCGAATCGTGCATGTCCTGGGCGATGCGCGCCCGTTCGCGCAGTCGCGTCTGCCGGGCGATGATGCGCTGCTCCCATTCGAGCCGCGCCACCTGATTCCTGCCCGAGCGGACCAGCTCCCGCTGCCTGCTCCGGTCGCGGCCGAGCAGCGCGGGCACCAACCCGAAGAGCGCCAGCATCGTGAGGCCGAATCCCCAGCCGTTGGGGCCGCCCGTCAGCACGGCGACGACTCCGGAGCCGACCACCGTCGCGGCCGTCAAGATCACGGGCAGCCGCCAGGACGCCCGCCGGGCCACGCCGGTGTACCCCGCGTGGTAGGCCATGATCGCCAGGACTGCCAGATAGGACAGCAGGATGGGGGTGGTCAGCGCCGGGGTGCTCAGCGGCTGCGCCATGATGACCACCGCGACGGCGAAGAAGGAGACCGTCGGGATCCGGCGGCACAGGTACAGCGCGGCGCCGACCGGCACGGCGGTCAGGATCAGTTGCCAGGGCTCAAGCCCGGCATCTCCCCACAGCTCGTTCTCCCCCAGGGCGGAGAGCCCCAGGACCAGCCCCGGAAGAACGGTCTTCGCCGGCTTCGGCCCCATGGATGTGCCCTTCGCGAGAAACGCGCCGTCGCGGACCGTGCGGTCACCGTCGTCGCCAGGTCGCGGCCGGGCCGCGCCTGCGGCGCGCCCGTCGAGCGCGGTTCCATGATCAAGCATCGCGCCTCCGCAGCACCGCGTACCCGGCGACCAGCGCCAGCGCGGCCCAGCCCGCCAGCACCAGCAGCGCGACGCCCCGGCCGTACGGGCCGGTGCTTCCGTACATCAGGTGCACCCCGGCGGGCCCGGGGAGGAAGTCCGCCGCCGCGACGAGCGCGTCCGCCTTGGTGAGCATCAGGCCCACCGGCACCACCAGCATGATCACGAGAGTCGCCGTCAGCGTGCCGGCCATGCTCCGCATGACGGCGCCGATCCCGACGACCACGACGGCCGCCAGAGCGAGGTAGGCGCCGATGGCGAGAGTGTGCGCGAGCAGGTCGCTCCCGGTGGTCTCCTTGCCCGATCCCCCCAGTGTCATCGCGGCCACGGCCATGCCCAGCACGGCGAGGAGCACTCCCGCGGCGAACAGCACGAGCGTGATGACCAGGCTCTTGGCCGCCAGCAGCCGGCCGCGGACGGGAACGCACAGCAACGACGGGCCGATGGCGCCCGTTGCGTACTCCCCGGCGATGCTCAGCGCGACCAGCGCGATGACCGCGAACTGCGCCATGTAGAGCGTTCCGCCGACCGCCGTCTCGGGCACGGTCATGTTCGCCGCGTCCGACGTGCCCGACCGCTCCTGGGAGCGACCGGCCAGGCCCACGATCACGGAGTAGCCGATCTGCAGAACGACGGCACCGAGCAGGCAGGACCAGGTGGAGCGCACCGTCCAGAGCTTGAGCCATTCCGCGATGGCCGCCCCCGCGAATCCGCCCCCACTGGGCGTCCCGAGAGGCGATCGCCGATCGCCTCGGGCCGGAGAACTCACATCCGCGGTCATCGCCCCGTCCTCCCCTCGGCCTCGGCGCCGCTGGGCCGGGGCGACGCGCTGTACTCCGCGCGTCCCGTGGTCAGGCGGAGGTAGGCGTCCTCAAGAGAGGGGGTCTCCCCGCGGAGCTCGTGCAACCGCACCCCGAGTTCGTGCGCGGCGTCCCCGGCCTCCTCCACGGTCGTACCGCGCACGGTCAGCGCGTCCGCGGCGGCCTTCTCAACGGTGCGTCCCGCCACCCGGAACCAGCACTCCAGCGCCCTGAGACCCTCGGCCTCCGGACTGCGGATCCGCACGGCCGCGGCGGAATCGGGGGCGACCACCTCCTTGATGGGCTCGTCGGCGATGAGGCGGCCCTTCCCGATGACCACGAGGTGGTCGGCGGTCAGCTGCATCTCACTCAGCAGATGGCTGGAGATGAAGACGGTCCGTCCCTCGGCGGCCAGCGAGCGCGCGAGCCCGCGCACCCAGCGCACCCCTTCCAGGTCGAGTCCGTTCACCGGCTCGTCGAAGATGAGGATCTCCGGATCGCCCAGCAGCGCGCCGGCGATGCCCAGTCGCTGGCTCATGCCCAGCGAGAAGGTGCCGGTACGCCGCCCCGCGACCTTGTCCAGCCCCACCATGCCGATCACCTCGTCGACGCGCCGCCAGGGGATCCCGTTGCTGCTCGCCATGACGCGCAGGTGATGGCGCCCGCTGCGGCCGGGGTGCAGCGCCTTGGCGTCCAGTAACGCGCCGACCTCGCGCAGCGGATGCCGCAGTGCGGCGTAGGGCTCTGCGTTGATCAGTGCCCGCCCCGAGGTGGGGTGGTCGTGGCCGACGATCATTCGCATGGTGGTGGACTTGCCGGCGCCGTTGGGGCCGAGGAGTCCGGTGACCCGCCCCGGCAGGATCTCCACCGAGAGGTCGTCGACGGCGGTCTTGTCGCCGTAGCGCTTGGTCAGCCCGTTGAGAGTGATCATCTGCGTCTCCCGCGTCGTGCGGCCGGTCCGCCCGGGGGGCGCCGGGCGGACCGGGTCATGGGCACCGACGGTCATTCGGCCGAGATCGCGGCCAGGACGTCGGTGTTGGCGGCCCGCTGGGCGGGCCACAGCGCGGCGCCGATCCCGATCACGATGAGGCCGCCGATCGCCAGAGCGATGGTCCCGAACGGGATCGTGAGGTCCCACAGCCGCTGCCCGAGCGCGACGTGCTGGAGCACCGCGCCGACCGTGACGCCGACCAGGATTCCCAGCACGGCACCGAACAGGCAGATGACGGTGCTCTCCACCGCGATGGTCGAGCGCACCAGGGAACGTCTGGCCCCCACGGCCCGCACGATGCCGATCTCCCGGGTGCGTTCCATGACCGCCAGGACCAGGGTGTTGATGACGCCGAAGATCGCGATGACGATCGCGACCCCGAACATGGCGTACATCAGGGTGAAGGCGAGCTTCTGCTCGTCCAGGCCCTGCTCGGCGAGTCCGTCCCGGTCGGTGATCGCGACTTCGGGCCGGTCCTTGAAGGCGGCCTCGATGGTCTGCCGGACCGCCTGGGGATCCGAGCCGGTGGCATAGATCGTGGTGACGTCCTCGCGCAGCGGCGCGGGAATGGCGTCCACGTCGATGAACAGGCTCGCCTGCAGTTCGGTGGCGTCGTAGACCCCCACCACCCGGGTGTCGATCGAGGTCGTCCCGGGGGGAGTCAGAACGATCCGGTCACCGAGCTTCAGCCCCAGCATGTCTGCCTGGTTGCGTGCGATGACGGCCCCCTTGGCGAGGTCGGCGACACCCTTGACCATCTTCGGCGACAGCACGCTGTGCAGTGCGGCCGGCTCGATCGCGGAGATCAACCTCGGCGTCTCACCGCCCGAGTGGCGCAGCTTGACGCTCATGTCACGGCTGCCGGCCACCGCGCTCACACCCGGCAGCGACCTGACCTTCGCCATCTCCGCCGGGGTGAGCGAGGAATCGCCGCCCGCCGCCGACTGCAGCACGACGGTCCCGGCCGGGGTGTTGGCGCGGGTGGTGGAGCCGACCAGCGCGGTGAACGTCGCGCTGAGCGTGGCGAACGCGCAGACCAGGCCGAGCCCGATGGTGATCGCGGAGGCCGTTCCCGCGGTGCGCCGGGGATCCCGCGCGGCGTTGCGCAGCCCCATCCGGGCGGCCGGACCACCCCGCCGCCCGGCGAACCGGGCGAACGGGCCGAGCACACTTTCGGCGAGCAAGGGCCCCAGGAGCAGCACACCGGCGGTCGCGAGGATCGCACCCGCCGTGCCGATGATCCGGGCCTGGTTCGAGACGCCGGGGCCCGCTGTGGCGAAGACCATCACCGCCCCGGCGGCGATGGCGCCGAGCCCCATGATGATGCGCAGCCGTTTCGTCTCGCGCGGGATCACCCCTTCGACCCGCAGCGCTGCCACCGGCGGGACGGCCGCGGCGCGCCTGGCCGAACCGTAGGCGGCCAGCACCGACACCACGACGCCGACCCCGTACCCGAGCAGGGTGGCGCTGGGGCTCAGCACGAACTTCAGGTCCTCGTCGGGCTGCATGGCGGCGACCAGGAGCGGGCCGAGCAGGGTGCCGAGCACGACGCCCAGCGTGCCGCCGATCAGCCCGAGCACGGAGGCCTCCAGGATGAGGGAGCAGCGCACCTGCCGCCGCTTGGCGCCGACGGCCCGCAGCAGCGCGTACTGCCGCGTCCGCTGTTTGATCAGCATGCCGAAGGTGTTGGCGATGACGAACATGCCCACCATCAGCGTGATGGCCGCGAACGGCAGCATGGTCACGCGGAGGCTGCCGGCCTCCTTGTCGATCTGTTTGTCGCCCGCCGCCGCCAGCCGGGATCCGGTGGCGACGAGGCTGCCGCGCGGGGCGGCGGCGCGCGCCGCCGCCGCGATCGCCTTCGGGTCGGCACCGGGCCGCGCCGTCAGTTCCACCCGCTGGAAGGCGCCGCGCAGGAGCCGTCGGGCGGTCGCGTCATCGTAGGCGAGAGACGGCACGTGGTCCGGCGGCGTCACCTTCTCCTCGGCCTCCGTCGGGCCGAGGTTGCGGTAGTCGAAGACGCCGGTGACGACGGCCCGGTCGGTACGGCCGCCCGACACCAGCACGGTGACGGTGTCGCCCGCCTTGAAGCCCGTCTTCTTCGCGACGTCCCGCTGGAGGGCCACCTCGCCCTGCCGGGTCGGCGCCCTCCCGTCCCGGAGCCGGAATCGGTCGGCGCCCGCCCAGTTGGTGCCGGCGTGGTCGGGCACCGTTTCGGCCTTGACGAGCTTGCCCTTCGGTCCCACGAGCCCGGCGCGTCCAACGACCACCCCGTCAGCGCGTGCGACGCCCGCCACCCGCGCCAGCCGGGCCCGGTCCGCTGGCGTGAGCGCCGCCTCGTTCTCCGGCGGGCTCCCCACCGACGCGGCCACGCCCGAACGCTGCTCCTTGGCCGCCAGCGAGGCGGAGAAGGAGTCGCTCACCACCCAGCTCGCGACGGTCGCGGTGACCCCGAGAACGATGGCCGCCAGGGTCATCGCCACCCGGGCCTTATGCGCACGGAGATCGCGCAGCAGACTCTTGAGCATCAGCGGCCCACCTTCTCCAGGGCCTTCATCTGGTCGAGGACCGAGTCGGCCGTCGGGGCCGGCATCTCGTCGACGATGCTGCCGTCGGCCAGGAACAGCACACGGTCGGCGTAGGCCGCGGCGCTCGGCTCGTGCGTCACCATCACCACGGTCTGGCCCATCTCGTCCACGCTGCGCCTGAGGTAGCCGAGCAGCTCGTCGGAGGAGTTGGAGTCGAGGGCCCCGGTCGGCTCGTCGGCGATCACGACCTCCGGTTCCGCCGCCAGCGCCCGCGCGCAGGCGACCCGCTGCTGCTGGCCTCCGGAGAGCTGCGTGGGACGGTGGTCGAGACGATCCCCCAGGCCGAGGGCGTCGACGATCGCGTCGATGACCCGCATGTCCGCCTTCTTGCCGGCCAGGTCGAACGGCAGCGTGATGTTCTCCAGCGCGGTCAGGGTCGGCAGCAGGTTGTAGGTCTGAAACAGGAATCCGACCTTTTCCCGGCGCAGATCGGTGAGCTGGTCGTCGTTCAGCCCCGCCAGCCTGGTACCCCCGATCCAGACCTCTCCCTCATCCGGCTTGTCGAGGCCGGCGACACAATGCATCAGCGTCGATTTTCCGGAGCCGGACGGGCCCATGATCGCGGTGAACCTCTGACGGCGGAAAGTGACATCGACACCGGCGAGCGCGATGACCGCGGCGTCACCGGATCCGTACCTCTTCTTCAGGCCGGATGCCCTCACGGCCGCTGTCTCCTCGGTCATGTGTCGGATTCTGGAGGAGCGGCGGCCACCGGACATCGGCTGATAGACCCAAGGGGAACCTGACGAAAGTTAAGGTCCCGGGCCCTGTCTAAAGATCACCCGAGGTCAAGGCTCCGGCCGGCCGCCGGACGATCTTGAACCCGACCCTCATAAACCCGCGGAACCCGGGGCCCGATCCGGGTGACGATCTCATAAGAGATCGTGCCGAGCGCGTCCGCCCATTCCTGGGCGGTCGGCTCCCCCCGGTTCCCCGGCCCGAACAGCACGACCTCGTCCCCCGCGCAGAGGCCCGCGTCATCTCCGAGGTCGATGACGAGCTGATCCATGCACACCCGACCCGAGATCCGGCGCCGCCGACCGCCCGCCAGCCCGTAGATCGCGTGACCGGGCCGGACGAGATCGAACCGGGACTCCGGCAACGTCAGGGTCGCGATGGAATTGGCCAGGTGCCTGACCTCCGGGCGAACCTCGGCCCTTTCCGCGTACTCGACCATCTGCTTGAAGCCAGCCGGTCTCGTCCCCGCCGAGGGTCGGAAGCCCGGCCCGTACTCCGAGGCCGAAGCCAGTGCACCGGGTCGTGCTCTCGCAGCCACCGCAGTACTCGTCGAGGCCCCGGAGCGCGTGCCCGCGACGGCCATTCCCCCTCGCCAGAGGCCACGGCGAGGGCGGGTCCCCAGTGGTGGAAGGCTGCCTGGTCCTTCCGAGCCCCGGCGTGTCGGAGGCGGAGATGGTCAGGCGAGTCTTAGCATTGTTCAACAGTCCCTTATCATCGATTCGTCGCGGTCCCGCCCTTCTGTGCTCGATGGTGGTCGACACAGGACTCGCCCACCTCGACGGAGGTCCGCATGGCAATCCGAAAGGCGGCCACCTGGCTCGGCCTCGTCGAAGACGAGGATGAGGCACCGGTCAGCGAGCACTACACCCCTGATGTCGTGGACGTGAGGCCTGACGACGTGGACAACCCCAACGGCCAGGTCGCCATGGGCGAAGGATTCCAGATCGCTATGGTTCGCCCCCGGAACTTCCGGGACGCCGCGACTATCGGCGAGTACTACCGGCAGAACATCCCTGTCATCTTCAATCTAGACGGCATGGACGAGGCCGCGGCGCGACGGATCGTGGATTTCGCGTCCGGACTCATTCTGGGCCGCCGCGGCGACATCGAGCGCCTCTCCCGCCGCGTCTTTCTGATATTGCCCGACAACACGACCATCCTGACGGCGCAGAGCAGTATCTCCGACGAGGGTTTCTTCAACCAGGAGTGATGGTCCGCCCCGCCGTCCAACTGGGCGGGCGGCTCCCAGTGCGGGCCGGTCCGCGAGGACGGCGTCACTGGTACTGATGACCGTGGCTCGACTCGTTCAGGCTTCGTCTGCGTGTTCGGGGCTCGGCGGTGCCGCCTCGCCCGAAGGGGTCTCCGGGGCAGAGACCACCACCCTGGCAGGCCGGAAGATCCACGAGCCATGGGCGAGACCGCACGAGGACACCTCAAGAATGGTGCCGGGTGGGAAGCCGGTCACCTGCCGGGTCTCCACGGCAGCATGGTGCGATGGATCGAAGGGGCCGCGCGTCGGCACTTCGGTGACTCCTTGGAGCGCCATCACTTCCAGCAGCTCCGCACGAACGGAGCTGACGTACTCCCGATCAGGGCCGGAATACCGGTCAAGCCGGTCGAGAACGAGGGCGATGCCGTTTATGAAGGGATGCAGATACTGCCGGAAAAGCCCGTGTTCAGAATCGCGGACGCGCCGACCCAGATCGTCGATCAACCGGCGTTTGTCCCGGTCGTCCAGGAGCCGGCGTCGGAAGAGGTCCTCCAGATCGCCCAGTCGGCGAGCAATTTCCTCAAGCCGGGTCTGCTCTGCGTCGTCGGTCATTGCACCCGCGCCTTCCCTACGGTGGTGGAGAGGCCGGCCACCTCGGCGTCGTCGAGATTGGCCGGGCGGTCCAGTTCCACCTCGCCCAGTGACTGTCCGGAGACGGCGTCGATGATCTCGACATGCACGACTCCATCGATGTCATAGGACATAATGATCTTGAGAGGGGACTCCTTCGGAAGACCGCCGGGAAGTTCGATGGGATGCTCAAGCAGTTTGGTGACGTACCTCACGTCATCATCGTCACCCTCGGTGACCTGCAGCTTGAATTGGCGCTGATGATGCGCGATCGTCCGGTAGATCTGGAATTCCTTACAAGGAATCTTCGCGTTCTTGGGAATAATGATCGAGTTGACCTCCGTGATGAGATCGTCTTCTACCGCGATGACTCCCAGACTCTGCGAGGTCACATCCCGGACCTTGTGCGGGAGTTCGGCATCCGGCCGACGCCTCTTGGTGAGTTCCATATCGGCGACGATCGCTGCACCCAAGGCGACGACCTCGTCGGGGTTCACGGTGGAATCCGGCGCCTTGCCGGAGAGCCGCTCAAGCATTTCCCGCACCATGGGCATCTTTGTCGAGCCCCCGACGAGCAGGATGCGGTCGATGTCCGACCAGGTGGTGTTCGACTCTTCCAGCACCTCGGCGACGGTGTCCGCGGTTCTGTCCAGCAGATCCTTCGTCAGTGTCTCGAATTGCTCGCGACCGACCTCGACAGTGTAGTTTCCGCCGGAGTCGCTGAAGAATATCCGGGTTCTGGTCGATCGGGTGAGCGTGTGCTTGGCGTGTTCGCATTTCTCGCGCAGTTCGGCTTCCAGGCTTCCGCCGTCCTGCAAGGACGGCCCACCCTGGTCCGCCACTTCGCGAGCCACGTGCTCCATGAGCCTGTTGTCGAAGTCGAAACCGCCCAGATTCCGGTCGCCCGCGGTGGCGACCACCTCCAGTTCGCCCTTGCCGAGGCGCATCACGGTGACATCGAAGGTCCCGCCTCCGAGATCGTAGACGAACAGCGTGCCGGACTCCGCGGCGTCGGTACCGAACGCGATGCCCGCCGCCGTGGGCTCGTTGATGAGCCGCAGCACCCTGAGTCCGGCGATCTCACCAGCGTCCTTGGTGGCCCTTCTCCGGGCGTCGTCGAAGTAGGCCGGTACGGTGATGACCACATCGCGGATCTCGGTGCCGAGCGTCTCGGAGGCATCCTCCACAAGGCGCTTGAGGATCAGAGCGGAGATTTCCTCGGCTCCGTGCGCCCCGCCGTGCGAGTCGGCGAAGACCCAATCGGGATTTCCCATCTGCCGCTTGACGAACTCGACGCAGTCCGCCGGCAGGTCCTTGGCCGCGTTCTTGGCGGTCTTGCCGATCAGGACGTCGTCGACCCCCTGGAACAGAACGACCGAGGGCGTGAGGTGGTCGCCCTCACGGTTCCAGAGCACGTCCGGCCGTCCACCGGGACGGACTGCCGCGACGACGGAATACGTCGTACCGAGATCTATGCCGATGGCCAGCGCCATCAGGTCTCCTCCCCTTGATGTACTTTCAATTTTCATGAGCGGAGGAAAGAACTATTTCAGCCCCCGCTTCAGCACTTCCACAATGGTCGTCAGCATGGCGTTCGCCGGGCCTTGACTTCCCCTATTTCGCATAATCGTGCCGCGTTGCGCGAGTGGCGCCAGCCGCATCTTCCTGTTCCTGGCTGCCATCAGCAATCGTTTGTCACTTGCCACCTGCAACGCCCGATCGAGGTACTGGACCATGGCAGCGGCCTCATGCGGAGAGGGCATGCCCGGCCCTATGGGGGCGCGTATTCCGGGGACGGCGTCCGCGGCCTCCACGAGCGCGCTACCGAGTCGATCACCTGCCAGTCGCCTGTCCCATGCGTCGGCGTAAAGGCGCTCGAACATCGCGACGGCCTCCTCATACCGCTGGAGACGCAGCAGCGCGGACCCAAGCCCGATACGAGGTCCCTCCATCTCGGGAGCCAACTGCGCAGCGCGCCGAAAGGATCGATACGCCTCTCCCCAGTTTCCGAGACGAAAATGAACCTCGGCTCGTGCGCAGTGGCTCTCGGGGTTGCCGGCATCAGAAATGATCGCCTGATCCGCCTCGAAGTTCGCGTCGTTCATCTTTCCCAGCCGCGTGCTCAGGCGGGCGCACATGATCCACGCGTTGGCGTCCGAGAGATCCGCGTCCCGCGCCTGCCGCGCGGCATAGGACGCGCCGGGCAGGTCGCCTTGTTCGAGAAGGTGCGCGGCCATCTCAAGCCACGTCGTGCTCCCCGGCTCGTCATCCGGTGAGGGACTCGATCTCTCGGACCCGGACGCGGCGGGATGTGGACTCTGCTCCAGCCGCCGGTCGTACTCGGCGCGCTGGTGCGGATCGAGGAGCACCTTACGCGCTTCGCTCAACTGCTTGACCCGGCGCTCGGCCTCCTGGCGTCGCTCTAGTACCGGATTGTTGGTCCGTTTTGTCCAAGTTCGCAGCTGTCGGCGGATCGCCCCGCCGAGTTCCTCGGGCGTGGCCGTCCGGGGTAGGTCGAGGATCTCGTAGAAGTCATCCATCTCCTGTGGACCTCAATGCGTCGGGATGGATCTCGATTACTGTCAAAGCGGACACGTGGTCGTGGCGTTCGCTTGAGCGTGAATCCACCCTGCCGCACGACGGCGCACCTCTACCGGCATTGATGCGGGTTGTCCGGAGCTGAGACCCGCATGCTTGTCCATGCGGGCCGTATCGCCGTCAAGGCGATCACGAACCGCCCCGAACGGAACGCCAATAAGGCGGCGCCGAGCGAGAGGTAATGGACGTTGCGCAACCTGAACGGCGCCCCAGGACTTCGAGTGCCTGGGGATTCGCGATCTTTACACCGATACGGGCGTGCGGGCCCCCGATCGCTTACGATCTGCTGCCCCGATCGGTGACCGAGGCGCCGCCCGCGGCCGAGCGCCATACGATCTCGCGGTCGCTGCGTTTCTTGAGCATTTCCGACGGAATACCCGGGACCGGGCATCAGATCGATCTGGCCCCGCTGTTCCCGGTCATCGCGGAACCCGGCGTCGGAGAGAGGCACTTCGGCTGGCGGTACGCGGCACACGGGGAGCCATCGGTCAAGGCGGGAAGCCGCCTGGCACGCGTGATCCTCCAGGTGCCGCGGTCCTGCGGCCGCCAGCCTCCCGATCCGGCATCTCCATCGACCAGGGTCGTCGAGTGTTGGACCGTCGGGCCCGTGCACATGCGCTGGCCGGGAATCTCCCGGTGGGAAGGGTTCGCGTTGCCACGACCATGATCGTGCGACTACGCAGGTCGACGGGGAGCCCTCCCCAATTCCCGTCACCGCCCCTCAGTGCGCGTTGCCGCCACTAGATTTGTTTCCGTATTCGGCACGAGAGCGTATCTGGAGGGCCTGCGGTGCACTCGCGGATCGACGACCGATCATGGCCCGCGGGCACAGTGCTGGCCAGGCTTCCCCGGCACGCCCGGGATTCCCTCCTCCGTTTGGGAGTCGTTCAGTCGTATCCCGCCCAGCACGTCCTGCTTCGCCAGGGTGACCGGGGTGAGACCGTCCATGTCCTGCTCAAGGGCGTGGTCAAGGTGAGCGCCGTCGCCGAGAACGGGACTGAGACGCTACTGGGCAGGCGCGTCTGCGGCGACATCGTGGGCGAGATGGCCGTGTTCCTGGACACCGAGCGCACCGCGACCGTCGTCACCTGCGGCCCGGTGGTGACCGAAATGATCAATGGGTCGGAATTCCGGCGTTATGTTGAGACCCATGCCGAGGCCGGGGTGGCCCTCTACCAGATGAGCGGCGATCGTTTGCTCAGCTCCGTCCAGCGGCGCCTGGAATCGGCGGGAAATGACGTGCCTACCCGGGTGGCGCGGGCGCTGCGCGATATCGCCCAGCAGGACCTCTCGTCCGGTGCCGCCCGGTCGGGCATCGAGGTCCGCATGACCCAGGCCGAGCTAGCCGCTCAGGTCAGCGCGAAGGAGGGCACGGTCCAGAAAGCCCTTCGAGAACTGGAGGCCAAGGGAATGGTGCGTCGCGGTCGCGGGCGGGTGATGATCGTGGATAGTGCCGGACTCCGGAACCTCACCGGTGATCGCTCAGCACCCATGGTGGGTGAAGGGCGCCGATGACGTCCACCGCTCCAGCCGCGAGGAACATCGTCGCCGGCGTCAGCGCCTCATCGTGGTCGAGATCGGGCAGGTCGCTCACGCAGGCCGCCAGTACCACCAGCCCGCCGGACTCGCGCGCCGCCACGGCCGGGGTGGGGTGGACTCACCGGTGCGCCGCTGGTGTGTGGTCAGTGGGTGCTGGGGGTGATCAGGCCGGTCTCGTAGGCGACGATGATGGCTTGGGCGCGGTCTCGCAGGTCGAGTTTGCTCAGGATTCGCGCGACATGGGTTTTCACTGTGGCTTCGCTCAGGTGAAGGTGCCCGGCGAGTTCGGCGTTGGTGAGGCCGCGTGCGAGTAGCCGAAGGACCTCCAGTTCCCGGGCGGTGAGGGGGGCGAGGTCGCGGTGGAGTTTCGCGTCGCGGTCCGCACCGGTGGCGAAGCGCTCGACGAGCCGCCGGGTGATGGACGGGGCCAGGAGCGCGTCGCCGGTCCGCACCAGGCGGACGGCGGCGGCCAGGTGTTCGGGCGAGATGTCCTTCAGCAGGAAGCCGCTGGCGCCGGCGGCCAGCGCGGCGTAGACGTACCTGTCCAGGTCGAAGGTCGTCAGCATGACGACCCGCGGCGGCTCGGGGACCTCGGCCATGATCCGGCGGGTGGCCTCCAGACCGTCGGTGCCGGGCATCTGGACGTCCATGAGCACCACGTCGACATTGGTCCGGCGCACGGCCTCGATGGCCTGGTCACCGTCGGAGACCTCGGCGACGACGTTGATCCCCGACGCGGTGAGGATCATTCCGAAGCCGGTGCGGACGAGGGTCTGGTCGTCCGCGATCAGTACGCGAAGCGGCTCGGTCACGCCACGGCGCCCCTTTTGGCGTCCTCCAGGGGCAGGGTGGCGCGTACCCGGTAGCCGCCGCTGGGCCTTCGCCCGGTCTCCAGGGTCCCGCCGAAGAGGACCACGCGCTCTCGGAGGCCGATCAGTCCGCGTCCGCTTCCGCGATGGGAGGCGGGGGCGACGGTGCCGCCCGTGTCGGTCACCTCCAGGCGCAGCGTCCGGGGATGGTGCTCGATCAGGACCTTCACTTCGGCGCCCTCGGCGTGCTTGACGGCGTTGGTCAGGGATTCCTGGACGACCCTGTAGGCGGTCAGGTCCACTCCCTCGGGCAGGGGGACGGGGGTGCCGGTGACGGAGAGCTCCACCGATACGCCGGCGCTCCGGACGCGGTCCACCAGTTCCCCGGCCTGGTCCAGGGTCGGCCGCGGAGCCAGGTCGGCGGCGTCGCCGTCCATCGTGAGGAGGTCCATGACGTGACGCAGCTCGGTCATCGCGGCGCGCCCACCGGACTCCACCGCCAGCAGTGCCGTCTCGGCCTTGTCCGGGGCCTCGCGCAACATCAGGCGGGCCGCGCCCGCCTGCACCACCATCACGCTGACGTTGTGGGTCACCACGTCGTGGAGTTCCTGCGCGATCCGGGACCTCTCCCGCTCGACCGCGAGGCGCGCGGACGCCTCCAGTTCCCGCACCCGCTGCTTCCAGGTGTGGATCGCATTGGCCGCGAGACCGATCGGGATCAGGGCGAGGAGGACCATCAGATCGGACTGGAGTTCGGGCACACGGGTCTCGTGGTCGGCCACCAGGAGCAGCGCGGCGGCCGCCGCTCCCGCCGCCGCGGGCAGGCGGTAGGGGCTGTACATGACGGCGCTGTAGGCCGCGACCACACAGGACACGAAGGTGAACATGGGGTCGAGCGCCGGTCCGAGGTGGTACGCCAGCGCCGCTGCGACCACGGCGGCGAGAGCGGCGAGCGGGTACCGGCGGCGGACGAGCAGCGGCAGCGCGCTCATCACCGCCAGCAGCAGGTAGCAGGCCAGCTCCGCTCCCCCGAGGTCCAAGGGAACCGTGAGCTTCGACGGCTCCGGGAGGGGCGGGGGCGCGCTGGGCACTCCCGAGACGGTGGGCAGCGCCGGCTCCGCGCCGTCCGGGCCGTCCAATGTGCCGGTGACCGTCGCCGCGGCCAGCAGGACGGCCAGGACCGCGTCGGCCGTCCAGGCCCAGCGGGACAGGCGGGGCGGTGCCGCGGAGGGGCGCCAGACGAGGGCTGCTCTGCTCACCCCATCAATATCGCAAACCGTCATAGCGGGCACATCCGCCCCGATGCGAGCCGGGCGCGCCGACCGGACTACATCGCAAGGATGACCCACTGGGCCGGTACGCCGGAAGAGTCATCACTGTGAGTGATGTGTCGCACACCTGCCGTCGCTAATGTCGAATCACCCTCGACGACCGGGAGCGGCTGTGATCCAGATCCGAGACGTGACCAAGACCTACGACACCGGAACTCCGGCGCTGGACGGTCTCGATCTGGACGTGCGGCGAGGCGAGGCGCTCGCGGTCCTGGGCCCGTCGGGGAGCGGTAAGTCGTCCCTGCTCAACATGATCGCCGGGCTCGACAAGCCCACCTCCGGGAGCGTCACCGTGGACGAGGTCCGCGTCGACAGCCTGGGAGAGGCCGCCCTGGCCAAGTACCGGCGCGCCCGGATCGGCATGATCTTCCAGTTCTTCAACCTGCTGGACGATCTGACCGTCCTCGACAACGTGCTGCTGCCCGCCCGGCTGGCGCGGATGCCGCGCGCGGCGGGCCGCGAGCGGGCCGCGGAGTTGCTGGCGCGGCTCGGCATCGGCGAGCACGCCCGCGCCTTCCCCGGCCGGCTGTCGGGCGGTCAGCGGCAGCGGGTCGCGGTCGCCCGGGCCCTGATGAACCGGCCCCCGCTGCTGCTGGCCGACGAGCCGACCGGGGCGCTGGACAGCGCGGCGGCCGACGACGTCCGCAGGCTGCTGACCGGCCTGAACGCCGACGGGCAGACCATGGTGCTGGTCACCCATGACACCGCGCTCGCGGAGGCGTGCGCGACCCGGACGATCGAGCTGACCGACGGCCGGATCAGCAAGGCGGCGGCCCGGTGAGCGCACTCGGGAGGGTCGTGCGGGCCGGCGTCGCCCGGCGGCGGGTGCAGACGCTGGTGATGACGCTGACCACGATGATGGCCGTCGCGGCGTCGGTGCTGTCCGCCGGGCTGATCGTGGCGTCGAGCGCGCCGTTCGACGACGCCTTCTCCCGGCAGCGCGGCGCGCATCTGACCGCGTGGTTCGACGGCCGGGACGTCCCGCCCGCGCGGCTCGCCGCCACCGCCCGCGTCTCCGGGGTGTCGGCCTCGACCGGGCCGTACCGGGTGCTGTCGCTGGCGCCGCGGATCGCCTCGGGCGGTCCCGGCGTGACGGCGCCGCCGATCACGGTGGCCGGACGGGACGCGCCGGGCGGCCCGATCGACGCCGTCGGCCTCGTCGAGGGCCGGTGGGCGACCGCGCCTGGCGAGATCGTGTTGTCGCCCGACGCCCTGCCCGTCCGGGTCGGTGACCGGCTGTCGTTCCCCGACGCGCGCGGCGGCCCGACGCTGACCGTCGTGGGGCGGGCCAGGTCGGCGGGGCGCAGCGCGGACGCCTGGACGTCGCCTGCCCAGCTCCGGACGCTGGGCGCGGCCGGCGCCGCGCCCGCGTACCAGATGCTCTACCGGTTCGCGGACGCCTCCACCGGCGCCCGGCTCGCCGCGCATCGCGCCGCGATCGCCGCTGCGGTTCCGCCGGGGTCGCTGACCGGGGCGGAGTCGTACCTCACGATCAAGCTCGCGGCCGAGCGCGAAAGCGGGGTCTACGTGCCGTTCGTCGTCGCCTTCGGCGTGCTGGGCCTCTTCATGTCGGTCCTGACGATCGGCGTGGTGGTCAACGGCGCGGTCGGCGCGGCCACCCGGCGGATCGGTGTGCTGAAGTCGCTGGGATTCACCCCGGCGCAGGTCGTGCGGGCCTATGTGGTGCAGGCGCTCGCGCCCGCGCTCGCCGGGGCCGCGCTCGGCGTCGCACTGGGCAACCTGCTGGCGATCCCCGCCATGCGCCGGCAGGGCGACGCGTTCGGGACGGGTGCGCAGACGATCCCCCTGTGGATCGACCTCGCCGTCCCGGCGGCCGCGCTGGTGGCGGTGGCGGTCACGGCGCTGGTGCCGGCGTCACGGGCCGGGCGCCTGCGGGCGGCCGAGGCGATCGTGGACGGCCGCGCGCCCCGCCCGGGGCGGGGACGCGGCATCCAGCGGATGGTCGGACGGCCGGTGCTGCCGTGCCCGATCAGCATGGGGCTGGCGGCCCCGTTCGCCCGGCCCGCCCGGTCGGCCGCCATGGGCGCCACCGTGGCGTTCGGCATGGTCGCGGTCACCTTCACCACCGGCCTCGTCCTGTCGTTCGGCGACGTGCAGGACGGTCTCAACCGCCGGTCGCCCGGCGCCGTGGTGGTGCACACGGTCACGCCGCCGTCCCAAGGATCGTCGGGAGCACCGCGGGTCGCCGACGCGGCCGCCGTCGCCCGGACCATCGACGCCCAGCCCGGCACCCGGCGCCACTTCCGCACGTCCGGGACGGAGGTCAGGGTGGCCGGGCTGGCCGACGCGGTCGACCTCGTCGCCTACGAGGGCGACTCGGCCTGGGGCTCCTACCAGATGATCACCGGATCCTGGTTCCGCGCCCCCGGGGAGGCGGTGGCGCCCTCGGGGTTCCTGGAGGCGACCGGTACCCGCACAGGCGACACCATCACGCTCGCCAACGGCGATCGTCAAGTGCGGATACGCCTGGTGGGCGAGACCTTCGACCTGCGGGACGGGGGCATGGTGATCCTGACGGACGCCGCGTCCGTCGCCGGGCTGGGGGCCCGTTTCGACCCTCCGTCGGTCCGCTTCCACATTGATCTCATGCCGGGAACCGGCCCGGGCCCCTATCTGACGGAGCTGAACCGCGCCCTGACCCCGCTCGGCGCGGGCGGCCGGCCCAACACGGCGGAGACGAGCTCCACGGTCACCGCCATGAACGCGCTCGCCGGGTCGCTCACGGTGCTGCTGGTCGCCGTCGCGGCCCTCGGCGTCCTCAACACCGTGGTCCTGGACACCCGGGAACGCGTGCACGACCTGGGCGTCCTCAAGGCACTGGGCATGTCGCCACGGCAGACGGTGGCCATGGTGGTCACCACGGCGGCCGCGATCGGCCTGGTGGCGGGCGCGATCGGCGTCCCGGTCGGAATGATGCTGCACGAGGCCGTGATGCCGCTGGTGGGCGACGCCGCGGGCACCCGCATCCCGGAGGCGTACATGGCCGTCTACCAGGGGCCGGTCTTAGCGGTGCTGCTGGTGGGCGGAGCGGCCCTCGCGACGGCCGGTGCGCTGCTGCCGGCCACCTGGGCCGCGCGCGTCCGCACCGCAACGGCCCTGCGCACCGAGTAGGAGCGCGCACGGCATTCCGCCGGAGGATCGTTGGAGCCGGTCTGAACCGAAGGGCCGACCGTCGAGATGGACACCACCGCCTCCCTGCGGTTGCACACTGCCGCCTGCCTGCGGTTGCACTGACCGTCCGCCGGGCGGACTCCGACGCTCGTGACGGAGCCGGTTCGAGCCTGCGACCGCGAAGGGCCAGCCCCGCGGGACAGGTGCATTGTGGCCGGTTGGCCGGCGGGATTTCAGTCCGAATCGAGTGAGATGGCGATGTCGGTGATGGAAAGCGGGAACTGGACCTACCGGGGAGCAGGCGCCCGTGAGGAGTTCGACGGTGTAGAGGGTGGCCTTGCCGCCCGCCGGGATGAAGGTGCCGAAGGCCGGGTTCGAGGTCGTCTTGCCATTGCTGAGGTCGCTAAAGATGTCGAGGCCCGGGTTGGGGCCCGCGTCCACGCAGCGGGTGCCGGTCGGGACCAGGCTGCCGCTGCTCGGCGGGGACTGGATGACGACCTGGTCGGTGGCCGTGTTGACGTCGAACAATGTGGTCTCGGTGGCCTGGCTGCGGTCGTTGTCGGTGTACGCGGCGGCCGAGACGCCCGTGGCCGACAAAGGGGAATCAATGACCGTGGTATTGCTGTTGAGATCGTGCCGCAAATTCAGGCCGGTGTCGCTGGTCACTCGCAGCCGATCGGCCACCGGGTTGAAGTCGACGCCGAAGTTCGTGCCCTTCAGATCGACGGCGAGCTGGAAACCTTCGTCAGGGTTCAGAGGTGCTGTCTTCGTCATATGTGTCAGAAAACGCCCCTTCCAGCCGAGGTCACTTGTCATTTCCCGCAAGTGTGAAATTGAGCGATCTGTGGCCGGCCCGGCGGTGACGATGCCCTCGCGTGGATAGCCGTTGCCGAGCTGGACCATGGCGGACGCGGTGAGCATACGGGCACGCATGGTCAACGGCGTCGTCCAGAAGTGTGATCGTCTCGATGTGTGCGGATCCCGAGGTCACGGCGGTCGAGCATGTTCCGGTGAAAAGTCTTCCGGACGGACTCAGCATTGTGCCCCCTGGGGCGTCTCTGAAGTGTGGGACCCGAATTCGCGCCTGGTGGGCGCACTATGAAGGGCATCGTGACCACGCCGCCTTCGACGTTGAGCGACCTGTACCGATCCCATGCCGCGGGACTGACGCGGTTGGCGACGCTGATGGTCGGCGACCCGGTGACGGCCGAGGATGTGGTGCAGGACGCCTTCCTCGGGCTGCATCGCAAGTGGGCGCGGCTGCATGATCCGGCGGCCGCGCTGACCTATGTGCGCTCGGCAGTGCTCAACAGATGCCGCTCGGTGCTGCGCCGCCGCGCCGTGGCCGCACGGTTCGGGCACGCCTACGAGCCGCCGGTGTGGTCGGCGGAGTCGGCGGCGCTGATCGGTGAGGAACGCCGGGAACTGCTGGCCGCGGTGGCCGCGCTGCCTCGTCGGCAGCGGGAAGTGCTGACACTGCGGTACTTCTGCGAGCTGTCCGAGCACGAGATCGCCCGCATCCTGGGGGTCTCTCGCGGGACGGTCTCATCGACCGCCTCCCGCGCGATGTCGACGCTGGCACGGGCCTTGGGGGAGGAACGATGAAGACCGTACCGCCGCTGGAGGAGAGGTTGCGGGACGCCTACCGGGCGGCCGCCGACGCCTGGGGGCCGAGCACCACGCCGCCGCTGCGTCCGCCGGTCTGGAACCCTCGCCGGCGCCGCGGCCTGGCCCCGGTGGCCGCCATCGTCTGCGTCATCGTGATCGCGGTCGCCGCGGTCGCCATCGACAAGGCGCATCACCGTTCCGCGCGGCCGGCCGACACCCCCTCCCCCAGCTTGACGTCGCCGGGGACCCCCACCCGCGGACCGCTTCCGGCGCGCCCGGGCAGGCCCCGCTTCATGGCCGTCGCGTCCTCCGAACCCGACGAGCTCCGGATACGCGACACGGGCAGCGGTGCCGTCACCGCGCGCCTCGCCCCGCCCCGCGGCGATACCTTCGAAGACGTGGCGGTGGCGGGCGATGACCGCACGTTCATCGTCACCACCCGCGCCGTCGATCCGAGGACGAGCCAGGTGCGGATCTCGGTCCACCGCCTGAGGCTGTCGGACGATGGCACCGTCAAGGAGTACACCTCGCTGCCCCGGCTCGGGTACTCCACGGTGCTCGCCGACCTGGACATGGCGGTGAGCCCTGACGGTACCAAGATCGCCTTCGTGGTGTACAAGGCCCACCCGGACAAGGCGCGGACCCTCCTTGAGAACGGCCTGATGAACATCGGCCGAATCGAGGTCGTCACCATCGCCACCGGTGAGCGCCGTACCTGGTCCACCCCCTACATGAGCAAGATCGGGAGCCTGTCATGGGCCGGTTCCACACTGGCCTTCACCTTCACCCGTCTGGCCTCGGGGGCCCACCAGCCCGATCCCGGGCTCGGCGTCACCGCGGTGGGGGCCATGCAGATCCGCGCGCTGGACACCGGCGCACCCGGCGACAGCCCGCCGGCCGCGACGGTCCTGCTCAGCCGCCCGGACAGCACCGGACTCACCGACGTGGCCCGGCTGCTCCCCGACGGGCGGTCGCTGATCACCAACGCGGGCCATCCGACCATCCTGCGCCAGTACTCGGTGCGGACCGGCCGCCCGATCCGGGACCTGGCCAAGGCGCCCACGACCCGTGACGACCCCACCGGCCCGGACGTCCAGTGGGTGGGCCTGACCGCCGACACCACAGGCCGGCACCTCCTGGCCGTGTCCTCGACCGGCGATCTCGTGCACCTCGACCTCGCCGGCCGCAAGACGGCTCCGCTTCCCTCCGACAAGCCAGACCAGGACAACCTGCCGTCAGCATGGTGAGTCCCTATCCGGGCCCGATCTCCAGCATGACGGTCGGCGACGGCCCTTCTCTCGTCCGTGACGGTGGCCACAGATGAGCGGGGCGGCCGGCGTTGCTGGACGATCAACCGGTCCGGTAGATCTGTTCAAAGTGGGCGTTGCCGAAGGTGTACGCGCCGCGCCACCGATCAGGTCGCCGAGCGGCTCCCGGGTGACCGGTGAGTGGCCGAGATCGCCGCTGAGGATGCTGCCCCGCCAGGAGAAGTACTGCTCCAGCAGTGACCTGCCGAGGCCGGGTTCGGCGCGGAGCGCGGCGACCCGCTCCGGTGTCGCGTCGCGCCGGCCGCGGCCGGCGAGTGTTGGAGGGGCGTTCGCCCAAATTCGATCACCTCGTCATCTCCGGGGGAATGCGGGCGGCTGTTGTTGATGTCAACACTTAGATCGCCGAAAGTGTCTCAGCATGGAGACTGTGATCGAGTCGGTCGGCGTGGCCGACACGGGGGGACATGCGACGAACTCGCCGGGCCACTGAGAGCTGACGGGCGGATCGGCGAACCGGGCAGTGGCGCTCTGGTTGAGCTCTCGACAGCGTGGTGAATACGCAGGCTAGGAGCACTAAATGGCAGCTTGCGCTGGATGCCGGCACCGGAGGTAGCGCGCTTCGGCCGCGTCGGCCGGACGGGCCGGTCCGGCGGGCGGGCAGCGTGTTCGCGGCTGCGCGCGAGGCCGGTGATCGATTTGCGGTACGCCGGTGATCGGCCTGCGGTACGCCGGTGCCGGCCCGGCACGCGGTCGCCCGCTCGGCTCGGGAAGCGGGCCCGCAAGACCGATGCGATCACGCTCCAACTAGGCCGCGCCAAACCCGATCATCGCCTTCACCACGACAAATACGGCCAGTGACTCCGAAAGTCAACCGCCGGACCATGACCGAGCCGGGCCGGGGCATCGCTCGGGAAGGCTCCCTTCTTAGCCTGTTGACAATCACAACACAGGGATCACATACTCAAATCCGTCCGAAAAAGGGCTTTGCGTCCACGACGGGCGATGTGGCAGCTGAGCGAATGGAGAGCACGGGTGCAGAAGGTCTACTGCCTGTACAAGCTGAAGCCCGGCGTGACGGCCGAGGAGTACATCGAGTGGTCCAAGACCGTCGATCAGGCGATCACCCGGAAGCAGCCCTGCGTGCACCGGTTCCGCGTGCTCCAGCTCGCCGGCTCCCGCGGCGGCGCGTCCCCGTGGGACATCGTCGAGGACATCGAGGTCGAGTCGTGGGACGCCTGGGAGCAGTGCCTGACCACGCCGGAGATGGCCGACGTCGTGGCGGGCTTCCGTAGGATGGCCGACCGGGAATCGGCCGTCACCGTGTTCGGCAGCGAGATCGTTTAGCCGTGGCGATGGGACGTGGGACCCGTGCCGGACATGGCGGTACCTGACATGGCGGCGCCTGAAACGGCAGTGCCGCGCGCGCCCCGGCTCTCGGTCGGGGCGCCGAACGTACCCGACCAGCTGGTGCCGTTCGCCCAGCGCGCCGAGCGGCTCGGGTTCGCCGGGATCTGGACACAGGACACGCTGAGCGGCGGGAACTTCTCGCTCGACGGACTGCACGTGCTGTCGTACCTGGCCGCGGTCACCGACCGGCTGCGCCTGGGCATCGGCGTGCTGTACTCCGGGCGGCGGAACCCGGCCGTCCAGGCCCGTGAACTGGCCACCATCGACCAACTCTCCCGTGGACGGCTCACCGTCGGTCTCGGCGTCGGCAACGCCTACCACCGGGCGACCCTTGCCGCGCTCGGCATTCCGACCGACCGGCCGATCCGTCGGCTGATCGAGGGCATCGACGTGATGCGGGCCCTCTGGAGCCAGACGGAGGCCGGCTACGACGGTGAGCTGTACTCGTTCTCCGGTGTCCGGTCGCAGCCGGAACCGGTCCAGCGGCCCGGTCCGCCGATCTGGATCGGGGCCCGGGCCGAGCCGGCGCTTCAGCGCGCCGTGCGGATCGCCGACGGGTGGACCGGCGCCGCGCCGGTCGCGACCGATGACTTCCTGCAGCAGCTGACGGTCGTCCAGCGGGCGATGGCCGACCAGGGACGCGACCCGGCCGGTTTCACCATCTCCAAGAGCGTCTACGTCGCGGTCGAGGACACCGAGGAGCTGGCGCGGCGGCGCCTGGTCCCGTCGTTCGAGCAGGCTTTCGGGGGGAACCCGGTCTACGACGCGGCCGGGATGGCCGACCGGGTCGCCGTGTTCGGCCCGCCGGACCACTGTGCCCAGCGGTTGGGGGAACTGTTCGACGCGGGGGTGGACGAGCTGATCCTGTACCCGATGTACGACCGGCTGGCCCAGCTTGAGGCGATCGGGGAGCTGGTCCCCCTGCTGACCGGAGCCCGCCGCGCATGACGGCCGGCCCGACCCCGCTCGGGGGCGGCCCGACCCCGCTCGGGGGCGGGTCGATGCCGCTTGGGGCGTCGATCCGCTCAGTGTTGGCGCCTGCGCCGTGTCTGTGGGGATCATGCCGATGATCACCGCCGGCTGGCGGGCGGGCGCCGTCTTCGCTCGCCGGGGCGGGAGTGGACTACGCGGTTGGGCACTCGGCCTCACCGGTGACGACCGGCTCGATCGCCTGGTGCCCGGCGCGGGGCGTCGGGGGATACGCCGACCCGGTGGGCCGGTGACCGGCCATGTGCCGCGTCGCTCCCCCGGCCCGGTGCCGCTGGACAGCCGACCATCCACTTGACGATCATCCGGGAGAGCGATGTCGAGCGACCAGCCGAACGCGGTACCGCCGGGGATCGACCCGGACCGGCTCGCCGAGCTGCTGGACAGGGAGCGCGCCGGCTGGATCGAGGCGCGGCCGCGGGCCGTGGCGCTGCACGAGCGGGCGCGGCGTTCCCAGGTGCACGGCACCCCGCAGCATTGGATCAGCCAGTTCCCGCCGCCGGTGCCGCTCGTGGTGGACCGCGCGGTGGGCGCACGCCTGTACGACACCGACGGGCACGAGTACGCCGACTTCGGGCTGGCCGCCACGGCCGCGCTGTGGGGGCACAATCATCCCGCGGTCGTGGCGGCGGTCCGGGACCAGCTCGACCGGGGTAGCGTCACCCTCTGGCCGAACGAGGACCACGTGGCGGTGACCGAGGAGTTGCAGCGCCGCTTCGGCCTGCCGTTCTGGCAGTTCACCGTGTCGGCGTCGGATGCCAACCGGTTCGCTCTGCTGCTGGCCAGGGTGGCCACCGGACGGCAGCGGATCCTGATGTTCAACCGCGCGTACCACGGTTCGCTGGAGCAGGCGGCCGCAGTACTGACCGCGGACGGCGTGATACCGGAACCCGGCGTCGAGCCCAACGGCGTGGACGTCCGGCGGACCACGAAGATGGTGGAGTTCAACGACCTCGACGCGCTCGAACGGGCGCTCGCCCCGGGGGACGTCGCCGCGGTGCTCGCCGAACCGGTGATGACCAACGGGGGCGCGGTGATCTGGCCGGAGCCGGGGTTCCACGCCGCTCTGCGCGACCTCACCCGGCGCACCGGCACGCTGCTGGTCATCGATGAGACGCAGACCATCCCGGCCGGTCCGGGCGGCTGCGTCCGGGAATTCGGCCTGGACCCCGACCTGATCACCATGGGCAAGTGCATCGCGGGCGGCATCCCGGCGGGCCTGTACGGGATGTCCGGCGCGGTGGCCGCCGCCGCGGCGCGCTACACCGAGCACGGGGACGGCGGCCTCGGCAGCACCATGGCGGGCGGGCCGCTGGCCGTGCGCGCCATGCGCGCGGTCCTCGGCGAGGTGATGACCGAGGAGACCTACGCCCACATGAACCGCCTGGCCGAGCGCTACCAGCGCGATGTCGCGGCGGTCATCGCCCGGCACGACCTGCCGTGGCACGTCGGACGGCTCGGTGGCCGCGTCTCGTACGCCTTCACACCGACCCCGCCACGCAACGCCGGGCAGCTGTACCCGCGCGTCGGCTCGTCGCTGCGCGACGCGTTGTGGCTGTACTTGGCCAACCGGGGCATCGTGCTCAACGGTATGAGCGGCGCGGCGCTTATGTCGCCGATGACGGCCGAGTCCGACGTGGAGCTGCACGGCACGTTGTTCGCCGAGGTGATCGGCGCGCTCACCGGCCGTGGGGAGCGGTAGCCGTGGACGAGGCGCAGATCGAACGGTTCCGCGCGGACATCGACCGGTCGCGGACGGCCGGCGCCTACGCACCGGGCCGGTGGTCGGTGGCTCCGGGTAACCGCGATACAGCGGTGACCGGTGTGCTGCCCGAACGCGTCCGGTTGCGCGACACCTCCATGCGCGCGATCGAGTCGTTGCCGGGGAAGACGGCCACCCGCGAGGCGAAGACCGCGTTCCTGCGGCTGCTGGCCCGCTCGGGCGTGCCGGAGATCGTGACCGCGGGGCCGGGCCGTGACCCCGACGCGCTCCGGGCCGACCTGGCGACGATCAGACAGGAGCAGCCGGGCTGCACGGTGGCCTGCCCCTTCGTGTCCACCATGGAAGGTGTCGACCTGGTGCGGGACATCGGATACGACGCCGTGCAGGTGTCCGTGCCCGGTTTCGGCCCGGCGTCCGGAATCTACGGGCCGCCCGTTCCCGCGACCCGGGACGAAGTCGTCGGACGAGCGGCCGCGGTGGTGGAGCACGCGCGCACACAGCGGCTGCGGGTCACCGCTGCGTTCACGATGGTGTCCTACCTGACAGACGAGGTGCTCGCCGAGACCGCGTCGGTCATGGCCCACGCGGGCGCGGACGAGATCGCCCTGTTCGACGGGCCGGGCGCGGTCGGGCCGGAGGCGTTCGGACGGCTCGTCCGCGCGACCAAGTCGGCCGCGCCGGACCTTGAGGTCGGGGTCCATCCGCACAACACCTTCGGGCTCGGGGTCGCGTGCGCCGTGGCCGCGGCGCGGGCCGGTGCGGTCGTGGTGGAATCGTCGGTGAACGGGTACTGCGGCGGCCCGGGGAACGCCGATCTCGCCGCGACCGCCGCCGCTTTCGAGGCGCTGTACGGGGTGCGCACCGGCATCCGGCTCGCCGCGCTGACCGGACTGGCCCGAGCCGCCGCAGAGCTGACCGGCCAGATGCCGGCGTCCAACCAGCCGATCACCGGCCGGGACGCGTTCTGCTGGGGCGGCGCCGACTGGGTCACCGTGGAGCACGAGGTGGACCCGCTGCTCCACAACTGCGTCGAGCCCGCGCTGGTCGGCAACCGGCGCCGGGTTCCGCTGACCCGGCAGAGCGGCCCGCGCACGACCGCGGCGGTCCTGCGCAGCCTCGGCATCGACGCGGACCCGGCGCTGGTGCCGGCCATCGTGGAGCGGTGCCACGCGGAACTCGACGCGCTGGGACGGCCGCTCACCGACGAGGAGATCCGGGCCGTCGCGCGATCGGTCCTCGCGCCCTGACGGCCAAGGATCCCCGGCTCGCCGCGCTCTGACGGCACGGCCGGACCGGTGCGTGCTGGAGAGCGGTCCTCCCAATGCCTACTCCGGCACGCACCGGCTGGGGAATCCCGGGTGGCCCGCCGCTACTGCGGACCACCGGCTCGGTCTCCCCTTTCCCGCTTCTCGTGCGGCCACCCGGTCCAACGGACGAGCTCACCGAGATGCACGTGCATCCGCATTCACACGCCGAGGCACGGGTGCCAGCATCTCGAAACAAATCCGGCTACGTCTTCTCTTTTGTGTCACGAGACACAATTTAACAAAACCGAACACCATTGATCTTGCACGTTACCGCAGGTCAACGCCGTTTCTTGTTTAGTTTGGTGCAGGGCGTCCAACATGCCCCGTTATGCCCCCCTCCGGGGCCTAAGACCTGCATGCCGACGCCTATCGGCGGGGCTATGCTCCCGGACCGAAGGCAGATCATCACCAAGCATTAACCGGATGGCCGCTACCCACCCGGCTCGCCTTCACAACGTCACCCGGTCCTACCGACAAGAAACGGACGGCTATGAACTCACACCCTTTCCCCCCGGCGAGCGTGGCGCCAGTCCGGCCGGCCGGCCCCGATCCCCGTCCGGCGGGAGATCGGTGACCGACCCCGACCTCCGACACCGACACCCTCATGAGCCCCATCCGACGGGGACACGAAAAGAAGACCCGCCACGACGTCGAAGCCTTCCTGGAAGAGACCTACCCCGGCGCGGACGCCGAGACCCGGCTGCACGCGCTGCTGTGCTGGGTCTACCACGCGCCGCTGTTCGCGTGCCGGGGTAGCAGGGAGGCCGTCAGCAGCAAGGCCGAGGCCAAAGGGGTCACCCCGGCCGAATTCAGTCAGATCATCACCGGCGATCTCACCGGCATCGGATGGTGGGCGCTGGAGGCGGTGCTGATCTCGTGCGGCGCGATGAAGGCCGACATCGAGGTCGCCCTGGCCCTCTACGAGCAGATCACCCGGCCCGCCGGATCCCTCGGCCCGGCGCTCGGGACGGACGCCGCGGAGGACTGGAGACCGCTCCGGCCGACGCCCCCCTGTCTCTTATAC
>NZ_SMKU01000789.1 GCF_004349215.1 Actinomadura rubrisoli | reverse complement strand
GGACCCCACATGCCGCGCGGGAACGTCCGGCATGCCCGCCCCGGACGCCCGCATACCCGGAGGCGGCATCCCCGGCCGCATGACCGGAGGCATTCCGGGAGGACGTTCGGGCGGCATCCCTGGCGGCGGCATCACCCCAGCATCCTTACGCGCCAACACCCCCCGCGCCACCGCCCCCCAAATCTCGACTTGCGGCGAGCCACCGAAACACCGCACCGCGAGAGCCCACGCCAGGCGCACAAGGCACAGGCCGCGCAGGGACGCGGAGGACACGCAAGGCCCGCAGGTACGCGGAGGGCGCGCAGGACGCAGGCCGCGCAGGGCGCAGGGCGCGCAGGACGCAGGACACGCAGGGCGCAGGGCGCGCAGGCCGCGCAGGGCGCAGGGCGCGCAGGCCGCGCAGGGCGCAGGTATGCGCAGGCCGCGCAGGGACGCGCAGGACACGCAGGGCCACAGGGCCCGCAGGGACGCGGAGGGCGCGGGCGCGGTCTCTTATACACCTCTGGACTCTGCCTA
>NZ_SMKU01000080.1 GCF_004349215.1 Actinomadura rubrisoli | reverse complement strand
AAGAGACATGTGTTATTGAGTCTTCTTTTTGGTTTTTATTGATGGTTCGGGGACCACCGAAGCCGGAACGAGCCTTATCGTCGGCAGCGTCAAGATGTGTATAAGAGGCAGGTCGGGCTCTGCGACGGCGACGTGCTCGTCCTGTGCGGGCGGGACGTCCCGGCGCCGACCCTCATCGGGCTCGTGGACCTGTGCCTCACCCAGGGCGCCACCCTCGCCGGCGTGCACGGCACCGGCGCCCGCGCCCTGCTCGACGCCGTCCTGCGCCACGACGCGACGGCCGCCATCGTGACGCCGGACAAGCTCCGCGCCATCGCCTTCGACCACGGGACGATCCCCGTGCCGGGCGTGCGGCTGCTGGTCACGGGCGTCCCGTCGACCGAGGCCGTGCGCGCCTGCCGCACCCGCCACGGCTGGACGGTGTCGCTGCTGTCCTGACCGTCCGCGCCGGCGGGCCGTGCCCACGTGCGGCCGTCCTCCGTCCGGTCAGGCGGGGCGGGGGATGGACTTGTGCTCCAGGTAGGCGGTCAGGCCCTCGGGGCCCAACTCGCGGCCCATGCCGCTGCTCTTGTAGCCGCCGAACGGGGTGTTGGGGTCGAGGGTGTACATGTTCACGCCGCAGCTCCCCGTGCGGATCCGGCGCGCCACGTCGACGCCGTGGTCGACGTCGGAGGTCCAGACCGAGCCGCCGAGGCCGTAGTCGCTGTCGTTGGCGATCCGGACGGCGTCCGCCTCGTCCTCGTAGGGGATGAGGACGAGCACCGGGCCGAAGATCTCCTCGCGGGCGATGCGCATGTCGTTGGCGACGCCGCCGAACACCGTCGGGGCGACGTACCAGCCGCGGTCGCGGGGGCGGTCGAGGCCACCGGTGATGATCTTGGCGCCCTCGTCCTGGCCGATGCGGATGTAGTCCTCCACGCGCTCCTGCTGCCGCCGCGCGACCAGCGGGCCGATCTCGGTGGCGTAGTCGGCGGGGTCGCCGACCGCGAGGCCGCCGACCATGGCCGCGAGGGCGCCCGCGACCTCGTCGTAGCGGCGGCGGGACGCCAGGATGCGGGTCTGCGCGGCGCACGCCTCGCCGTTGTTCATCAGCGAGGCCATCTTCAGGCCCTCGACGGTGCTCGCGAGGTCCGCGTCGTCCAGGACGATCGCCGCGGACTTGCCGCCGAGCTCCAGCGTGACCCGCTTGAGCCGCTCGCCGCAGACCGCGCCGATCCTGCGCCCGGCGGCGGTGGAGCCGGTGAAGGAGACCTTGTCGACGTCCCGATGCGCGACGAGGTGCGCGCCTGCCTCGCGCCCGGCCGGGACGATGTTGACGACGCCGTCCGGGATCCCGGCCTCCCGGATCCACTCGGCGAGCAGGAAGCCGTCCAGAGGCGTCTCGGGGGACGGCTTGGCGACCACGGTGCACCCGGCGATGAGGGCAGGCGCGAGCTTGAGCATCAGCGTGAACTGCGGGACGTTCCACGGGACGATCGCGGCGACGACGCCGACCGGCTCCCGGGTCACGGTGACGGGCCCGAGCATCCCCTGGCGCTCGTCCTCCCAGGTATAGCAGGAGGCGAGGTCGACGTAGTACTGGAGCACCATCTGCGGGATGGCGGCCTGCCCGAAGACCGAGAACAGGATGGGCGAGCCCATCTCGGCGGTGACGAGGTCGGCCATCTCCTGCTGCCGCTCGGCGTAGATCGCCGAGAGCCGGCCGACGATCTCCGCGCGCTCGGCGGGCGTCATCCGCGGCCACGGGCCCCGGTCGAACGCGCGCCGCGCGGCGGCGACCGCCGCGTCGATGTCGGCCGCGGTGCCGTCGGGGACGCGCCCGATGACCTCCTCGGTGTGCGGGGAGACGACCTCGATCGTGCCGGTGCCGGCCGGTGCGGCCCACTCGCCGCCGATGAACAGCCGATCGTGCTCGCGCATGCTGCCGTGCCTCCTGCTCGACGGGAGCGACCCGGTGATCTTGACCGAATGCTTGCTTGGTCACAGCATCGCACGGCGGACGGGGGCCTTGGCAAGAGGGGATGAGACTCCGGTCTCACCGGTTCCTCAGCCGCCCGGCCCCCGCAGCAGGTGGGCGTTCGGCTCGCGGGCGCGCCCGGCCAGCTCCGGCAGCTCGACCAGCGCGACGCCCGCCGCGGCGAGGATCTCCGCGCCCGTCCCCTCGGCGAACAGCGTCGGCTCCCGCCAGGCGAACACGACGCGGCCCGCGCCCGAGGCGACGATCAGCTCCGCGCACGGGCGCGGGCGCGACGCGCGGTCGCCGCACGGTTCGAGCGAGCTGTAGACGGTGGCGCCCGCCAGGCCGCCGCCCGCCTTGGCCAGGGCCGACTCCTCCGCGTGGTCGTGCGGGTCCTTCTCGCGGGAGAAGCCCCGCGCGATCTCGCGTCCGTCCGCGTCCACGACGACGGCGCCGACCGAGAACGCCGTCCGCGACGGCGGGCACAGGCGCGCCAGGTCGCAGGCCAGGGCGAGCCAGCCCAGGTCGTCCCGGACCAGGTCGTGCGGGGGCGCGTCAGCCACGCCCGGTCCCGGGCAGGAAGCGCAGCAGCGCCAGGTTGCCGATGCGGGTGATCTCCTCCAGGCGCATCGGACGGTCCGGCGCCTGCGGGAACACCCCGGAGCCCACGAACCTCGGCGCGGACGGGTCGCCGATGAAGAACGGCGCCACCACGAGCTGCAGCTCGTCCACCATCCCCGACGTCAGGAACAGCGTGTGGATCCCGCCGCCGCCCTCCACCATCAGCCGCCGGACGCCCCGGGCGGCGAGGTCGCCCAGCACGGTCCCGAGCGTGAGCGGGTCGCCCGCGTCGACGACCTCGGCGCGGCCGTCCAGCCGCACCGCCAGGCCGCCCGCCGCGCCCGTCGGCGCGTACACCAGCTTCGGCGACCCGCCCGTGGTGAAGAACCGCGCGTCCGGGTCCAGGTCGCCGCTCCAGGTCAGCGTCACCTTGGTCAGGTCGGGCGGCAGCCCCCGCGCGGCGCGCTTCTCGCGGCGCGCCGGCGAGCGGATCAGCAGCCGGGGGTCGTCGGCGCGGACGGTGCCCGCCCCGACCAGGATCGCGTCGCAGCCGGCCCGCACCGCGTCGACCCGGTCGAAGTCGGCGGGGCTGGACAGCCGCAGCCGCTCCGGTGTCGCGTCGTCGATATAGCCGTCGACGGACATCGCGCAGCTCAGCAGCACATAGGGACGCTCGCTCACGGCGCCAGCCTAGAGCGTGCGGGAAGGGAAATCAGAGATCGTTTGGGATGGGTCGGCGTTTCTGCGCGGGATGTGTCGGAGGGGGTGCCTATGGTTGCTGCGACATGCGAATCCTCCACACCTCCGACTGGCATCTCGGCAGATCGTTCCACCGCGAGGACCTGCTGGCCGCTCAGGCGGCGTTCGTCGACCACCTGGTCGAGACCGTCCGGGCCGAGAAGGTGGACCTCGTGCTGGTGTCCGGCGACGTCTACGACCGGGCGCTGCCCGCCGTGGACGCGGTGCGGCTGTTCGACGACACGCTGGGACGGCTGAAGGGCCTCGCCCGCGTCGTGCTGATCGCGGGCAACCACGACTCGGTGCACCGCCTCGGGTTCGGGTCCGCGCTGATGGACGACGCCGGGGTGCACGTCCGCACCGACTTCTCGACGGTCGGCGAGCCGGTGGTCGTCGGCGACGCGGCCGTGTACGGCGTCCCGTACCTGGAGCCCGAGCTCGTCCGCCACCCGTGGGACCTCGACGAGCGCAGCCACGCCGCGACGCTGGCCGAGGCGATGCGCCGCGTCCGGGCCGACGCCGCGCACCGCGGCCCGGGCGTCCGGTCGGTCGTGCTGGCGCACGCGTTCGTGACCGGCGGCGAGGCCAGCGAGAGCGAGCGCGACATCTCCGTCGGCGGCTCGTCCCATGTGCCCGCGTCGGTGTTCGAGGGCGTCGACTACGCGGCGCTCGGCCACCTGCACGGCCGCTGGAGCATCACCGACCGCGTCCGCTACTCGGGCTCGCCGCTGGCCTACTCGTTCTCCGAGGAGCGGCACGTCAAGGGCTCCTGGCTGATCGACCTGCGTGATGACGGGCTCTCGGCGGAGTTCGTGGAGGCCCCCGTCCCGCGCCGCGTGGCCCGCATCCGCGGACGCATCGAAGACCTGCTCACCGACGCCCGGTTCGAGCAGTACGAAGACCGCTGGCTCCAGGTGACGCTCACCGACCGGCGCCGTCCGTCCGCCGCGATGGAGCGCGTGCGCCGCCGGTTCCCGCACGCGCTCGTCCTCGGCTTCGAGCCCGAGGGCGGCGGGACGGACGGGTCCCGCACCTGGTCCGAGCGGGTGCGCGAGCGGTCCGAGCTCGACATCGCGGGCGACTTCGTGGCCGAGGTGACCGACGGGCCGGCCAGCGGCGCCGAGCGCGCGCTGCTGCACGAGGCGTTCGAGCACTGCCGCCGGAAGGAGGCGCTCACGTGAGGCTGCACCGGCTGGAGATGACCGCGTTCGGCCCCTTCTCCGCCACGGAGGAGATCGACTTCGACGCGCTGTCGGACGCCGGGCTGTTCCTCATCCAGGGCCGGACGGGCGCGGGCAAGACCAGCGTGCTCGACGCGGTGTGCTTCGCGCTCTACGGGCAGGTGCCCGGCGCGCGCAACGCGGTCAAGGGCCTGCGCAGCGACCACGCGCCGCCCGGGCTGGCTCCGCGCGTGGTGCTGGAGACGACCGTGCGCGGGCGGCGGCTGCGCATCAGCCGCTCCCCGGCGTGGGAGCGGCCCAAGCGGCGCGGCTCGGGCGTCACCACCGAGCACGCCAACGTCCTGCTGGAGGAGTGCGAGCACGGCGCGTGGGTCGCGCTGACGACGCGGCTCGACGAGGCGGGCGACCTCGTGTCCACGCTGCTCGGCATGAACGCGGCGCAGTTCTGCCAGGTGGCGATGCTGCCGCAGGGCGAGTTCGCCGGGTTCCTGCGCGCCGGCGCCGACGACCGCCGCAAGGTCCTGGAGCGGCTCTTCGCCGCCGAGGTGTTCACGCAGGTGGAGAAGTGGCTGGCCGACCGCCGCGCCGCGACCGGGCGCGAGGCCGCCGAGCTGGGCGCGCGGGCGGTGTCGATCGCCGACCGGATCGCCGAGGCGGCCGGCTCCCCGGCGCCGCGCGCGGAGCGTCCGTCCGTCCCGCCGCCGCGCCGCGGGGACGCGGCCGCCGAGCCCCTCGCGGAGGTCGAGGCGCTGCCCGCGTGGGCGACGGAGCTGGCGGGCGTGCACGGCGACGTCCGCGCCGTGGCCGAGGAGCTGCGCGCCGGGGTCGCGGCGACGCTGGAGGCGGCCCGCGCCGCGCTGAACGACGCCACCGCCCTCGCCGAGCGGCGGCGGCGCCACGCCGACGCGCTCGCCCGCCGGGAGGCCCTCACCGAGCGGGCCGGGGAGCGCTCGCGGGTCGCGTCGACGCTCGACGCCGCCGCCCGCGCCGACCGGGTCGTCCCGCTGGTGAAGGCGGTCGCCGACCGGGACGCGCGGGTCCGGCAGGCGCGCCGCTGGGCCGACGAGACCCGCGCGCGCGTCGCGGCGATGCTGCCGCCGAACGCGTCCCAGGACGTCCTCGCCAAGGCCGAGCGGGCCCGCCGCGACGAGGTCGCGGCGCTGGAGGGCCGGCGCGGCACGGCCGCGCGGCTGCGCGACATCGAGACCGCGCGGGCCGGGCTCGCCCGCGAGCTGGAACGGCTGGAGCAGGACGACGCGCGCGTCGCCGCGGCCCTCGCCGACCTCCCGGCGCGCGTCGAGGCCCGCCGCTCCGAGCTGGACGACGCGCGCGCCGCGGCGGCGGGTCTGCCCGGCGCGGAGGCCGCCGTCGACGGCGCCCGCCACACGCTCGACGCCGCGCAGCGCCGCGACCAGGTCGGGCACCTGCTCGCCGAGATCGAGGAGCTGCACCGCGCCGCCGTCGACGCCGCGCAGGAGGCGCGCCAGCTCGTCCAGGACCTGCGGCAGGCGCGGCTGGACGGCATGGCGGCCGTCCTCGCCGAGGAGCTGCACGACGGCGAGCCGTGCCGGGTCTGCGGCGCGACCGAGCACCCGGGCCCCGCCACCTCCCTCGCGCTGATCCCCACCGAGGAGCAGATCGAGGCGGCCCAGGCCGACTACGACCGCGCCCAGGACGAGCGCGAGCGGAGCGCGGGCGAGGTCGAGGCCCGGCGCACCGAGCGCGACGGCCTCCTGGAGACCGCCGGCGAGATGACCGTCGACGCCCTCGGCGAGGAGCTCGCCGCCGCCGAGCACGCCCTGGCGGCCGTCACGGCCCGCGCCGCCGAGGCGGAGCGGCTGGAGGCCGCCCTGCACCGCGACGAGCTGGAGCTCGACCGCGTCCGCGACGCCCGCCAGGAGATCGGCGGCGCCCTCACCGAGCACCGCACCCGCGACGCCGAGCTGGCCGCCGAGCAGGCCCGCCTGCGCTCGGAGCTGGACGAGGCGCGCGGCGGCGACGCGACGCTGGAGGCCCGCATCGCCCGGCTCGCCCGCGAGGCGGACGCGCTCGCCGAGGCCGTCGAGGCGCTGCGCGCGGCCGACGCCGCCGCCGGAGAGCTGGCCGCCGCGCGCGCCGCCGCGAAGGCCGCCGCCGAGGCCGAGGGGTTCCGCACGCCCGACGACGTGGCCGCCGCCGCGATGCCCGACGAGGACCAGGCGCGCCTGCGCGACCGGGTGCGCCGCTTCGACGACGAGGAGGCCGCCGTCCGCGACCTGCTCGCCGACCCGGCGCTGGCCTCGGCCGCCGCCGGGCCGGGCCCCGACCTGCCGGGCCTGCGCGCCGCGCTCGACGCCGCGGAGGCCGCCCACTCCGGCGCCGCGTCCGCCGCCGACCGCGCCCGCCACCGCTGCGACCGCCTCGCCGAGCTGCGCGCCGAGCTGGCGCGGGCCGTCCGCGACTGGCGGCCCGCCGCGCAGCGGCACGAGGTCGCCGACCGGCTCGCGGGCCTCGCCTCCGGCAAGTCCGCCGCGAACCGGCGCGCGATGTCGCTGTCGGCGTACGTGCTGGCCGCGCGGCTGGAGCAGGTCGTCGCCGCCGCCAACGAGCGGCTCGCGCGGATGTCGGCGGGCCGCTACGCGCTCGTCCACACCGTCGACAAGGCGGCGGGCGACCGCAGCAAGAGCGCGGGCGGCCTCGGCCTGCGCGTCGCCGACGCCTGGACGGGCCTGGAGCGCGACCCGGTCACGCTGTCGGGCGGCGAATCGTTCATCACCTCGCTGTCGCTCGCGCTGGGCCTCGCCGACGTCGTCACCGCCGAGGCGGGCGGCACCGAGATCGGCACCCTGTTCGTCGACGAGGGCTTCGGCACGCTCGACGAGGAGACGCTCGACGAGGTCATGGACGTCCTGGACGGCCTGCGCGACGGCGGCCGGGCGGTCGGCATCGTCAGCCACGTCGCCGAGCTGCGCGCGCGCATCCCCGCCCAGCTCCGCATCACCAAGGACCGCACCGGCTCCACCGCCAAGATCACCGTCTGACGGAATGCCACTGTCCGTTACCGCCCGGACATCAGGTAAGTGACCTGTTGGCGGCTGAACCGCCGCACACCGCCCGGGGTGCGGATGCTGGACAGCTTCCCGTCATTCGCCCATCGCGTCACCGTTTTCGGGTCGACGCGGAAGATGTTGGCCACGTCACCAGGGGAAAGAAGCTGGCCAGGACCGAAGTCCCAGCCATCGACAATCACCGACTCGATCGTCCGCTTGCCCATTGGAGGGTTTCCTTCTCATTGAAGTATTCGGCGGGTGCGACCGGGGGCAGTGCCAGGCCACGCATGGACAGGACGAGCCGGGCGTGTTGGACACGGGCGAATGCCGTGCGGCGTTCCGCGCCGGACATGACGTCCGAGGCCAACCACGGGCTGTAGACGCGCAGGACGGCGGCCTGATACAGCGTGTCGGCGGCGATCTCTTCGGGGGTGCTCATGCCGCTACCCACTCAGCGCAAACGACCTTCCCTTCGGGGTTGTCGCTGCGCGCCGCACTCCAGCGGGTCGCGAGCTTGCCGACGACCCCCAGGCCGCGACCGTTGGGAACCAGGGACGCGCCCGTAAACCGGGACACAGGGAGGGTTTCGTCGGAGTCCCAGACCTCTACGCAGTACACGCCGCCCCGGGAGTAGGCACACACCATGATCGTGTCGCCGGTCTTGGTGTGTGTAATGGCATTGGTCACCAGCTCCGACGTGACCAAGCGAAGGTCGTCGATGTCGACCGGCCAGTCCTCAGCGTCAGCGATCTTCGCGACGTGGTCACGGGCCTTCTTGGCACTGGCCTTCTCGGTAGGAAGAATGATCATCCTGCCCGGCCCTCCCTTCCCTGCTACCAGTGGATTTCCTGTTCACAGAGTGGTAGCCGGCGGCTACGCTGAGAAGCGACGAGCACCTCAGCGGCCAGATGTATAGACCCCCCGGCGCGAATTATGGAGGATTACGGGATGGCTCCCCGCAACCACACCACAGCGACACGTTCGTTTGGTACGGCGATCAGGACCATCCGCGAGTCCAAGCAGCCGAAGATCAGTCAGCGGCAGCTCGCCGAGCTGATGCACGTGTCCGAGTCCCTGGTCGCCGCGTGGGAGTCCGGCCGCCAGCACCCCAAGCCCGCATACCTCCCCCAGTTGATCTCTATCCTTGAGATCGACACCGGGATGCTGCTGCGGATCCTGGGGGATCTGATGGAAGGCGAGACCTCGCCGGAGTGGACGGATAGGTGGAGTACCATCGAAGATGCCGCCGACATCCTGCTGTCCTACGAGCATTCGTTCATACCAGGAATCCTGCAAGTGGAGAATTATGCTCGTCCAGTCGTTCAATTCACACAGCCGCTTGGCGATGTAAGTCAAAAACTGAACAGCAGAATGAGCCGCAAGGAGATTCTCCAGAAAGAGGATGCGGCAATCTGTTCGTTCATCATCCAGGAACGCGCGCTCTACAACCTGGTTGGGTCTCCAGCGGTTATGCGCGAACAGATGCATGCACTGATCGAGGAGGCGCATCGGCCGAACGTCACGATTCAAGTCCTTCCAGATGATGCCGGATGTCACCCCGGCCAGGCTGGAGCGTTCATGATCGCGAAGCTTGAGGGCAACGAATACGTATATCAAGATGGAACGTGGCGCGGCCATGTCATGGAGGACGAGCACGATATTACCGAGTTTGCCCGCATCTGGTTGACTATCCAGGCGGAGACGTTCAATAAGAAGGCATCGATTGAGTTGATAGAGAAGGTGGAAGAACAATGGAGCAGGTAAACTGGCGTAAGAGCATCAAGTCGAGCACGAACGGAGAGAATTGCGTAGAGCTGGGTCGTACGCCAGACGCAGTCGCCGCCCGCGACAGCAAGAGCCCTGACGGTCCGCACCACACGTTCAGCGTCGCGGTGATGGCCGACCTGTTCGAGAGAATCCGGCGCGGCCGGTACGACCTGAGCTAGCGTCGGCATCAGAGGCTCACCAGCCGATGTGACCAGACCGATGGTCGGCTTAGCTGGATGTCTGGGCCGAGGACAAGGCGGTAGAGCATGGAGCAAGTGAACTGGCGCAAGAGCGTTAGGTCGAGCAGCAACGGAGAGAACTGCGTAGAGCTAGCCAAGCTGCCTCGTGGCGTCGCCACGCGCGACAGCAAGGACCCGGACGGCGCGCGCCACACGTTCACTGTCGCCGCGATGGCGGACCTGTTCGAGGAGATTCGTAGCGGCCGGTACGACCTGGGTTAGCGCGCGCGCCCGGGAGGACGTAACCGGCCGCCCGTCCGTTGCCCGCTCGCACAGCGCTTCTGCCAGCGGTCATCACAGCGGCCACGACGGGCCGTCTGGGGACATGTGCCACAGGACGTGGTCGCCGTTGGGGGCGACGGTCAGGCCGTACTCTTCGCGTGGTGGTCGGCTGAGGGTGATCCACTCCCGGTGGACTGCCTCCAGTTGGTCCCACAGCCTCGCCGGGCCCCCCTGGGTCACGGTGAGAGCGCCGTCGGCATCGGTCGTCTGGTTGGCCCAAGAGCCGCTGTGGTCGAGTAGCCAGAACTGTTCGGGCGCATCGTCGGGCAGCAACCATAGTTGCTCAGCGTTCACGCAGAGCGCGGCGAGCATCCCGAACGTTTCGTCCGTGAGCGCGTCAGCGCCGACGCTGGCAGGGCGCGTGGTCCCCTCGTCCTCGCCATGCTCGGTACGGACTCGGAGGGCTTCGAGAAGCTCAGAGGCTGGAACGCGCGGGTACGTCCGCGTCGGCATGAAGCCGCCGAAGAACGGCATGAAGCGACCCGAGGCGCACCCTTCCTCTACACGCAGCCGGGCAAGAGCTCCGCCGCCCAGCTCGCGATACAGGTTGACCAGGATCAACCCACCATCGCGGACTTGGGCGAGCCATGCCCGGGGCACTTCGGGAAGCGAGCAGGTGGCGATGATTCGGTCATAGGGGGCGCCGCCTGGGTACCCTGCCGCCCCATCCACGGTGACCAAGGTCGGCTGGTAGCCCAGTGCCGAGAGACGCCCCCGGGCCGTCTCCACCAGTTCGGCCGCGATATCGACGCTCACTACCTGTTCATCTGAGCCCAGGCCCGCGCACAGGAGCCCGGCGTTGTAACCGGTCCCGGTGCCGATCTCCAGGACGCGTTCGGGGCCGGTGATCTCCAATGCTTCGAGCATCTCGGCCATCAGCGACGGTTGAGAGGACGAGGAGACTGAGAATGTGCCGTCCACCTCGGTTATCAACGGCTCGTCGGTGTAGACCTGCTCCAGCCACTCGCGACGCCGGGCGGGGGCGGTGCCGTCCACTGGCGTGAACGTGCCGTCTGGCTGTCTGCCCAGGAAGCGCGGTACGAAGGCATGGCGGGGCACGTGCTCGAAGGCGGCGGTCCACCGGGGGTCCCGGAGTGATCCCGCCTTGGTCAGTTCCGCGACCAATGCGCGCCGTAGGTCGTCGGCTCTCTCGTCAGTGTCGCTCATGTCATGGTCTCCTCGCGTGTGAGCGCATCGGCGATGGCCGCCGCTATGGGTTGTCCGGTGGCTTGCTCGATCCATGCCCACTGCCCGTTCGGGTTGACCTCCAGAAAGACCCAGCCACGATCGGGGCAGACCAGGAAGTCGAAGGCCCCGAACCGTAGCCGTAGCGCGTCCATGAGGGCCATGACGCCGCGCCGCACGGGTCCGGGGACTTCGGCCGGCTCGTAGGTCACAGCGTCGTAGTCGCTTCTCCAGTCGAGTTCTGCGGCCGGCGAGCGCGCGTGGAGCGCGGCGGCGAACATCCGGCCGTCTATCACGGTCAGGCGCACGGCGTGATCGTGCTTGATCCGCTCTTGGAACAGGTGAGCCGTCCCGGCGACTCCGGCGGCATCCTGGCCGTCCAGGTCACCGGGCGCGACGACCGAGGCGTATAGCGTCCTGCCGTCGCCGGGGCGGGCGTGCGTCAACGGCTTGTAGATGACCTCGCCCACGTCGGCAGCGAAGTCTCGGGCCTCGGCCGGGTCGCTGGTGATGAGCGTCGCGGGTATGAGCAGCCCGGCGGACGACGCCTCGGCAAGTTGCATGGGCTTGTAGGCGGCGTATCCGGAGTGGTGGGGGTGGTTCAGCCAGCGGTCGGAGGCCATGAGGAGCCCGCCCAGTCCGGCGCGTGCCTCGGCCGTCGCCCATGCCCGCTCTGTGGGGTCCATTTCGCCGAAGCCGAAGAGCGTCGGCCGACGGAAGTAGGCGCCGCCGATCCCCTGGAGATCGAGTGTTCGGCCGTTGCCCAAGCGCAGGGCGCCGCGCCACGGGCTGTCACTGTCCAGGCGTCCGGTGAAGGTGAGGCGGCGGGGGAAGTCGGCCGTGTCGAAACGGAAGACCGACACCCCCCGCCGATTCAACTCCTCGACCACGTGATCGGCGGTCGGGTCGAACCAGTGCGTGAGCACCAGCACCGCGCCGGGTCGGTTCATGTGCCGGTCGCATCCTCGTCGTTGTCCGGCGGCTTGCGGTCGTCGCTGTTGGTGGCGGCCTCGCGACCGTGTCCGCGTCGTCGTGGCCCAGTGGAGCCCCGAGGGGAAAATGCGTTCCCGCTCGATCGAGATCATTCACCGTCATATGGTGCGGCCCTCCTGCTGTTTCGGTGCTGTATCTCCATTGAGAGAACCCTCCTGGCTGCCGGGAGTCCAGCCCTCGGGTCATACGGGACTCCCTCTCTGCCGGGCTCTGCTGGCCCGGCTCCTGTTAGCAGAGCTCGGCCTGCCAGCCGGTGAACACCGCCGCGTCGGCGTGCCGGGGCAACTCACCGGCGTGGCCGGGTGGCCCGTATGTCTCCCAGTGCGCATGTCACCCGGGGCGGTCTGCGGGCGTTCGGGGGCGCGGTTGCCGGGATCACCGTCTGAGCGGCGGCGTGTCCGGCGGCACGGTCAGGGGTGGCGGCCGACGGCGGCCATGAGCCAGCCGGACGGCGGGTCGTACGGGCGGTCCGGGCGCCACTCGGGCGCGAGGGCCAGCCCGGGGTCGACGAGGTCGAGGCCCTCGAACAGGCGCGCCAGCCGGGCGGACGAGCGGAACGTCAGCCGGATGCCGACCCGCTCGGTCAGCTCCCGGTGGGCGTCCCAGTCGGCGGCGGTGAGGTGGTCGGCGAGGAAGTCGCACACGGCCAGGTGGCTTCCGGGCGCCATCGCGTCGCGGAACGCCCGGACGACGCCGTCCGGGTCGTCCTCGTCCGGGACATGGCTCAGCATCGAGATCATCAGGATGCCGACCGGGCGGTCCCAGTCGATGAGCGCGGCCACCTCGGGATGCCCGATGATCTCGCGCGGCCGGCGGGCGTCGCCGTGCAGGGCGCCCGCGGTCGGCACCGAGTGCAGCAGCGCCTGGTAATGCACCACGGCGACGCGGTCGATGTCGACGTAGACGACGCGTCCGGCGGGGTCGGTGCCGTGGACGACCTCGTGGACGTTGCCCTTGCCGGGCAGCCCGCAGCCGAGGTCGATGAACTGCCGCACGCCCGCTTCGAGCATGAAGCGGACGGCGCGCCGCATGAACTTGCGGTTCTCGCGGGGGAGCAGGTGTGCGACGCGGTGCGCGGCGAGTGCCGCCGACGCGGCGTCGCGGTCGGCGCCGTAGTTGTCCTTGCCGCCGAGCGAGAAGTCGTAGACGCGGGCGCTCGCGGGCCCGGCGAATCCGAGGTCGGGCGTCTCGCCGTCTGTCATCTGCCTCTCCTGCGGCTGGAGTTCGGGGGGAGCCGGCGGGCGGCCGTTCCTAGAGCCTGCGTCCAATACCCGCCAGCAGCCAGCCGGTCGCGGGCTCGTGCGGGCGGTCGGGCCGCCAGTCGGGGGCCGGGACGAGCCCCGGCGCGAGCAGTTCCAGGCCGTCGAAGAACGACGCGAGCCGCGAGCGGGGACGGAAGGTCACCACCACTCCGCTCTCGGCGACCATCCTGTCGCGGGCGGCGCGGTCGGCGTCGGTCAGGCCCTCCTCGGCGAAGTCGCACACGGCCAGATGGCTCCCGGGCGCCATCACGTCGCGGAACCCGGCGACCGCTGCCTCGGGGTCCTCCTCGTCGCGGACGAGGTCGAGCACCGCCGTCATCAGGATCCCGACCGGGCGGCCGAGGTCGATGAGCGCGGCGACCTCCGGATCGGCGAGGACCTCGCCGGGCTTGCGGACGTCGCCGCGCACCGCGGTCGCCGTCGGGACCGAATGCAGCAGGGCCTGGTAGTGGACGACGGCGACCGGGTCGGTGTCGACGTAGACGACGCGTCCGGCGGGGTCGGTGCCGTGGACGACCTCGTGGACGTTGCCCTTGCCGGGCAGTCCGCAGCCGAGGTCGATGAATTGCCGCACGCCCGCTTCGAGCATGAAGCGGATGGCGCGCCGCATGAACTTGCGGTTCTCGCGGGGGAGCAGCCGGGCGGCCGGGAACGCTCCGAACGCCTCGATGGCGATCTCGCGGTCGGCGCCGTAGTTGTCCTTGCCGCCGAGCGAGAAGTCGTAGATGCGGGAGGCGGCGGGGGCGGTCAGGCCGAGGTCGGACGGTTCGGGGTGGGTCATCGTGTTCCCCTCGACTGGGAGCGGGGGTGGGTCGAGAGAAGCCCCAGCCTAATGGATCACGATCACGGTGTGCAGAGGGCGGGTCGCGCAAAGTGGCGGCCCTTTTTCGTCAGCGGGCGATGTACTGCAGGATCACGTCGTGGACGTGGTGGCACTTGTCGTTGCCCCGGAACTCCACCTCGTAGGTGTGCGCGCCCACGTTGATCGCGATCGAGCCGGAGGAGAAGTAGGAGCCCGCCCACGACTTGCCGCCGACCACGCTGACGGAGGTGATCTTCGAGTACGGGATGCTGGTGATCGCGAACCGCTTGCCGGCGAAGCTCTTGTCCTGGATGATCACCCGCCGGTCGGTGAGGCCGAGGAACCCGGTGCCCGCGCCCGTGGCGTCGTAGACCGCGATGATCTGCTCGCCCGGCAGCAGCCCGCTCTCGATCTGCTTGAGCTGGCCCGACCGGTCGTGCGGGATCTGGTTGCCCATGCGTCCTCCTGTGCTCGGCGGTCTCCCCGTTCGACGAACCGGCGGCCGGACCCGTTCCGGCCGGGCTGCCTAGTGGGGCCGCGTGGAGGGCGGTGCCGGTTAGAGGTAGAGGCCGGTGCCGTGTTCGGGGCGCTCGCTGGCGATGGCGTGCAGGTCGCGCTCCCGCATGATCAGGTAGTTCTCGCCCTGGATCTCGACCTCGTACTGGTCGCTCGGGTGGAACAGCACGCGGTCGCCCGGCTTGACGATCCGGACATGGTGGCCGACCCCGCAGACCTCGCCCCACACCAGGCGGTTGCCCGACTCGACCGTCGCGGGGATCACGATCCCGCCGGTGCTGCGGCGCTCGCCGCTGTCCTTCTCGACCCGGATCATGACACGGTCGTGGAGCATCTGGACTTCGAACTTCGGTTCGGACACCCTGGGGATTTTATCCGTTCCGGTGGGTCAGGGCGTCCCATGATCCGGAGATGATGTCCGGCAGGGCCGAGCGGGCGGGCCGCCAGCCCAGCCCGGCCGCGATCGCGGAGGCGTCGCAGACCAGTACGGGCGGCTCGGGGCGCGGCGGGCGCCGCAGGGTGGGCACGGGCCGCCCGGTGACCTCCTCCACGGCCGCGACCACCTCGTGGACGGCCGCTCCCGCGCCGCTGCCCACGTTGTAGACGCGCTCCTCGCCGGGCCGCGCGGCCTCCAGGGCCAGGACGTAGGCGGCGGCCAGGTCGTCCACATGGAGGTACTCGCGGACCGCCGAGCCGTCGCCGTTGACCTCCAGGTGCGGGGCCCGCCCGGCGGCCACGGCGAGCGCCTTCGGGATCAGCCGGGTCTCGTCGGGGTCGCCCCGCCCGTCCACCGAGCCCGCGACGTTGAACGTGCGCAGCACCACCGCGCCGATCGCGCCCGTCCGGGCGTGGAAGCGGACGGCCTGCTCGGCGGCCAGCTTGGACGCGCCGTACGGGCTGGTGGGCGCGGTCGCCTCCGTCTCGGGGATCGGCTGCCTCTCGGGGGCGCCGTAAACTGCGGCTGTCGACCCGTACACGACGCGGGGCGCGTCCACGGCCTCCAGGAGGTTGACCGTCCCCTGCACGTTGGAGGCGAAGAACCGGAGGGGCCCGGCGAACGACTCGCGGACGCGGGTCAGCGCCGCGAGATGGCACACCCCGTCATAGGGCCCCTCGGGCAGCCCGCCCGGCTCCAGCAGATCCCCGGCGACCTCCCGTACCCCTGCGGGGAGCACGGCCCCCGCCCGCCGGACGAGCCCGTCGACCTCATGCCCGGCGGCGACCAGCCGCCGCGCGACCGCGTACCCGACATACCCCGCCGCTCCGGTCACCAAGATGCGCATCCCCCCAGCATCCCGTGCCGCGGCGCCGTCAGTCGTATTTGCGTCCTGCGCTGGAGGTCCGAGCGATCAGCGCGCGGGGGACGAACCGGGTGAGGCCGACGATCGCCTTGTACTGCGCGCTCGGGACGCTCACCTGGACGCCGCGCCGCAGGTCGCGCAGCGCGGTGCCGACGACGGCGTCCTGCTCCAGCCACATGAAGTCCGGGACGCCCGACATGTCCATCTGGGCGCGCTCGTGGAACTCGGTGCGCACGAACCCGGGGCACAGCGCCATCACGCGGACCCTCCCGCCCGCGCGCGGCGCGATGTCCGCCGCGACGCCCTGGCTGAAGTTCACCACCCACGCCTTGGACGCGCCGTACGTGCCGCGCGTCGCGAACGCCGCGACCGACGCGACGTTGACGATGCCGCCGCGCCCGCGCTCCAGCATCCCGGGCAGCGCCGCGTGCGTGAGCCGGAGCACGGCCTCGCAGTGCACCCTCAGCATCGTCAGCTCGTCCGACACGGGCACGTCGAGGAACACGCCCTTGTTGCCGAAGCCGGCATTGTTGACCAGGAGGTCCACGTCCCCGCGGACGCGTTCCTCGGCGGCGGCCAGCCCCTCCTCCGCGGACAGGTCGGCGCGCAGGGTCTCGGCCCGCACGGCGTACCTGCCGTGCAGTTCGGCGGCGGTCCGTTCCAGGCGCTCGGCGTCGCGGGCCAGCAGGACCAGGTCGAATCCGTCGGACGCGAGGCGGCGCGCGAAGGCGGCACCGATCCCCGCGGTCGCGCCGGTGATGAATGCGGTCGGCATCCTCAGAGCTTAGGAGGCGCCGCTACCGGGTGGTGGCACCCCGGGTGCGCAAGCGGCGCGGGTTCGGACGTTGAAATGGCGGGGGTCGGGGCGCCGGGTCGCGCGGCGGTAGGCGAAGGTGAAGCCGGGCCAGTTGCTGACCACCTTCCCGTCGGCGGTCATGTACCAGCTCTGGCAGCCCGTCTCCCACACCGTCGACCGCAGGCGCCTCCGCATGTCGCGGGTGAACGCGTCCTGGACGTCGGCCCGCACGTCGATCCAGTCGAGCCCGTGCCGGCGGATCGCCTCCACGCAGCCGAGCACGTACCGGAACTGCGACTCCAGCATGTAGATGATCGAGTTGTGCCCCAGGTTGGTGTACGGACCGTACAGCAGGAACAGGTTGGGGAAGCCGCTGACGGTGATCCCGAGGTGGGCCTGCGCGCCGTCCCGCCACGCCTCGTTCAGCTCCCGCCCGCCCCGTCCGACGATCTTCATGGGGGACAGGAACGCGGTGGTGCGGAACCCGGTGGCGTACACGATGACGTCCGCGCCGTACTCGCGGCCGGCGGTCTTCACCCCCGACGGGGTGACGCGCTCGATCGGGTCGGTGATGAGGTCGACGTTCGGCCTGGTCAGCGCCGGATAGTAGTCGCTGGAGATGAGGATCCGCTTGCAGCCCATCGGGTAGCGGGGGATGACGGCCTCGCGCAGGCGCGGGTCGGCGATGCCCGCGCGCAGCGTGTCGCGGAACCTCTTCTCCAGCAGCCGCATCACCTGCGGGTACTTCACGAACCCGAGGGCGCGCGACTCGTACAGCGCGTAGATCCGGGCGCGGTTCAGCTCGTACAGTCCGGGCACGGCCCTCAGGACGGACTTCTCCCAGCCCCGGTACGGCCGGTCCGGCTTGCCGATGACGTAGGGCGCCGTCCGCTGGAACAGCCGCAGCTCCGCCGCCCGCTCCGCGATCTCCGGGACGATCTGGATCGCGCTCGCGCCCGTCCCGATCACCGCGACGCGCCGGCCGCGCAGGTCGGCGCCGTGGTCCCAGCGGGCGGAGTGGAAGCTCGTCCCGGCGAAGCGGTCGCGGCCCTCGATCGGCGGGATCGCGGGACGGTTCAGCTGCCCGCACGCCGACACCAGCACGCGCGCCTCCAGCTCGCCGCCGGTGGTCGAGATCCGCCAGAGCGCCGCGTCCTCGTCGAAGCGCGCCTCGGTGACCTCGGCGCCGAAGCGGACCTTCTCCAGTACGCCGTGCTTGCGGGCGCAGTGCCGCAGGTAGGCCAGGATCTCCGGCTGCGGCGGGAATCGCCGCGACCAGTCGGTCTTGCGCTCGAACGAGAACGAGTACAGATGGGACGGGATGTCGCAGGCGGCGCCCGGGTAGGTGTTGTCCCGCCAGGTGCCGCCGAGCCCGGCGGCCTTCTCCAGGATCACCACGTCGTGGATCCCGGCCCTACGCAGCCGGATCGCCATCCCGATCCCGCCGAACCCGCTCCCGATGATCACCACGCTGTGCGTCATGGCCGTCCTTGTCCTGCCGTGGTACCCCGAGCGTAGTGACCACGAGGTCACCTGAACAGCCGCCGCCCGGCGCGCCTCGCGGTCCGGTCCGGCGGGTCAGCCCACCAGGCCCAGCTCGTGGGCGCGCAAACCCGCCTGGAAGCGGGACTCGGCGTCCAGCAGCGTGAGGATCTCGGCCACCCGGCGCCGGTAGGTGCGCAGCGACATCTCCAGCTGCCGCGCGGCCGTCTCGTCCTTCAGCCCGTCGCCGAGCAGCCGCAGGATCCGGCGGCTCTCCGCGCTCAGCGCGGGCGGGCGGTCGCGGCGGTGGTCGGCGAGGTCGGCGGCCCGCTCCCAGGTGGCCCAGAACAGCGAGACGACGCCCTTGACCACCCCCGGCGACCGGACGACGGTGTATTCGCGCACGCCGGCCCTCGGCGGGCCCGCCAGGATCGCGATCCGCCGGTCGATGACGATCGTCTCGTGCGGGAGTGGTGTCGTGCAGATGCGGACGTTCGCCCCGGCCCGCGCGATCTCGACCAGCCGCCGCTCGGACTCCTCGTCGGCGAGCGCCTCGGGGTTGTGGAGCTTGTAGGCGGGCAGGTCCGGCCGCCGGCGGCGCCGCTCGGCGATGATCCGCTCCCGGACGCCCGGGAGCGCCCAGGTCCGCAGGTCGCGCGCGGCGCAGACGAACTCCTCGCGCGCGTCGAACAGGTGCCCGGCGCGCTCGGCCAGCTCCACCTCGCCGCGCAGGATCACGTTCCGGTCCACGTCCGCGCTCATCGCGTCCAGTCTGCCACGGCCGTCCCCGCAGGCCCGTCCCCGCCGGCCGTGGCCGAGCCGGGCAGCGGCTGGCAGCAAGCTGCCAGCCGCTCGTCCGGGCGGTGCCCGCCCGGGACAGTGAGAGCCATGACGACGAAGATCGCTGAGGGCGGGCATTTCGAGCTGGGCGGCGACCTGCGGGTCGCGCGGATGGGGTTCGGCGCGATGCGCCTGCCGGTGTCCCGGCGCGGCGGCCCCCCGAACGACCGCGATATCGCTCTGGCCGTCCTGCGCCGCGCCGTGGAGCTCGGCGTGGACCACATCGACACCGCCGCCTTCTACCACCAGCACGGGCTGGCGGCGAACGAGCTGATCCGCGCCGCGCTGAGCCCCTATCCGGACGACCTGGTGATCGCCACGAAGGTCGGCCCGCACCGCGCCCCCGGCGACCAGTACCCGACGGGCCAGCTCCCCGCGGCGGAGCTGCGCGGCGAGGTGGAGCGGAACCTGCGCGAGCTGGGACGCGACCACCTCGACCTCGTCTACCTGCGTCCCGGCGGCATGGAGGACCCGGGCGGCGAGCCGATCGGGGAGCGGTTCGCCGTCCTGGCCGGGCTCCGGGACGAGGGCCTCGTCCGGCACCTCGGCGTCAGCCACGTCAGCGCGGCGCAGCTCGCCGAGGCCCGCGAGATCGCGCCGGTCGCCGCCGTCCAGAACCGTTTCGACGTGACCCGGCCCCAGGACGCCCGGATGCTGGCCGTCTGCGAGGAGGCGGGCATCGCCTACGCGCCCTACTTCCCGCTCGGCGGCTTCGGGATCCCGGACGACGCGCGCGTCAAGGCGATCGCCGCGCGGCACGGCGCGACCGCGCCGCAGGTGCTGCTCGCCGGTCTGCTGGCCCTGTCGCCCGTCATCCTCGCGATCCCCGGCACCGGCTCGCCCGCCCATCTTGAGGAGAACCTGGGCGCCGCCGCGCTGCGTCTCACCGCTGAGGACGTCGCGGATCTGCGGTCTTAGCGCCCTCGACCCGGCCGTTCCACCCGTCGTGCCCCAGGTCCGGCCGTTCGCGGCCGGGCCGAGGGGCCCCCGGGGGCGGTTACGCCTTAGCCTGAACCGGACGCGGATCAGGTGAACGGGGAGAAGGATGTCGACGACGCGGCTGCTGGTCCTCGGCGGGGTGCGGAGGTTCGGGCGGGCCCACGGATATGAGGTGCGGCGCGAGCTGATGTCGTGGGGCTCGGACGAGTGGGCCCACGTGAACCCCGGCTCGATCTACCACGCCCTCAAGCAGCTGGCCAAGGAGGGCCTGCTGCGCGCCCACGAGGTGGAGGAGAGCGACGCCGGGCCGCCGCACACCGACTACGAGATCACCGAGGCCGGCCACGCCGAGTTCCTGCGGCTGCTGCGCTGCGCCCTCGCCACGGTGGACGTCCGGCATCCGGAGATGCTGACCGCGGGGCTCGGGTTCCTGACCGAGTTGCCCCGCGGCGAGGCCGTCCGGCTGCTGCGCGAGCGGCTGGACGGCCTCGCGGGCTGGCGCGCGAGCGTCGCGCCGCATGTGCAGGAGCAGGACCCGGCCGACCACCTGCGCGAGCTGCTCGGCTGGTGGGTCCACTCCGCCGACTCCGCCACCGCCTGGACGCGCGGCCTGATCGAGCGCCTGGAGGCGGGGGCCTACGTCATGGCCGGTGAGGGGCCGCCGCGTCCGGCCCATCCGGAGCGGCCTGCTCCTCAGGGTCGTCCGGCGCGCCCTTGAGGTGCCAGCCGCCCCGGCGGCGCAGCACCAGCCCGAAGTAGGCGGCCGAGACGACGATCACCCCGGCGGTGACCAGCAGGCTCGGCCGCCCGACCTCCGGGTCCTTCGCGTTCTGGTAGACCACGTAGCAGAGCGCGCCCAGCGCGACGACGGGCGCGATCGGGAACCAGGGCATCCGGTACCCGGCGTGCGCGGTCGTCCCGTTGCGGCGTCCCGCGATCACGGCCAGGCAGAGCGCCCCGTACACCGCGATCAGGGACGTCCCGGTGACCACGAGCAGGAACTTCTCGTCCAGGAAGCACGCGGCGGCGCTCAGCACGCCGGTCACGATCGTGGCGAGCCACGGGGTGCCGAATCGGGGGTGCAGCGCGGTCAGCGCCCCGTCGATGCGCGGCGACCAGGTGCCGTCCCGGCCCGAGCTGAAGATCAGCCGGGCGGTGAGCAGCATGATCGCGATCACCGCGTTCAGGATGGCGAGCGCGATGGCCAGGCTGATCACGTCGTTGAGGGTCTCGCCGCCGCGCTCGGTGATGAAGTAGTCCAGCATCGACTCCGAGGTCAGCAGCTTGTCGAGGTCCGGGGCGCCGAGCAGGACGGCGGTCACCGGGATCAGCTCGGCCGCCACCGTGATCCCGAGGGCCCACAGCACCGTCCGGGCCACGGCGCGGTGCGCGTCGTGCGTCTCCTCGCCGAAGTACACCGCCGAGCCGTAGCCGTTGTAGGAGAAGATCGCGACGGCGGTCGCCGCGGCGACCAGCCCGGCGGACGCGGCGGTCGTGCCGCCGCCGTCGGCCGCCACCACCGGGTTCGCCAGCAGGTCGGTGAACGGCCGCTCCACGTGCAGGAAGCCCAGCGCGGACAGCACCACCAGCGCGATCATCTCGATGGCCAGGAAGATCCCGGTGACCACCGCGTTGACCTTGATGTCGAAGATCGCGATGACGGTCGCCCCGGCCACCGTGAGCGCCGCGACGACGGGGCCGTTCAGCCCGTCCACCAGCACGCCCAGGTAGGTGCCCACGCCGAGCGCGATCACCGCCAGGATCAGCAGCTGCGTGATGAGGATCAGACCGAGCACGATGAAGCCCGGCAGGCGGCCGAGGGTGCGTCCGACGATCGCGTACTCGCCGCCTGTCAGCGGGTACGCCGACGACAGCTCGGCGTACACGAACGCCATGAAGACGCCGACGACCGCGGCGGCGGCGTAGCTCAGGAACGCGCCGGTGCCCGCCTGGGACAGCACCCCCGGCGCGATGATGAAGACCGAGGACGCGGGCGTGACCGCGGACAGCACGATGAACAGGGCGCCGAGCGTTCGCAGGCCCCGTTGCAGGGCGACGGGACGCTCGGCGGTGGTCGGTGGGTCGACCTGGGGGGCGGCCATGGGCACCTCCTCGACGAAATTCTTTGAATGAGTATCAAAGAACGACCGGCCATCCGGTCAAGGAAAACACGGGTAACGTTTGGATCTCGGGTTATTGCCTGGTAGGCCTGACTTGCATTGTCTGAAAGATCTTCAGAGAATGTCGGGCATGGCACGCCCCAGCAGGGCCCACGAGCGCCGCGCCGGCCTCGTCGCGGCCGCCCGTCGCGCGGTGGTCGAGCGCGGCATGCTCGACCTGCGGCTCCGCGACGTCGCGGAGCAGGCCGACATGTCGCCCGGCTCCGTCCTGTACTACTACCCGACGATGACCGACCTCCTGCGCGAGGTGCAGCGCGAGGCCGTCGACCGATTCTGCGCCGGACGCGAGGACGCCGTCCGGCACGAGCCCGATCCCCGGCGGCGGCTGGCCGCGATGATCCGCAGCGGCCTCCCGTCCGGGCCGGGCGACGAGCTGTGCGTGCTGCTGTACGAGCTCGGCACCATCGCCCGCCGGGACGCCTCCTACGCGGCCGAGCACATCCGGCTGTACGAGCGGCAGGTCGGCATCTACGCGGGGATCCTCGGGGCGGGGGCGGCGACCGGCGCCTTCACGCTGACCCGCGACGCCACGACGATCGCCCGCAACCTCGTCGCCCTGGAGGACGGGTTCGGGCTCCACATCACCATGGCGGTGCCGACCGTGGACACGGCACGCGCCGAACGCCTCCTGCTGGCCTGCGCCGCCGACGCCATCGGCTGCGACCTCGACGACCTGGAAGGTGACCGATGACCCGAGCGCGACCGTTCGGCCTCCCCCTGCCCGGCGCCCCGGGCCCGCACAACGCGATCACCGACGTCCCCGGCGTCGAGGTCGGCTACACCACGCTGATCTCCGGGGACGGGCCGCTGCGCACCGGCGAGGGCCCCGTCCGCACCGGCGTCACGGCGCTGCTGCCGCGCGGCCGGTCCGGCTTCGCGGTCCCGTGCGCCGCGGGGATGTACTCGCTGAACGGCAACGGCGAGATGACCGGGGCGCACTGGATCGCCGAGACCGGCGCGCTGACCCTCCCGATGCTGATCACCAACACGCACGCGGTCGGGCCCTGCCACCGCGGCGCGATCGAGTGGGCGCGGCGTGAGCGCCCCGGGGCCCCCGAGTGGCTGCTGCCCGTGGTCGCCGAGACCTGGGACGGCTACCTCAACGACATCGACGGCCCCCACGTGCGCCCCGAGCACGCGATCGCCGCCATCGACGCGGCCCGCGGCGGCCCCGTCCAGGAGGGCTCGGTCGGCGGCGGGACGGGCATGAACTGCTACGGCTTCAAGGGCGGCAGCGGCACGTCCTCGCGGACCGTGGAGTACGCCTCCGACACCTACACGGTCGGGGCCTTCGTCCAGGCGAACTTCGGCGGCCGCGAGCAGCTCACGGTGTGCGGGGTGCCGGTCGGCGCGGACCTGGCCGACGACAACCCCATGGAGGACACCGACTGGCTCGGGCTGTCCGGCGCGGGCTCGGTCATCGTCGTCGTCGGCACCGACGCGCCGCTGCTCCCCGGCCAGTGCACCGCCCTCGCCCGCCGCGTCCCCATGGGCCTGGCCCGGACGGGGACGTACGGGCAGCACTCGTCCGGCGACATCTTCCTCGCGTTCTCCACCGCCAACCCCGGCGCGCTGACCGGCGGCTTCCCTACCGGCGACGAGGGCTACGACACGATGCGGTTCGTCCCGTGGAACCGGATCGACCCGTTCTACGAGGCCGTGGTCCAGGCCGTCGAGGAGGCCGTCCTGAACGTGCTGCTCGCCGCCCGCACCATGGTCGGACGGGACGGGCACCGCTCCCCGGCCCTGCCGCACGACCGGCTGAAGGAGCTCCTCGCCGCCCGCGGCGTCCTCTGAGCGCACTTGCCGGCCGGTACGCGGTCGGGGGTGCGCCGCCCGGCCGGTGCGCCGCCCGGGACCGTCAGGTGTCGACGAACGTGCGCGGGACGATCACGCGCAGGGCGTTGCCGCGCAGCCGGATCGTCACCGGCGTACGGCCGCGGACCTCGCCGTCCACGTCGACCCGCAGCGGGGGATCGGTCTCGATCTCCACGTGCGCGGTCGTGAGGAAGGCGTCCTCCTCCAGCGAGCGCCGCGGGCCGGTCAGCACGTGCCGGGCCGTGGCGGACGCCAGCCGCAGCCGCCGCTCGTCGCCCAGCCGGTAGACGGCGAGGAGCCGGTCGTCGGGGCTGGCGTCGCGGGCGATGCGCTGCCCGCTGTGGTGCGCGCCGTTCGCCACGTTGAGCTGGTGCGTCCTGACCTCGCTGGTCTTGCCGTCGATCGTGATGCGCGCGGTGAACGCCTCGTGCCGGGGCAGCAGCCGCGCGGCCGTCAGCGCGTACGCGGGACGGCCGACGAACCGCTTGAGCGTGTGCGGGACGCTCCCGGCGACCTCCACCGACAGGCCGAGGCTGACCATGTTGGCGAAGATGTGCTCGCGGTCGCCGCCCGGACCGTCGCCCTGCGGGTCGCCGGTGCTCTCGAACCAGCCGACGTCCACGTCGGCGACCTTCCCGCCGTCCGGGGCACCGACGGTCAGCGTCCGGACGGCGCCGGGCAGGTCCAGCGGGAGCTCCAGGCTGCGCGCGAAGTTGTTGGTGGTGCCGAGCGGCAGCACGCCGAGCGCGATGTCGCGGTGGGCCAGGTGCCCGACCGCCTCGGCGACCGTCCCGTCCCCGCCGCCGACGACGACCAGGTCGGGCTCCAGCGCCAGCACGTCGGCGAACAGGCCGCGCAGCCGCGACGGGTCGGTCACGGGGAAGACGTGGACGAACTCCAGCCCCGCCTCCCGCAGCAACCGCCGCGTCCGGCCGTACAGGCGGCGGCCCCGCCGCGAGCGGGAGTTGATCACCAGGACGGTCGGGCCGCCCTTCCCGATCGCGGCCTCCAGCTCCCCCTTGGTCCGCATCGTCGCCGCTCCGCCCCTTCCCTCGTCGGTGTCGCCTTGCGGGCACGTCGACCGGTACTCCGGGGCCCAGGCGTTGCAACATGCCCAAAATTGGGGACATTACGCGATAGAGCCAACAGCAGAGTGTCCGGGACGGGAACATGTGGCGGCGGGGTTGGGCCGGGGCGGGGTTCATCGCGGGCATCGCGTGGCTGACGGCGTCCATCGCCCCCGGCGGCGCCGCGCCCTCGGCCGTCCCCGCCGACGACGGCGCGAGCGTGGTCGGCGAGCGCCGCCCGCGTCCGCGCGTCCTGGACCTCGCCGTCCGCTCGCCCGTCCTCGCCGAGACCGTCCAGGTCCGGCTCCTGCTGCCGCCCGGCTGGTCGCGGGACGCCTCCCGGACGTGGCCCGTCCTGTGGCTGCTGCACGGCGCAGGCGCCGGCCGCGACCGCCACGCCGCCTGGACCGACCGCAGCGACCTCGAAGCGCTGACCGAGGGCGCCGAGGTGATCGTGGTCATGCCGGACGGCGGCCCCTGCGCCACCTACACCGACTGGTGGAACCAGGGCGTCTGCGGCCCGCCGAAATGGGAGACGTTCCACCTCGCCGAGCTGAGGCAGATCCTCGAACGCGGATACCGCGCCGGAACCGAGCGGGCGATAGCCGGAATCGGCATGGGCGGTCTCGGCGCGCTCGCCTACGCCGCCCGCCACCGGGGCCTTTTCCGCGCGGCGGCCTCGTTCAGCGGGCTCGTCCACACCCTCCACCGCGACCCGCACGGCCTGGACGCGGCCGACCTGGTGGAACTGGGCGTCGCGGTCGGCGACCCGTCCCGCGACTGGACGGACGTCTGGGGCGACCCGGACGGACAGCGCGTCGTGTGGCGCCAGCACAACCCGTACGACCTGGCCGACCGCCTCACCGGCGTCCGCCTGTACGTGAGCGCGGGCGACGGCCTCCCAGGACCCTGCGACCCGGGGCCCGGCGCCCCGGGGCCCGGCGGCCCGAGCCCGGCCACGGGGACGGACGTCCTGGAGGCCCTCGCCCACACCGTCACCCAGGAGTTCGCCGGGAAGCTCAGGAAGCTCGGGATCCCCGTGTCCACGCACTTCTACAGGGGCACGCACAGCTGGGCGTACTGGCCCCGCGAACTCCGCGCGGCCCTGCCCGTCCTCCTGGACGAGATCCTCTGACCCCCGGTTAGGGTCGGAGGGGTGGTTGAAGATTGTTCTACTTCCGGGGTCCCCGGTCCCGCGGCGGACGCGGAGGTGCCGGCGTTCTGGCGCGCGCTCGGCCTGCCCGGCCTCGTCGACGTCCACGTCCACTTCATGCCGCCGCGGCTGATGAGCGCGGTATGGGAGTACTTCGCCGAGGGCGGCCCGCTGATCGGCTCCGGGTGGCCGCCTATCCGGTACAGGCGCCCGGAGGTGGAGCGGATCGCGTTCCTGCGCGGCCTCGGGGTGCGGGCGTTCAGCGCGCTGGCCTACCCGCATCGTCCCGGTATGGCCGAGTCCTTGAACGAGTGGACGGCCGGGTTCGCCGCCCGCGTCCCCGACTGCCTGCGGAGCGGGACGTTCTACCCGGAGCCGGGCGCCGCGGAGTACGTCCGCCGCGCGCTGGACGAGGGAACGCGCGTCTTCAAGGTGCATCTCCAGGTCGGCGGGTTCGATCCGCGCGCCGAGGAGCTCGACGCCGTGTGGGGGATGCTCGCCGACGCCGGAACGCCCGCGATCGTCCACGCCGGGTCCGGGCCCGTCGCGAACGAGTTCACGGGGCCGGGGCCGTTCGGCGACGTCCTCGCGCGCCATCCGCGGCTCACCGCGATCATCGCCCACCTCGGCGCGCCCGAGTTCGACGAGTTCTTCGCGCTCGCCGACCGGTACGACCGCGTCCACCTGGACACCACCATGGCGTTCACCCGGTTCGCCGCGCTGGGCACGTTCCCCGGCGCCCTGACGCCCCGCCTGCGCGACCTCGGGCTGGACGGCCGGATCCTGCTCGGTACCGACTTCCCCAACATCCCCTACCCGTACGCGCATCAGCTGGAGGCGCTCGCCGGCCTCGGGCTCGGCGACGACTGGCTCCGCGCCGTCTGCTGGGAGGCCGCCGCCAAGCTCTTCGACCTCCACTGACCCGGCCGGCCGCCGGTCAGTGATCGCAGGGAGAGCTGCCCGCGTGCCAGTGCGGCTCGGCGCCCGCGACGTGGCGGGGGCCGTGCGGGTCCTCGCAGTGGCCGTGCTCGCCGCGCTCCGGCGCGGCCTCGTCGACGTGGTCGACCTCCAGCGTCGTGTGCGTGATCCCGTACGAGCTGCGCAGCAGCTGCTGCAGGTCGCGGCGGACGGCGTGGCAGTCGCCCTTGGAATCGACCAGCACATGGGCCGACAGCGCGGGATAGCCGGAGCTGACCTCCCACACGTGCAGGTCGTGGACCTCCTCGACGCACGGCCGCCGCGCCAGCCGCGTCCCCAGCTCGGACGGGTCGATGCCGGTGGGCGCGGCCTCCATGAGCACCCGTCCCGCGTCCCGCAGCAGCCCGTACCCGGCCTTGAGCATCAGCGCGGCCACCACCAGGGACGCGATCGCGTCGGCGCGGGCGAACCCCGCCGTCCACACCAGCAGGCCCGCTATAGCGGTGGACACGAACGCGTACAGGTCGTTCAGGATGTGCTGGAACGCTCCCTCCACGTTCAGGCTGCTCCGGTTCGCCTTGCTGATCAGCCACGTCGCCGCCACATTGACCGCGATGCCGGCCAGGGACGTCCAGAACACCAGCTGCCCGTCGACGTCCGGCGGGCTCAGCAGCCGCTGGACGCCCTCGAACACGAAGAAGGCGGCCAGCAGCATCAGCGTCAGCCCGTTCAGCTGCGCCGAGAGGATCTCGGCGCGGCGCAGGCCGTAGGTGTAGCCGCCCTTCGGCGGGCGCGCCGCGATCCGCATGGCGACCAGCGCCAGCGCGATGGCGAACGCGTCGGTCAGCATGTGCGCCGCGTCCGACATCAGGGCCAGCGACCCGGCGATGACGCCGATGACGACCTCGCCCGTCATGTAGGCGAGGATCAGGACGAGCGCGCCGCCGAGGAGCCGCCGGTCGGCGTCGGGGGAGACGCCGTGACCGTGGCCATGGCCGTGCCCGTGCTCGCTCTCCCGTCCCGCCGTCATGTGCCTTCCTCCCCGTGTCCGACGTGGGTGAGGGCGAGATCGAGCAGCATCCGGACGTGCGAGTCGTCCAGCCGGTAGTAGGCCATCCGGCCGGACCTGCGGACCCGGACCACACGGTTGGCGCGCAGCAGGCGCAGCGCGTGCGAGACCGCCGACTCCGACGTCCCGCACGACGCGGCGATATCGCACACGCACATCTCGCCCCCTTCGAGCAGCGCGGTGATCACCCGCAGCCGCCCAGGGTCGGACAGGAGCCCGAACACCTGCGCCAGGCCGGCGACCGTCTCCGCGTCCGGCAGGGACGCGGAGACGACGGCGACCTTCTCAGGATCGACCACCCGGATGGCGCAGGCGTCGGCGGGGGCCACATCTGAAGTACTGCTCATATGAACAAATGTAGCGCATGACCGTCACCAGGCCGCGGAGGGCTCCGTCCCGGGCGCCATCGAGATCGGAGGCTGCGGCCGCTCGCCCGGCGACGGCTCGGACGCCCCCGTCCCGCCGGGCTCGGTCCCGGTGCCCCCGTACGTCGGGTCGTCGGAGGTCCCGGTGGTCGGCTCACCGCTGGTCTGGCCAGGATCGGTCGGCTCGGTGGACACCTCCGGACCCGGCGAGGTGCTGGGGTCGTCCGTCGGCACATCGGTGCCCGGCGAACTGCTGCCCGAGTCGACCGGCGCCGGCGAGTCGGACGCCACGACCGTCTCCGTCTCGGGCAAAGCCGCAGGTGGCCCGTCCAGCGTACCCGCGGTCGCCCGGGGACGCTCGAACCCCATCGTCGCCTCCGGATCGACCAGGACGAACGTGGTGACCGTCCCCTTCCGGGGATCCCGGGGGCGCACCTTGGTCACATTCCGCTTCTGGAAATCCGGCCAGGACCGGCCACGGTACGACGCGTTCCCCGTGGAGATCTTTTTCTCCGGCTGGGTGAGCGGATTGCCGCAATTGCACTTCACGACCGGCACACCGTAGCCATTGATCAGAACGCCCATTCCGGCCTGGAGGACGGCGGGCCCGCTCGTCGCCTTCCCGTCGCGCCAGCCGTGGTTGGTCACCAGCGTGTCCGTGCGCAGCAGCACCGGCGTCAGCCGCGACACATACCGCGGGATGTCGCTCACCGGAATGCCCTCGACGGCCGCCCACGCCCGCGCCTTGGCCGGATTGGCCTGGAGGAACGCCACCAGCTTCCCCTGGTCGCAGCTCGACGCCCGCCGCGTCCCCCCGTACAGGCCGGGGGAGCTG
>NZ_SMKU01000788.1 GCF_004349215.1 Actinomadura rubrisoli | reverse complement strand
GATTCCTTCTCCCGGCGCACATCGGCGATCTTCTCGTCGTACTCGCGCAGGTCCGGCGGCGCGGTCATCCGCCGGATCCGCATCCGCGACCCCGCCTCATCGATCAGATCGATCGCCTTGTCCGGCAAGAACCGATCGCTGACGTACCGGTCAGCCATCTGCGCCGCCGCCACGAGAGCGCTGTCGGTGATCGACACACGATGGTGCGCCTCGTACCGGTCCCGCAGGCCCTTGAGGATCTCGATCGTGTGCGACAACGACGGCTCGGCGACCAGAATTTTCTGGAAGCGGCGCTCCAAGGCCGCGTCCTTCTCCAGGTAACGCCTGTATTCGTCGGAGGTCGTGGCGCCGATGGTCTGGAGCTCGCCGCGGGCCAGCATCGGCTTGAGGATGCTGGCGGCGTCGATGGCGCCCTCGGCGGCGCCCGCGCCGACCAAGGTGTGCAGCTCATCGATGAACAAGATGATGTCACCGCGGGTACGGATCTCCTTGAGGACCTTCTTCAACCGCTCCTCAAAATCACCCCGATACCGCGAACCCGCCA
>NZ_SMKU01000787.1 GCF_004349215.1 Actinomadura rubrisoli | reverse complement strand
GATTCCTTCTCCCGGCGCACATCGGCGATCTTCTCGTCGTACTCGCGCAGGTCCGGCGGCGCGGTCATCCGCCGGATCCGCATCCGCGACCCCGCCTCATCGATCAGATCGATCGCCTTGTCCGGCAGGAACCGGTCACTGATGTAGCGGTCGGCCAGCTGCGCGGCGGCGACCAGCGCGCTGTCGGTGATCGACACGCGGTGGTGCGCCTCGTACCGGTCGCGCAGGCCCTTGAGGATCTCGATCGTGTGCGACAGGGACGGCTCGGCGACCTGGATCGGTTGGAAGCGGCGCTCCAGCGCGGCGTCCTTCTCCAGGTGCTTGCGGTACTCGTCCAGCGTGGTCGCGCCGATGGTCTGGAGCTCGCCGCGAGCCAGCATCGGCTTCAAGATCGACGCGGCATCGATGGCGCCCTCAGCGGCGCCCGCGCCGACCAAGGTGTGCAGCTCATCGATGAACAAGATGATGTCACCGCGGGTACGGATCTCCTTGAGGACCTTCTTCAACCGCTCCTCAAAATCACCCCGATACCGCGAACCCGCCA
>NZ_SMKU01000786.1 GCF_004349215.1 Actinomadura rubrisoli | reverse complement strand
CCGCTTTCCCGGCCCCGGCTTCCCGCCCGGACCGGGCCCGCCCGGCCCACCAGGACCGCCCGGACCACCGGGTCCGCCTGGGCCCCCGGGGCCGCCAGGTCCGCCGGGGACCCGGAAGCTCACCGGTCCGCCACCAGGACCGCCCGGCATGCCGAAGGCGCTCGGAGTATTGGACGGCGTCGGGATCGTCCCGGGCCCACCCGGCACGCCGAATCCGCCAGGCGCGCCACCGAACCCGACCTGCCCCGAAGCCATCCCCGGCCCGCCAGGACCGCTCGGACCGCTCGGCATGCCGTGCGCGCTGTTGCCGGGGCCGCTCGGCATGCCGTGCACGCTTGGCACGCTCCCGCCGGGGCCGCTCGGCATGCCCTGCGCACTGGGGGCATTGCTGCGGGGGCCGCCGCTCGGCATGCCAGGGCCGTTCGGCGCACCAGGGCCGCTCGGCGTGCTGGTGGGGCCCGCCGTTCCTTGTCCGACTGGAAAACCGCCGGAGCCTGGCCCAGGAGACATGCCGGGCCCGCTCAGCGGGGCGGGCGGCGGCGCCGGGGGGCCG
>NZ_SMKU01000785.1 GCF_004349215.1 Actinomadura rubrisoli | reverse complement strand
GACCTGGACCCGGGCAGGATGGCGATGGTCGGGATGGACCCGGCCGGGGACGCGACCGGCGCGGAGGTCGCGGAGTTCGACGACTTCTACACGCGGACGCACCTGCCGGAGGTCGTCTCCGGCTTGGGCTACGACAGGGGGACCCGCTTCCGGCTCTGGCACGAGTTCTCCCATCCGGCACCGGGCTGCCCCCGCTACAACGCGGTCTACGAGGCGGAGGAGGCGCGGCCTGCGGGACCGCCGGCCGGTGCGGCCCTCACGCCGGGGCCGCGGGCGTGGGAGGAGCGCCGGGTCCGGTGGCGGGCCAAGTACCGGCGGGCTTTCTAGACACCGAACAGGAGTGATGGACGCGTGCCTTCCGGGACGTCGGCGACGATCAGCGTCGGCCGTACGCATGTAACGCAGGTCAGCGACGGGGTGGCCGAGGGCCCCCGCCGGTACTGGTTCAACGGCGTCGAGCCGTCGGAGTGGATGCCCGCCGTGGGCGTCACCGACCCGGACGCGCCGTTCACCGTGGGCTCCGGGGGCTTCGTCGTGACCGGCGACGGCCACGTCACCCTCGTCGACACGGGATGGGGCCAC
>NZ_SMKU01000007.1 GCF_004349215.1 Actinomadura rubrisoli | reverse complement strand
CACCCGCCCCGACCAATGAACCCGCCACCATCCAGGACACCGGCCATATGCCCGGCGACGAGTCACTCCAGCGCATCGCGGAAGCCCACCTGACGTTCCAGCGCATGCTCACCGAAACGCACCAGCAGTTCCTCGAATTGACCGAGCGGACACTTGCAGCGCGTCCGCCGTACGCCGTGCCGCCGCCGCGACCAGAACCGACCGTCCTGGCGCCGCCGCCACAAGCCGCACCCATCAACGAACCTGAACAACTGGCACCCGCACCAGCGCTGGAGGAAGCGTCCTCCTTCCCCTCGGCCCCTGCCTCGGCTTCGGGCATCGGGCCGTGGCGACCCGGGCTTGCGGTGACCGAGCCGGAACGGCCGGGGACGGCACCGCCGCGTCCCGGACGTGACGGGGTCAGGACGTTCGTGCTGTCGGTCATCGAGGACAAGACCGGCTATCCCGCCGACATGCTCCGCGATGAACAGCAGCTCGACGTCGACCTCGGCATCGATTCGATCAAACGGGTGGAGATCCTGTCCTCACTGCAGGACGTGGTCCCGAGCCTGAACGAGCTCGACGCCGACACGCTCACCGAGCTCGCGTCGCTGCGCACCATCGGTGACGTGATCGCCAAGGCCGAAGACCTGCTGGGAGGACCCTCACCCGCCGTGGCGGCGGGCGGAGGCGGGAGCGAGCCGGGTAGCGCCGACCCGCCCGTCCTGCGGCAGGTGATGCGCGTCGAACCGGCTCCGCCGACCGGGTTAGGGGTGGTGCGGCCGCGGACCGAGGGCCGGATGGTGGTCACCGACGACGGCGCGGGCCTGGCGCCGCTCGTGGTGGAGGGGCTCGCCGCCCATGCCGTCCACGCGGAGGTCGTCGACACCGTGCCCGCGGACGCGACGGGCGCCATCCTGCTCGGCGGGTTCCGGGAACCACTGAGCGTGGACGACGCGCTCGGCGTCCAGCGCGCCGCCTTCCAAGCCGCGCGCACCCTGGCGCCCCGGCTGGGCGACGGCGGGGTCTTCGTCACCGTCCAGGGCACCGGCGGAGACTTCGGGACGACCGCCGCGGCCGGGCCCGCCACCTGGGCCGGCGGGCTGTCCGCGCTCGCCCGGACGGTCGCCTCGGAACACCCGTCGGCCGGGGTGAAGGCCATCGACTGCGCCGTGAACGACCGTCAGCGGGCCGCCACCGCCATCGTCCACGAGATCACCGCGGGCGGTCCCGCGTTGAGCGTCGGTCTGCGCCCGGACGGGGAGCGCGTCGTCCTGCGCTATGACCAGGCCGAGATCGACTCCGCCGACGACACCGTCTCCGCTGAACGGATCCACGATGTTCTGGGAGACGCGCCGGTGATCGTGGCCAGCGGCGGCGCCCGCGGCGTCACGGCCACGGCGCTGCATCGGCTGGCCGCCGCCGCTCACGTCAAACTCATCCTGCTGGGACGGACCGTGCTGGAGGACGAGCCCCCGGGGCTCAGCGAGGCCGCCACCGAACATGCGCTGATCAAGACTCTCGGCGATCAGGCCCGCTCCCGGGAGGACGGTAAGCCCGACCTGATCGAACTGCGGGCCGAGGCTCAGCGCATTCTCGCCGTCCGGGAGGTCAGGCGGTCCCTGGCAGCGTTCGGCCGGACCGGGGCCGACGTCCGCTATCTGACCGCCGACGTCCGCGACCTGGACGCGGTGTCGGCCGCCCTGGCCGGAGTGCGGCGGGACTGGGGGCCGATCACCGGTCTGGTCCACGGCGCGGGCGTGCTCGCGGACGAGCGGATCGCCGGCAAGAGCGACGCCAGGTTCGACCGCGTCTTCGACACCAAGGTCTGCGGGCTCCGCTCCCTGCTCGCCGCCACCGCCACCGACCCGCTCCGCCTGATCTGCGCCTTCTCCTCCGTTTCCGCCCACCTCGGCACACCCGGCCAATGCGACTACGCGATGGCCAACGAGACGGTCGAGGTCGTGCTGGCCGCCGAGCGGAGCCGCCGCACGTCCTGCGCGGTCCGCACGATCGCCTGGGGCCCATGGGAGGCGGGCATGGTCACCGAGAGGATCGCGGAACGGTTCCGCGCCGCCGGATACGCGCTCATCCCGCCACCGGCCGGCGCCGACGCCTTCCTGAGCGAGATCACGAGAGGCTCCGGCGCGCGGGTCGTCCGCACGATGCCGCCGATGACGCGCCCGCCGCGCACCATCGCGCGCTTGCACGTCCACGAGGCCGGCCACCCGCAGTTCGCCGACCATTGCGTCGCCGATGTGCCGCTCGTGCCCATGGCGCAGGCACTCGAATGGTTTCTGGCGGCCGCCCAGGATCTCCTTGCCGGGGACGCCCGGACCTGCCTGCGCGACCTGAAGGTCTACCGGGGGATAAAACTCCCCAGCTTCGACGGCGATGGACACCATCTGGTGCTATGTGGCGCGGACACCGGTCGGGCGTCCGGCGGCGACCTGGAATTGACACTCCATGGGGAGGACCCTCGCCGTCCGTATTACCGCGTTACCGCCGCGATATCAGATCGCGAGAGCGCTCCCGCCGGCCAATGCGAGCCGCCCACCGAACCGGGCACGTCCTGGCCTGGGGAAAGACTGTACTCGGAGGGCTTGTTGTTCCCCGGACCGGCCTTCCAGGCCATCACGGCCCTTGCCGGATTGTCGGATGGCGGCGCACAGGGAACCGTCATCGGAGCTCACCGGCTCGGCTGGGCGAATGGACGGCGGTGGCGTTCGGACACCGGGGCCGTGGACGGCGCACTCCAGATCGCCGGTCTGTGGGCCGGTCGGATTCTCGGCGGTGCCTGCCTGCCCATGGGGTTCGACGAATGCCGGGTGCGGCGCCCCGGCCTCATCGCCGGCCCCGCCACCTGCCTGGTGTACGCGGGCGAGACGGGAGCCGCCCACGCCCGGTGCGACGTCGTCCTCCTGGACGGCGACGACAACGCCCCGCGCATCGAGCTGGACGGCGTCCATATGGTGCGGCATCCGTCATGACAGACCCGCGGCAGCTCGTGGTCCAAGCGCACGAGGAGTTCCTCGTCCACCTTTCCCGGACCCATGCCGCCTACCTGCGGCTCCACGGCCCCCCACCGGACCCGGGCCGCAGCATGCTCGTCACGGGCGCATCAGGCGTCGTCGGAGCCGAACTCATGGAGCGGGCCAGAAGGCGCGGATGGGACGCCGTCGGCTGCTCGGCCGGCGGCGGCAACGCTTCGGTGGCGTGGCCGATGGGGGATACCGCACCTCCACCGGCGCTGCGGCGGCCATGGTCGGTGATCGTGCACGCCGCGGCGCGTCCCCGCTTCGATCTCCCGCCCGAGACGGCCAGGAGGGCGAACGTCCGGCCGCTGACCGCCCTCGCCCCGCTGATGTCCTCGCAGACGCACCTCATCCACATCTCGACCGCATATGCGACGGGCTGGACCGGGTCGATCGAATCCACCGACCTCGCCGATTACCGCAACACCTATGAATACTCCAAGGCCGAAGCGGAGCGCGTGGCGAGGAGCCGATACGCCCCGCTGACCATCGTCCGCCCCTCCATCGTGGTGGGCCGTCGCTCAGACGGAGCGGTCGCGCGCCTTTCCGGTCCCTATATCCTCCCGCGCGTCTTCGCCGCCGGCCTTGTGACCGATATCGCGGGAGACGCGTCCGCGTTCATCGACCTGGTGCCCGTCTGCGACGTCGCCGAATGCGTTCTCGATATCGCCGGGACGCCGCCACCGCCCGATGTTCGCGTCGAGACGATCGGACTCGGCGTAAACGCCCCCCGTCTTGAGGAAGTCGTCACCCTCGTCACCGGCGCCGCCAACCGGTGGCTCGCCGAGCGGAGCGCGCCGGCTCTGCCGCGCTTCGAGATCGTCCCCGTCCAGGAGCGTCATCGGACATCCGTTCTGGCGCCTCTGCTCCCGTACCTCACCATCACGCGCCCGCTGCCCATCACCCGCCATATCGAGCCTGTCACCCCCTTGGTGGAGACGCTCGTCCGATGGGTGCTGGAGAACGATCCCGAGCTTGCCCGTCAACACCGGGCAGGCGTGACGCCGCGAGGGGAGTCCACATGAACGACGCGCGGAACCACGGCCGGTGCGGAAAGGTGCGGTGGAAACGGGCGGCCCTGCTCATGGTGCCGTCCCTGACGGCCGCGGCCGCCCTCGTCACCCTCACCATGCGGGGGTCGATCGCGGCGAACTTCACCATCGCCGGCGACGAGTTCAAGATCAGCGCGGACCGGCTCGACGGCGCCGGGCTCGTCCAGTTCACCGGGCTGGACAAGGATTCCAAGGGCCGTTCGGAACACGTCCTCATCACGGGCATCCGATCCGCGGAAATGCGGAACATGTGCGCTTCGATGCTCGCCGACACCCCGGCGGGGCCGATCACCCTCCTCCTGCGTTCAGGCCGCGACACCCCCGTGCGCGCCACCAGCCTCGTCATCGACCTGACCCGGATGGAGACAGGGGCGACCTTCGAGGGTCTCGCACTGGGACGTGACGCGGCGTCCCTGTCCGGCGGACCGAACGACGTGCTGGGCGCTCCCGGCCAGTACGGGCAGCAGGCGAAACGCCTCCAGCTGACCGGCTTCCGGCTCCAGACCCAGGCGGTCACGGCGGGGAACTTCATGTTCGCGGGCCTCAAGATCGCCGTGAAGCCGGGACGCCATGAGTGCTTCTGACACCCTCCGCCACGTCCGGGAGCGTTTCCGCCGCTGGAGACGTTCGCGGCCCTTCTGGGGCGGTCTGCTGATCACCGCCGGGGGAGCCGAACTGCTCCTGATCACCCTCGTTCACCTGGTCCAGCAGTTCCAACTCGGCGTCCCGGGCCTGTCCGGGAAGATCGTCGCGGTACTGCTCGTCCTGATCGGCGTGGTGATCTGGGCCCAGCCGGACCAGCGATCCTTCCTCGGGGTGGCCGCCGCCCTGCTCGGACTCGCCTCGTGGATCACGGCCAACCTCGGCGGGTTCGGCGTCGGAATGCTCCTCAGCATCCTGGGCGGCGGCCTGTCCTTCGGCTGGGCCCCGAAGCCCGACCGTCCGTCCGCCCACGACTCCGAGACCCCGGCCGGATGATGCATCCGGCGCCCGCGGTCGCCCTCCTGCTGAGCCACCTCATGCTGCCGGTGCCGGCGAGCCCGGCCGACCTCGCCGGCGCTGAACCGCTCTCACTCCAAGCCGGGACCTTGGCCATGTCAGGGCTCCGTTTCGACGGCGTCGTCACGCTGCCGACGCCGCGGGGATCTGCGGACCTCCTCCAGTTCAGCATGGACCAGGCGGAGCTGAACCAAGTGAAAGCCCAGGTCAGCGGCCGCCACGGCCGGTGGACGCTGGACGCCGCCTCGCTGTCCCTGCACGGAGGAGTGGTCCTGCGAACCGCCCGTTTCTCCGCGCGGCTCGCCGGGCTGCTGCCCCTCACCTTCACCCCGGCGAACCCGCCGCCTTTGGTCCTGCCCTCCATGAGCTTCGATCACGTAGAGGTCGAGGACGTCCACCTCGACGCCGAACGAACAACCGCCCAGCGCCTGCTCATAGCAATCGACAGAGGCTGAGCGCCTGGCCGGAACCGCGGCCCTCCGCAAAGCGCGACATCCTTGCGTCCAGGTGCATCTCGTCCAGCCTCGCTACCTCACCCGCTCCACCAGCGGCAAATGGCAGCGTCTGGCCGCAGCGCGGCGGCTGGCCACCGACCATCCGCAGTACCGCCGCCTGCCGGACCAGGGGTCGTGAGAACCCATGGCGCATCCACGAATCCCGCACGGGTGCTCGCGCGCCATCCACGGCATCCTCGCCGCGCTGCCCGGCCCGGTCGACCGGGTCCTGATGTTCGACGACCTTCCGGTCTGGATCGTCACCGGCTACGAACACGTCAGACAGGTGCTGAGCGACGACCGGTTGATCAAGGACTGGTCGCGCCTGCCGGACGGCGGGCCCCCCTTCGGCGGCCGCCGCTACCCCGAGGACGGGTACGCGCCGGGGGTACGGCATCTGTTCGGCCTGGACGCCCCCGACCACACGCGGCTGCGCCGCATCACCCAGCAGGCGTTCTCCGCCCGGGCCACGGCGCGATGGCGCCCGCACATCCAGACCGAGACGCGCCATCTCGTGGACGAGATCGTGGCCCGCGGCGGCGGCGACCTGGTCGCCGACCTCTTCGAGCCCCTCGGCGTGCGCGTGCTGTGCACCGTCCTCGGCATCCCTGACCGGCACCGGGAACTGGTGCGCCGGGGCGGTGCGATGCTGTTCGGCCCCTTGAACTCCGACGACCCGCGCTATCTGGAAGTCGTCACCGACGTGCGCAGCACCGCCATGCGCCTGCTCAAGCAGCGCCGGGACACCCCCGAAGAGCAGCGCGACGACGACGTCGTCACCCTGGCCGCCTCGGCATGGCAGGACGGCACCATCAGCGCACAAGAGGCGATCGGGGTCCTGTTCCAGTTCATCGCCGGCAACACCCTCAACACCGTGTCGGTCCTCGCCAACGGCGCCGTCCGGCTGATCGAAGACCCCGGACTGGCCGGCACGCTGCGCGACGACCCCGCGCTGGCCGGACCGGTCACCGAGGAACTCCTGCGACTGTCCACGGCCACCGCCCTGTCCACCTGGCGGTTCGCCTCCCGCCCCATGACCATCGCCGGAACCCGCATCGACGCGGGCGACATCGTGCTGGCCGCCCTCGACCACGCCGACCACGATCCCGGCGTCTACCCCCGTCCCGACCACCTGCTGCCCGACCGGCCAGGACCCGCCCACCTGGCCTTCGGCCACGGCCCCCACTACTGCGCCGGAGCCGAACTGGCCCGCGTGGAGATCCAGACCGTGATCCTCGCACTCGCCCGGCTCGCACCCCGCCTGGAGCCGGTCCTGCCTTCAGAGCAACTGCCGTGGTCGCGGCTCAGCTTCCTGCAAGGAATCACCGCGGTCCCCGTCACCGTCCACTGACCGAGGCCGAGCCCGGCGGGTCGCCGAAAACCGCACCGGGGATTGCTCATCCGAAGGGTGTTCGCAGACGAACACCTTTTGACGCGGGCGCCCCGGCTGATTCCATGGAAATGATAGAGAAAGGGCTGGCGTTCCGAAGTCCAGAACTATACAGCCGATATGTTCCGTGTCAAGGCTGAGCATGATCACGGCACGGGCCGCCGGCGCTACCGTAAGTGATGATCAACTGGTAGGGGCCGTACCGGCATATTCGATTTAGCGGGCCGGTGGCCTGATCAGGTCACGCGCTGGCTCGCCGAAACGTTTCTATTGCAAGCTGGGGCCCGAGCCCAACGGGGGGTGGCGCAGAACTTTGGTGCAGGAGTGCGACTCGCTGGTTCCACCATTTCATTCGGTCCCCGCACAACGGTGCGCGATGCCTTGACGCCGTTCTCGGCAGCGACATACGGAAACGGGATCCATGTATCGGTTCGCCACGTTGGGGTGTGCCCGCGCCACGACGTTCTTGAGGGGGACGGCGGGCCATCTTCCTGATCAACGTGGCGATCGGCGCGGCCGTGCCGTGCGCGGGCCGGCGGCGGCCGCCCTATCCGGGCGTGCGCGGCAGAGGCCGCGCTGACCTGGGAAAGGAGCTGGTCCGTCATTCCGAACGACCGCGCCGGGGATGGCGAGCGGCTGCTGATCGCACCGATCACCATCACTCCCACCAAGCCGATCCTGCCCACCCACACCAAGGGGTTCCTCTGGGTGGACGCGCTGTACCGGGGCACCCGGGCGCTGGGCGAGGTGACCTATCTGTGGAACACGCGCTCGGCGTGCCTGACGGGGCAGACGCTGCGGTACTGGGAGTACCTGGACCGGACGCTCGGCGACGCCGATCTCGCCCGCTTCTCCGTGCACGACCTCGGCGAGCTCTATGTGAAGTCGCACGCCGAGCCGGCGCCGCCTTTCCCTGTGCTCCGGCCGTACGCGGTGCGGGCGGAGCAGGGATGGATCCATCCGGGCAGCGAGCGGATCCTGCGGGCGTGGGGCGAGGAGTTGTGGCTGCTGAACGTGCTGGATCCGGGCTTCTTCGCTGACCGGCCCTACCGTCTGCCGATCGGAGAGCTGATCGAGCTGCTCGCGGACCTGGGCCTGTGCCTGGACCACCGCCGGCTCGGCGGGCCGGTGTACCTGGACGGCACCCGCTGGGGGATGCCGCTGCGCATGGTGGTCAGCGCGGACGGGCACGCGAACTACCTGCTGATGGTCCTGCGCGACCTCGTGCCGCGGCTCGCCGAGTACGACCGGGTGCTCCTCGTCCATGACCAGGAGATCGGGCACGACTACGCGCTTGCCGAGCGGATCCTCCGGGAGTTGGGGGCCCGTACGTCACGGCTGGCGCTCGGCCGGGTGCCCATAGCGGGTGTCGCGGGGTCGAGCCGGAACGGGGGCTGGGCCGGGACGGCGCTGGACGAGTTGTCGGCCCTGTGCCTCCGGCACGTCGACCAGGACGTCTACCGCCTGGGAATGCGGATCTACTTCATCAACATGTTGCACGGGACCGCTGCGGGCCCGTTCAAGCTCAGCCTGCTCCGCCGCGCGATGGGCAGAGCGGGCAGGCTGCTCGCCCGCGCGGACCGGGGCCCCGGCCCCGCCGACGACCTGCGCTCCCACCTCACCCCGTCCGGCTGGGTGGACCCCTACCGCCTGACCTGCCGGCTTCTCGCGAAGAACAGCCGCATGCCGAGCCGGGGCCTCCTGGACGAGGTCTTCCTGTAGCCCTCCGCCCCATGCGGCATCGAAGAAAGGCCGTCACACGTGCAGACATCACAAACGAGACCCGCCGCCCAAGGAAAACCCGCACCGGTCGGCAGGGAAGCCGAATTCCGCCGCCGTGCCCAGGACGAGCAGGCCCGGCTTCGCGAGGCGCTGGCCGATCCGGAGACGGTGCAGTCGACGGTGCTCGCCGCCGCGGTCGAGGCGAACCGGGATTCGGACTTCGGTCGCTCCCACGGGTTCTCCGCCGTCAAGAGCACCGACGACTATCGTGCGGCGGTGCCGATCCGCGTGCACGAGGAGTTCGCGCCTTGGCTGGAGCGGGTCGTCAACGGCGAATCGGGGGTGCTCTCCAGCGAAGACCCGATCGTCTACTTCTCCAGCAGCGGCACGACCGGCGCGGAGAAGCGGATCCCGGTCACCGCGACCTTTCTCAAGCGCAGTTTCCTGCCGTTCTATTTCGCCGGGCTCGCGACGGCGGTCGAGCACCATCCGGGAATGACGGCCGCGGACGACTCGGTGCTCAACCTGTGGCAGGACCCGCACTCCCGGACGGGACGCACCGAGGGCGGGCAGCCGCACATCGGCCCCAGCCAGATCGACTACAGGCGCATCGGCGAGGACGTCGCCACCGGGCTCGGCAACCGGGCCCCGTGGAGCAGGCTGCCCGAGCGGTTCGACGAGACCGACCCCTGGGAGCGCACGTACCTGCGGTTGCGCCTGGCCGCCGAGCACGACATCCGCGCCGTCATCGCGGTCAATCCGGCGATCGCCGCGGCGTTGCCGTACCAGCTGGGCCTGTGGTGGCAGCGGATCGTCCAGGAGATCCACGACGGCACGCTGGGCGGGGCGGCGTTCCGGGAGCCCGCGCCCGAACGGGCCCGGGAGATCGAGCGCGCGGCGCGGCGGTCCGGGACCGTGCGGCCGTGCGACCTGTGGCCCCGGCTTGAGGTGGTGCTCGCCTGGACGTCCTATGTCGCGCGCCTCTACCTCCCCTGGGTCGCGCAGGAGTACGGCCCGGGGGTGCGGGTGCTGCCCGCGCCGCTGGGCTCATGCGAGGGGCCGCTGGTCGCGGCGGTGGACCGCCATTTCACCGCCGGCGCCCTGATGACGCCGTCCTGCTTCTACGAATTCGTCCCGGCGGAGGACGACGTTCGCGGTGATTCGCAGACGATGCTGGCCCACGAACTGGAGGAGGGCCGGGACTATCATGTCGTCCTCTCGCATATCGCCGGGCTCTACCGTTGCGCGACCAGGGACATCGTCCGGGTGGCGGGATTCGTCGACCGTACGCCGCGCGTCGAGTACTGCGGCCGGGACGGGATGCTCTCGGCCGCGGACGAACGGCTGAGAGAGCACCAGGTGCTGCGCGCGATGTCGGCCGCGGTCGCCGACACCGGGCTGGAGGTCCGGAACGTGACGTGGCGGCTGGACCCCGCGAGTACCGGAACACCGTCCCACCAGGCATTGGTGGCCTTTCACGGAAAGGTCACCGGCACCGAGCAACGGGCCTTCAGCCGCATTCTGGACGCCCGCCTGGCCGAGGAATCCGCCGGTTACCGGCGGGCGAGGGAAAAGGGGACGCTGGCTTCGCTGGGCGTCGTCCCGGCTGAGCCGGAACTGTTCTTGCGGGACTGGCGGCGCCGGGTCGAGGCGGGCGAACGGCCGCCGCGGGTCAAGGACCGGGTCTTCCGGCCCGATTCCCCCATGTGGGCACGGACGGCAGGGGAGCAGCCGCGATGACCGCGAGCACCGAGGAGGTCCCCGGCCGCGGCCGGTACACCGAGACCGCCCGGCAAGCGCGGCTGGGATGGCTGCGCCGGACCACCGGAGCGTCCCTCACCGCCCTCGAAGAGGCGGGCATTCCCGCACGCGACCTCATGGGCAACATCGAGAACTACGTGGCCACGGTCGAGGTGCCGGTCGGGCTGGCGGGGCCGCTGCTCTTCCGGGGCGACGCCGCGCGGGGCCCGGTCACCGTGCCGCTGGCGACCACCGAGGGCGCGCTGGTCGCCTCGGCCGCCCGCGGCGCCAAGGCCATCACCCGGGCCGGCGGGGTCGAGACCAGGGTGATCGCGCAGCGCATGACGCGGGCCCCGGTGTTCGAGTTCGACGGGATCGGCGCGGCCGCCGGGTTCGCGCAGTGGGTCACCGGCCGGCACACCGAACTGGCCGAGCAGATCCGCGAGGTCTCGCGGCACTCCCGGCTGGTCGAGCTGGACCCGGTGCAGATCGGCCGGGTCGTCCACCTGCGCTTCGTCTACGAGACCGCCGACGCGGGCGGGCAGAACATGACCACGGCGGCGACCTGGCGCGCCTGCCGGTGGATCAACGACCGGATCGCCACGCTGCCCGGCATGGCGCCCACCTGGTTCGCGATCGAGGGCAACATGAGCGGGGACAAGAAGCTCACCCACCTGAACATGATCGCCGGACGGGGGACCCGGGTGACCGCCGAGTGCACGCTGGACCGGGCGACGGTCCAGCGGGTGCTGAAGACCACTCCGGAGGCCATCGACCGGACGTACCGGATCGCCGTCCCGGCCGCCCAGCAGGCGGGGATGGTCGGGTTCGACATCGACGCCGTCAACGTGATCGCCGCCGTCTACGTCGCCACCGGCCAGGACATCGCCAGCGTCTACGAGTCGAGCGGCGCGGTGTTCAGCGTCCAGCCCGAGGACGGGGGCCTGCGCGCCGGCCTGCTCCTGCCGGGCCTGGTGATCGGCACGGTCGGCGGCGGCACCGGCCTGCCCCGGCAGCGCGCCTACCTGGAGGCCCTGGGCTGCGCGGGCGACGGCGGGATGCACCGGCTCGCGGAGATCATCTGCGGGTTCTCGCTGGCGGTGAACCTCTCCACGCTCGCCGCGGTGGCCGGCGGCCAGTTCGCCGACGCCCACGAGCGGCTCGGCCGCTCCCGCCGGGTCCACTGGCTGACCCGCGCCGACCTGGACGCGCCGCTGCTGGAGCCGCTGCTCGCCGAGGCGCTGGACGCGCCGGACCTGAAGGTGGTCGAGGTCGCGACGCCGGTGGACGAGTCGCAGTCCGGCCTGCTCACCGAGATGACCTCCCGCGGGGAACGGCGCAAGCTGACCGGGGTGGTCCCGCTGCGGGTCGGCTACGCCCGCCCGGGCGGCACCACCAAGGAGATCGACCTGGTCGCGAAGGTCAAGCCGCTCGACGAAGAGGTGATCATCGAGGCGGCCAAGCTGGCCTCGCTGTCCGGCGGGGCGCTGGCCGACCTGTACGCGAGATGGCGCGACTGGACCGGCTTCAAGGACGTCCACACCCGCGAGGTCGCCCTCTACCGGAGCGGTGACCCGGCCCTCGCCCGCGTCATGCCCGAGGTGTACGGCGTGCACGTCGACCCCGAACGCGAGGCGTACGTGATCCTGATGGAGCGCCTGGGCCCCGGCGTGATCCTCAAGGACACCGCCGACCGTCCCGGCCTGTGGCGCGGCGAGCACGTGCGCGCCGCCATCGAGGGGATCGCCGGCGTCCACGCCGCCTGGCTCGGCCGCGAGGACGAACTGACCGCCCGCGGCTGGCTCGGCCGCGTCCAGTCGGCGGAGCGGATGTCGGCGATGGGCGGGTTGTGGACGGCGATGGCCGAGCAGCACGCCGCCGAGCATCCCCAGTGGTTCACCCCGGACGTCCTCCACCGGCTCCGCCGGATCATCGACTCGTCCGGCGACTGGTGGGCACGGCTCGAACGCCTGCCCCGCACGCTCGTACACAATGACTTCAACCCCCGCAACATCGCGCTGCGCGCCTCCGACCTGAGCCTGGTCGCCTACGACTGGGAGCTGGCGACCCTCCACGTCCCGCAGCGCGACCTGGTCGAGCTGCTCGCGTTCGTCCTGCCCGCCGATGCCGGGGAGGACGACGTGGCCGCGCTCCTCGAACTGCACCGGCAGGCCGTCCGGGACGCGGGCGCCGAGGTGCCGGGCCCCGACTCGTGGCGAGAGGGGTACCGCCTGGCCCTGTGGGACTTCTCGATCACCCGGCTCCAGCTGTACCTCATGGCCCACACGCACCGCGAGCTGCCGTTCCTCAAGCACCTCGTGCCGAACGTCGTGCGCCTGCTGGAGATGGAGGGCACCGGTGCCGGCTGACGCGCTCCGCGTGGCCGTCGTCGGGATCGACGGCTCGGGGAAGTCCACCGTGATCCGGCTGCTCACCGGCGGGGCCACCGTGTCCTGCCTCCGCGCCCACGAGAACCCCGACGGCCCGCTGCACGCGCTGTCCCGGCACCTGGGCGCGATGTCGCGCGACGCCGACCGGCTCGGCGCCCCCGACCTGAAGCTCGCCGTCCTCTATCTCCAGATGTGCACCTATGCCGTGACCGAACGGTTCTTCATCCGCGAAATGGGGGCACAGGTCGTCATCTCCGAACGGCACCCCATCGTGGACGCCCTCGTCTACATCCCGATCTACCGGAGCGCCATCGAACGCGCCACCGGCCCGGACCGTCCGGCCGAGCTCCGCAGGGGGCTCGCGTCCCTGGACACGGCCAACGTGGAGGCGGCTCTGGCCTGGTGCGAGCGCCTTGGACGACGCCTCGGCGACACGCCCGACCTCACCACCGTCGCCGCCGACCTCGTCCGGCTGGCCGACCTGCCGGCCGAAGAGCAGGCCGCCGCACTCGCCGTCCGATTCGACGTGTCGCTCCCCGACGTCGTGGTCTTCCTCGACATCGACGTGGCGGAGGCTCGGCGGCGCATCCACGAACGCGACCGCCCCCCGGAAATGCACGAGCGGCAGGACCGCCTGCGACAGATCCGCGAAGGCTACGACACGGCGCTGAAGTCCCTGGAGAAGCCGCGCGTCCACCGAATCCTCGCCGACACCGCGTCGCCCGCCGAACTGGCAGCGGAAATCGACCGGCTCATCACCGAATGAGGCCCCATGCTCGACCAAGCGACCTTGCGAGCGGCACTCGACGACCGGATCTCACGGGCTCATCGCGCATGGCCGTCCGGCAGCACCGGCATCGCGGCGATCGCCGTACTGCGCGACTTCACTCCCGCGACCTTCGCCGGCTCGGCAGTGGCGTTCGCCGCCCGGATCGTCCCGCAGGCTCGCGCCCATTGGTACGCCGGCTTCACCCGAACCATCTTCCTCGCCGGCAACCCGCGCAACCTCAAGGCGCGCTTCCCTCCCGACCACCTCTCCGAAGACGGATCGATCGCCTGGTACGGCCCGGTCCCCCTCGCCGATTACCAACCCCTGCGCCGGATGCTCCGCCCCCTCCAGGGAACGGTCGATCCAGCCTGGCCGACGACCTCGCGCGTCCCCCTGGCGAATCCGCACTCGGCGGCCGGAACCATCGCCCATTTGCGCGTCGCCACCCAAGGACTGACGCTCCAGGACTACCTCATTCACATCAATCACACGCTGGCGGAAGCGGTCCTGGACGGTCTGCTGACCACCGCCGACGCCCTGACGATCGAGCATATGCCGCAGCTGCCGGACGACCCGGGCCCCTACCAGGCCCTCCGCATCTCGACCGACCCGCAAACCCCCGACCACCTCCGCGCCTACACCACCCTCTCCGTACACCTGGCCACTTGACGGCGCCGCAAGCTGATCACAATCGGGTTGGGGACACTTCCGGCCCGTGTGCCGACGTTGTTGTGTCCGACTGTGGCGCAAGACATGGGAAGAGTGGTGATCGGCCGGTTTTCACCGGCGGCACCCTCGCAGCGCTGCTCTTGGCCATCTCCCAGGGCAAGCCCGCTCCCACCCAGCGCACTCGGCGCTTGGCGCCGGTCCCGCGCGAGCTGCGGCACCCGTGATCCCGAGCGGCGCCCCACCGCCGTCGCCGCCACCCTCTCCGCGCTGGCCGCCTCCGCACCGGATCCGGTGAGCCGGGCTCTCGCACCACCGTTCCCGCAGCCCTCGCGCTGGTGGCAGACTGGAGGCCATGGACGGGGCGTTGAACTACGCGAACATCCGCCCGTACGCGGTGCCCGGCTCACTCGAAGAGCTCGCGGGGCCGGCGGGCGGGGTGGTCGTGCTGCCCGGGTGGCTGGACTGGAGCCCGCGGCGGTCTTACGACCTGTCCGACCGGGACTCGCTTCGGGTGATGTATGAGCAGGTCATCCAGGAGGGCCGCGAGCAGGACCTGCAGCGGTACCTGAACGCCGAACTGCTGGTGTCGGTCTGGCCCGACCTGATCTTGCCGGTGCGGGTCCGCCGGATGTGGGAAGCGAAGATCGCCCGGTTGCGGGGCCGGGCGGCGTAGGTGGACCGATTCCATCGACGGTTGATCGAGATCGGGCTCAGCGTGGCCGGCGAGTACGGCTTCGCCTTGGCCGGCGGATACGCGGTGCAAGTCTACGGGATCGTGGACCGGCCGAGCGAGGACGTCGATCTCTTCGGTGCCTTGGAGATGGACTGCCCCGCCGCGGCCGCGCGGGTCGCCGGGGCGTATCGTGCGGCCGGTCTTGACACCGAGGTGATGCAGAGCACCCAGCGCTACGTCCGATTGTGGATCTCTGAACCGGGAGCTGGCCGAGGCTGCAAGGTCGAGGTCGTCGCCGACGTCAGGTTCCGCCCGCCGGTGCAGATGGGTCTCGGACCGGTACTGCATCCCGACGACGTCGCGGCGGGGAAGACCGAGGCGTTGTTCTCCCGGGCGCATGCCAGGGACTTCATTGACATCGACGCGCTGCTGGAGTCGGGCCGCTATTCACGAGAGCAGCTGTTGCAGTTCGGGGCGCGCCGGGACGCGGGCTTCGACGTGGAGACGTTCGCCGAGATGCTGTCGTTCGTGCGCCGCCGCAGCGACGCGGAGTTCGCCGCGTACGGAGTCGACGGCCCGGCCGCCGCTGGAATCCGCGAGCGAATCCTGGCCTGGGCCGACGAGCTCCGTTCCCGGCACTCCTGATCTCTGGCTCGTCATTGGACGAACGGCCTCCTGGGGTGTTCGGGCCCCGATCGCCAGCCAGGGAGTCTGACCGCCAACCCGTCCGCAAGCCGATCCTGAAGGGGTTCGCACGTCAGTGGATATCAGGTGGTGCAGTGTTTGTCGGTGTCGCGGCGTACCGTGGCGCCGGTGAACTCCTCGACGATGGCGAGGTTCGCGGGGGAGTAGTTCAATGCGGTGATCTTGTCGGCGTTCGGGCTGCCGAGCTTGCCGGTGTAGGGCGCGGATTTGTCCAGCCAGTAGGCCGTGCGCAGGAACTGGGTCAGGACGAGTTCGCGCAGCTTCGGCTCGTTTTTGATCTTGGCCCAGTAGTCGGGGTGCTTGTCCTTGGCCACGCGCAGGTAGAGCAGCAGGTAGCGGAGGTTGGTGGCCGCGATGTCGCGGGCGTTGCTGGCCCCGACCCCCTTGATGTACTCCTGCACCACGGTGGCCGCGGGCAGCCCCGTCAGCCCGGCGTTCAGCTCCGCCAGCACGCCCTGCAGCAGGTAGCTGCCCTGCTGGGAGTCCCGCAGGTAGATGCCGTCCATGCTGTCGCTCAGCTTGTCGGTGATGAGGGGCAGGATCTCCTTGCGGGGGAAGCCGCCGTGCAGCGGGACGGTGGTCGCCTGCCGCGAGGCGTTGATCCAGGCCGCGGTGTGCACGTTCCACTTGGTCCTGGACCCGTCCAGGTCCCACATGTGGGTCTCTTCGTGGATCGCCACCATCATCGACTCGGCGAACCCGTCGAAGCTCTTGGTGTTCACGAACTGGGTCCAGTACTTGTCGCCCGCCTGGGCGATGGCCAACTTCTCCCCGCTCGGCCAGCGCCGCCGGTACATCTCCTGCAAGGTCGGCATCCAGTTCGAGGCCCCGAAGCGCGCTTTGAGATCGCTGATGTCGGCGGTCGGGGTCGAGGGTTCGCTGTAGCAGACGGGTTCGGCCGCCGAGGCGGCCGGTCCGCTCGCCGCGGGTGAGGCCGCGGCCACGGGGACGGGCACCAGCGACAGGGCGACGGTGGCGGTCAACAGGGTCAGACGGCCGGTACGTTTCACGGGGGACCTCGCTTCGGCAGAGCCGTTGGCCGCGACCTGATCCGGCATGGCGCGACCCTGGGGCTGATTGGCGAATGGTATTCCGCTTCGATCTTCGCCGCCTTGGCCGCTCGTTGTGAATAGCGGTCGAATCATCGCTAAAGCCGCAGGTCAGCCGCCCGCTCCTCGTATAGGGAAACCCTGGAAATCCGACTTCACGTGAAGATCGTTTTCACATCTCCAGGGTGAAGTTGAAAATTTGAGAACGGGAGACCGTCCCGTTGGAAGCGGCCGTCGGGACGGGCCGCCCGGAGGCGGCCCGTCCGGTGGTGTCGGTCAGTCGAGGGCCAGGAGCAGGGCCGCGGACCAGCTGAAGTTGGTCGAGTTCAGGGGCGCGCCCGTCAGAGGGTTGTAGTTCTCCATGATGGGCCCGTTGCCGAGCAGGCCCGCAGCCGAGCCGCGCAGGCGGTCGGCGAGTGCGGTGGCGTCGCCGCCGTAGCCGTACCTTTGCAGGCCCTTCAGGGAGAAGTACGCCTGGTCGAGCCAGACAGGGCCGCGCCAGTACTTCTCAGGGGCGAAGTACGGCGAGCTCTTCGACACCGTTGGGAATGGCACGTGGGTGGCGAATTCGTTCGGGTCGGTCAGCTTGCCGCGCACGGCGGCGGCCTGCGAGCGGGTCGCGACACCGGCCCACAGCGGGACCGCCCCTTCGATGCCGCGGCCGCGGTCGGTGAGGCGACGGCCCGAGGCGAGGTCGGTGTCGTAGAAGAATCCGGTCGCCGGGTCGTACATCTTCTGCTGGATCGTGGCGGTCAGCGTCCGTGCCTGGACGGTCAGGCGCTCGGACGCCTTCCGGTGGCCGAGCCGCTTCGCGATGGCCGCCAGGTATCCCTTCTCGGCCGCGAGGTAGGAGTTGAGGTCGACCGACTCCTGGTTCAGCGAGTAGCCGACGAGGCGTCCGGCCGCGTCGCGGTTGTCCACCGTCGCGGTGCCCAGGGCGGCGTCGAAGCGCGGGGCGTTGTCCATGCCGCTCTCCCACGCGGCCGCCAGCCGCCGGGCCTCCGGGCCGTCGTTGGACGGGTCGACGGTGGCGCCGTACTCGGCCAGGCCGTCGCCGTCGTGGTCCCGGTTGCGGTACCACCAGTCGTGGTAGGCGACGAGCTTGGGATACATCTCCCGCAGGAACCGGACGTCCCCGCTCCGCCGGTAGACCTCCCACACCGCCCAGGCGGCCAGCGGCGGCTTGCTGTTGCGCTCGTTCCAGTTGCCGCCGCCGCGCGCCGGGTCGTTGTAGAACAGGACGTCCGGGATCATGCCCGCGTCCTGCGGGCGCGTCGGCGAGTCCGGCGCGACCTGGTGGTCGAACATCGACCTGATCTGCGACTCGGCGAGCGCGGGGTCGAAGCCCGCGACGCCGACCGCCTGCTTCCAGGTGTCCCAGGCCCAGAGGCCGCCGGTGAACCACTTGTAGGAGATGGACGGGGTGATGCCGTCGTGCCCGAGTCTCCCGGCCTTGCCGCGCCAGTTGGTGACCAGGGTTTCGAGCGCCTTGACCGCGAGCCGCCGCCGTTCCGCGGGCACGCCGCGTGTGACGGCGGAGACGTACCGGCGCCAGCGCTCGTCCGTGCTGCGGATCGCCGCGCCCGGCCGTCGCAGTAGGTTCCCGACGACCGGGGCCTCGCGGGCGCGTTCGGCGGCGGTGAAGGTGTAGGTCTCCGTCCAGGTGAGTTCGGACGGACGGCGCGGTGCGACGGTGAGCGGGCGGGCCAGGTCGGTGCGGTAGGAGTCGCCGGTGACGGTCGTGCGGACGGGGCCGTCGTGCGCGATCTCGAACCGCTCGGTGCCGTCGGTGAGGTAGTCCCACGTTTCGCGTACCCGGGCGAAGCCGACCGCGACGCCGTGCGCGGTGGCGTGCAGGGACGGCGCGTCCTTCATCGGCTCCTTGTCCGGGCGCAGCAGCGAACCCGTCCAGCCGACCTGGAGCGTCCGGGGACGGTGTCCAGTGTTGGTGACGTGGGCGCGCACGAGCGCGGTGCGGCCGGACGCGAACCGCAGTTCCAGCGTGAGCCGCAGCCCGGGCAGCTCGTAGGTCTGCCGCAGCATCCCGGGCAGCGCGGTGAACCTTGGGTCGCGTGCGGCGCCGAGGTCGATGTCGCGGCCGTCCTCGCGCAACCGGATGCGGCTGAACGCCTTGCTCAGCCACCACGGGTACTCCTGCGCGATGTAGAGCGGCCCCGAGAAGCCGCCGCAGGCGTCCTCGTCGCCCGGTCGCGGCAGCGCGTAGGCGTGCCACGCGCCGCGGTCGGCGAACACGTTGATCTCGTTGACCTCCGCGGGCAGCGCCTTGGCGGGGACGCCGTGCAGGTCGAGCACGTCGGCGTACCCGTCCGGCCCGGGAAGCGCCATCGCGGGCGGGACGGGGACGGCGGTGAGGACGAGGGTGGAACCGAGCGTCAGCCCGGCCAGAGCACGCAGCGATCTTCGCATGATCACCTCTCGGGGATGGGGGTGGAGGTCGTTCTGAGCACCGCCGCCCCGAGCGGGGCCAGCCGCAGCGTGCCCCGCACGGCGGTGCCGGTCAGCAGGTCGACGCCGTCCGGGACGGGCAGGTCCGTCTCGGCGGCGCGATGGTTGAGCAGGAAGACGTACGAGGCGCCGGGCCCGTCGCGGCGGGTGGCCTCGACCCCGGCCGGGACGTCGAGCACCGGGCGGACGCCCGCGTCGGCGAGCGCCTCGTCCAGGACGAGGCCGATGTCCTCGCCCAGGTGGCAGCTCACGTACCAGGCCCGTCCGGCGCCGTGCGCGTTGCGGGTGACCGCCGGGCGGCCGGTGAGCGGCCCGGAGCCGTAGACGGCCACGGGCTCCGCCGTGCCGGGCTCCAGCCACTCGCTCCACAGCGTCGCCGAGGTGACGCGGTCGCCGAACGCCACGTCGACGGCCGAATCGTCGGCGATCGGCCAGAACTCGTCGACGACGACGCCGAGCGCGTCCCGCAGCGGCGCCGGATAGCCGCCCAGGTGCACATGGTCGTGCTCGTCGACGATGCCGCTGAAGAACCCGCAGACGAGCCGGCCTCCGCCCGCGACGTACGAGGTCAGCCACGCGGCGGTCGCACCGGTCGTCAGGTAGAGGTTGGGCAGCAGGACGAGCCGGTACCGGTCCAGGTCCGCGCCCGGCGGGACGAAGTCGATGGTCAGGTTGCGGGCGTGCGCCGCCCCGTACCACGACAGCACGAGCTCCTTGAGCCGGAGCCGGGACGACGGATGGTCGTCCAGCTCCAGCGCCCACCAGGAGTCCCAGTCCAGGACGACCGCGACATCGGCGGCGATCCGGGCGCCCGCGACCTCGGCGATCCGGGCGAGGTCGCCGCCGAGGCGGACGGTCCGCGCCCACTGCGGCGAACCGGTGCCGCGGTGGGGGAGCAGCGCGCTGTGGTACTTCTCGGCCCCGGCGCGCGAGGCCCGCCACTGGAAGTGCAGGACGCCGTCCGCGCCGCGCGCCACCGCCTGCAAGGACCACAGCCGCGACAGCGCGGGCGGCTTGGGCACGTTGACCGGACGCCAGCTCACCGCAGACGGTGCCTGCTCCATCAGCAGCCAGGGCCGCCCGCCCTTCAGCGAGCGCATCAGGTCGTAGTTCATCGCCGCGCCGACGTGCGCCACCGGGTCGGCCGGGTCGGGATAGGCGTCGTCGGACACGACGTCCTCGTGCGCCGCCCACGTCCAGTAGTCCAGCGGCTTGAACATCGACATGAAGTTCGTCGTGACCGGGATGTCCCCGCCGGCCTCGTCCAGGACGGCCTTCTCTGCCAGGTAGCAGGCCAGCAGGGCATCGGAGCAGAACCGCCGCCAGTCGAGCAGCTGGGTCGGGTTGACCGGTCCGGGCGCGGTGCGCGGCGGCTCGATCTCGTCCCACCGGCCGTAGCGCTGGGACCAGAAGTCGGTCGCCCAGGCGCGGTTCAGCGCCGCCACATCGCCGTACCGGTCCCGCAGCCAGCCACGGAAGTCCGCGGCCGACTCGGCGCAGAAGCACTCGGTCACATGGTCGCCGTACTCGTTGTGGACGTGCCAGAGGACGACCGCCGGATGGTCGCGGTACCGCTCGGCGACCTCCCTCGCCAGCCGCGTCGCCGCATCCCGGTAGACGGGAGAGGACGGGCAGTAGTGCTGGCGCGAGCCGAACTCCAGCCGCACCCCGTCCGCGGTGACGGGCAGCACCTCCGGGTGGGCGCGCACCAGCCAGGCGGGCGGCGAGGCCGTCGCGGTGGCCAGGTCCACGGCGATCCCGTGCGCGTCGAGCAGATCCAGCAGCCGGTCGAGCCAGCCGAAGTCCCAGGCGTCCGGCCCCGGCTGCAGCCGGGCCCACGAGAACACGCCGAGGGTGACCAGGTTGACCCCGGCCTCCTTCATCAGCCGGGCGTCCTCCGCCCAGACGTCCTCGGGCCACTGCTCGGGGTTGTAGTCGCCGCCGTAGAGCAGCCCCGGCACCCGCGTAGGTCCCTTCATCCTTTGACGGCACCCCCCAATAGCCCGGACACGAACTGCTTCTGGAACAGGAAGAAGACGAGCATGAGCGGCAGCGTCGCCAGGAACGAGCCGAGGATCAGCCCGGCGTAGTCGACGTGGCTCTGCCCGATGAGCGTGTACAGCGCGACCGGCGCGGTGTACTTCTCCTCGGTGTTGAGCATGAGCAGCGGCCACAGGAACGCGTTCCACTGCGTCATGAACGTGAAGATGATCAGCGCGCCGAACTGCGGGCGCACCACCGGCAGGACGATGCGGTAGAAGATCCGCAGGTCGCCGGCGCCGTCGAGGCGGGCGGACTCGATCAGCTCGTCCGGGAAGCCGAGGAACGCCTGCCGCATCAGGAAGATGCCGAACGAGTTGGCCAGGAACGGCAGGATCACCGCCTGGTAGCTGTCGACCCAGCCCAGGCTCGCCATCATCTGGAACAGCGGGACGAGCAGGACCTGGAACGGGATCATCATGGTCGCCAGCACCACGCCGAGCAGCACGCGCCGTCCGCGGAACCGGTACTTGGCCAGCGCGTACCCGCACATCGCGGAGATCAGCGAGCTGAGCGCGGTGTAGACGACGGCGATGGCGACGCTGTTGAACATCACCCGGCCGAAGCCGATGGAGTGCTGCAGTTCCACCAGGTTGTGCAGGAGCCGGCCGCCCGGCACCAGCGGCGGCGGCGACGCGAACAGCTCGGAGTTGTCCCGGGTGGAGGCCACCACCATCCAGTAGAACGGTGCCGCGCTGATCACCGCACCGACCACGAGCAGCGCGCCGACGAGGGCGCGGGCCAGATGCCGGGGGGCCAGCCGCAGGGGACGCCGGGAGCCCTGCCGTCCGGAGCGCTGGGGATCCTGCCGTCCGGGACGCCGGGGGCCCGGCCGTTCGATCACGGGGTTCACCGGGACCCGTCCTTCCCGAGAAAGCGGAACTGCACGTAGGAGATCAGCCCGATGATCACGACGATCACCCAGGCGATGGCGGCGGCGTAGCCGAAGTCGAGCTGCTCGAAGCCGACCTTGTAGAGGTAGAGGACGGGGGTCATCGTGGCGTTGCCAGGGCCCCCGCCGGTCAGCACGTAGTTCTCGTCGAAGAGCTGGAGCGTTCCGATCGTCGACGTCACCGAGCAGAACAGGATGACCGGGCGGAGCTGCGGCATGATCACCCGCGTGAACGTGGTGATGGACCCGGCGCCGTCGATGGCCGCCGCCTCGTACTGCTCGCGGCCGATCGCCTGGAGTCCGGCGAGCAGGATCACCGCGTTGTAGCCGGTCCAGCGCCAGGTGATCGAGCCGATCAGGGCCAGCCGCGCCCAGCCGGGGCTGTTCAGCCAGTCGGCCTCCGGCAGGCCCACCGCGCCGATGATCTGGTTGACCATGCCGCCGTCGGTCTTGAGCAGGACGCGGAACACCACGGAGTAGGCGACGAGCATCGTGACGGCGGGCAGGAAGTAGGCGATCCGGAACGTCGCGCGGAACCGCAGCCAGGACTGGTTCAGCCCGTAGGCCAGCGCCAGCGCCAGCACGATCATGAGCGGGACCTGGACGATGAGGATCAGCCCGGTGTTGCGGAGCGAGGCCCAGAAGACCGGGTCCTCCATCATCCGGCGGTACTGCGCCAGCCCGACCCAGGTCGTCACGCCGTCGCGGTCGGCGGTGAAGCTCTGGTAGAGGCCGGCCAGCAGGGGATAGGCGAAGAAGAACCCGAACAGCACCGCCGCCGGTCCCGCGAAGATCCACGGTGTGGAGCGGCGCCACCACCGGTGCGTCCTGCCGGGGCGAGAGCCGTCCGCCGAAGGGGACGGCCCGGCCGTCGTCACGTCTGTCACGTCGAGGGTCACGGCGCTACTTGGCGATCGGACGGCCGGTCGCGGCGGCGATCTGCTTGGCGGCCGAGTCCAGGGCCCTCTTGGGGTCCTTGCCGTGCAGGAGGATGCCGGAGAGGGTGCCGTTGACGATGTCCCTCGCCTTCGGCCCGTCCTTGGTGTCCTCGACCGGGGGCACCTTGTCCGAGAGGTCGGCGAAGACCTTGAGGGCGGGCTTGCCGCCGTAGTAGGGCTGCGGCGCGGTGACGAACGGGTCCTTCAGCGCGGGCAGGTAGGCGGGGAACAGTCCCTCGTTCTTCAGCATGGACACCTGGTTCCCGGCGTCGGCGAGGGCGAATTCGATGAACGCCCAGGCCGTCCGCGCGTTCGCGCTGTGGCCGCTGACCGCGAGGGTCGAGCCGCCGTTGTTGGACGTCCGCACCCCGCCGGGGTCGAACGCGGGCAGCGGGACGACGCCGAACTTGCCCTTGAGCTCCTTCATCTCGTCGGTGAGCGTGCCCGACCACCAGGCGGCGTAGGGGGTGGTGGCGACCTTGCCCGCCTTGGTGGCGGCGACCAGGCCGTCCCAGCCCTTCTCGAAGGCGATCAGGTCCTTGTCGGCGAGCGTCTTGAGCAGCGTCGCGGCGCGGACGGCCCGCTGGTCGGCGACGACGATCTCGCCGTTCTTGAAGTACCGCTGCCCCTGCTGCTGGAGGAGCATCGGGAACGTGCTGTCCTCCTGGGGGTCGATGACGAGCAGCTTCTTGCCGGTCTTGGACTTGAGCCGCTCACCGGCGCGGACGTAGTCGTCCCACACGGCGATGGAGTTCGGGTCGATCCCGGCCTTCTCGAACATGTCGGTGCGGTAGTAGAGGGCGCACGGCCCGCTGTCCCAGGGCAGCGCGAAGACCTTGCCTTGCTCGTCGGTGACGTTCCGCCAGTCGGCCGGGGCGAACTGCGCCTTGTGCCGGCCGGCGAGCGAGGTCAGGTCGTACAGGCCGCCGCGGAAGACGCCGATGTAGCCGGGCAGCCTGCTGCCCTCGACGGTGAGGACGTCGGGCAGCCCCGTCCCCGACTTCAGCCCGACGGTGATCTTGTCGTAGGCGTTGTCGTAGCCGATGTCGACGACCTCGACCTTCGTCCCCGGATACCGCTGCTCGAAGGCCGGTGCCAGCCGTTTGAGCGCCTTGGTCGTCATGTCCCACGACCAGACGCGCACCGTCCCCTTGATCGCGTCTGATTCGCCCGCCTTCAGCGTCGGACCCGTCTTCTTGACACCGCCCCCGGTGGCGCAGCCTGCGGCCGCGAGCAGTGTCGAGACGGCTCCGGCGACTCCGGCGGCCAGGACGGCCCGTCGTCCGAAATTCATCCGTTCGGGGTCCGTCGCCATCTTGTCCTCCCAGCTCGGACTGGATAATGCTGTATACAGCACACTGAATCATGTGTTTTAGTCAAGGGCCGGGCGAGAAAAACCCCAGGAAGCGAGGGCGCGCATGACCGTTCACCCCTACATCCCGAACTCCGTGCCGGAGACCAAGCGGCAGATGCTCGCGGCCACCGGCGCGTCGAGCGTCGAGGACTTCTACGCCGACGTGCCCGAGAGCATCCGGCTGGGCCGTCCGCTGGACATGCCTCCTCCGATGCGATCGGAGGCGGAACTGGTCCGGCATGTCGGCGGGCTGCTGGCCGGGAACACCAGCACCCGGGACGCGCTGAGCTTCCTGGGCTCCGGCTGCTACCAGCACCACGTGCCCGCCGTGGTCGACGAAGTGGTCAACCGCAGCGAGTTCCTCACCGCGTACGCGGGCGAGCCGTACGAGGACCACGGCCGCTTCCAGGCGCTCTGGGAGTACCAGTCGCTGATGGGCGAACTGCTGGAGATGGACGTCGTGAACGTCCCCGTCTACGACGGCCACCAGGCGTCCGCCACCGCGCTGCGCATGGCCGGGCGGATCACCGGCGCCCGGCGGCTGCTGCTCGCCACCGCCGTCGACCCGGACAAGCTCTCCAAGATCGAGGACTACGTCCGGCCCGTCCACGACGTGGTGGTCGTGCCGGTGGACCCGCACACCGGGCTGGCGGACGTCACGGCACTGCGCGCGGAGCTGGCGTCCGGCGACGTCGCGGCCGTGTTCGCGGAGGCGCCCTCGGCCTCCGGCATCATCGACCCGGCGCTCCCGTCGCTGGCCGGGCTCGCGCACGACGCGGGCGCGCTGTACGTCGTCGGCTGCAACCCGATGTCGCTCGGCGTCGTGGCGCCGCCCTCGGCCTACGGCGCCGACATCGTGTGCGGCGACATCCAGCCGCTCGGCCTGCACATGAGCTACGGCGGGCTCAACGGCGGGTTCATCGCCACCCGCGACGAGGAGCGATTCGTCGCGGAGTTCCCGTCACGGCTGTTCGGGCTCGCGCCCACCGTCGTCGAAGGCGAGTACGGCTTCGGGGACGTCGCCTACGAGCGCACCTCCTTCGCCGTCCGCGAGGAAGGCCGGGAGTGGGTCGGCACCGCCGCCGCCCTGAACGGCATCACCGCAGGGGTGTACCTCGCCCTGATGGGGCCGCAGGGGATGCGGGAGATCGGCGAGACGATCATGGCGAACACCCGGTACGCGCTGCGCCGGCTCGCCGAGGTGCCCGGCGTCGAGGCGCCGTACGCGGACGCGCCGCACTTCGCCGACTTCACGCTCGCCTTCACCGGCTCGCGCACCGCCGCCGAGGTCAACGACGCGCTGCTGCGACGCGGCGTCTTCGGCGGCAGGGTCCTGTCGCGGACCGAGGCCCTCTACTGCGTCACCGAAGTGCACGCCAAGGACGACATCGACCGGCTGGCCGGCATCCTGGAGGAGATCGCCAAGTGAAGTCCGACAGCTCCCCCGTCACCCCGGCCGACGCGAAGATCGGCCCGAAGCCGCCGCTGCGCCGGTTCCACCAGGCGAGCTGGGACGAGCCACTGCTGTTCGAGATGGGCAGCCCCGGCGAACGCGGCGTGCTGGTGCCCGCCCCCGACGTCCCACTGGACGACTCCCTCCCGGACGCGCTGCGCCGCGCCGCCCCGCCCGCGCTCCCCGAGATGTCGCAGCCGCACGTGCTCCGGCACTACCTGCGGCTGTCGCAGGAGAACCTCGGCGTCGACCTCAACATCGACGTCGGCCAGGGCACCTGCACCATGAAGTACAGCCCCAAGGTCAACGACCAGTTCGTCCGCGACCCGAAGGTGGCGGAGCTGCATCCGCTCCAGGACGAGCGGACCGTCCAGGGCGTCCTGGAGATCATGCACCGGCTGGAGGGGCTGCTGCGGGAGATCTCCGGCATGGCCCGCTTCTCGCTCCAGCCCGGCGCCGGCTCGGCGGCGATCTACGCCAACGTGTCGATGATCCGCGCCTACTTCGCCGCCCGCGGCGAGGCCGGGCAGCGCGACGAGGTCATCACCACGATCTTCTCGCACCCGTCCAACGCGGCCTGCGCCAAGACGGCCGGGTACAAGGTCATCACCCTGTACCCCGACGCCGACGGCTACCCCGACATCGAGGCGCTCAAGCAGGCCGTCGGCCCGCGCACCGCGGCGCTGTTCATCACCAACCCCGAGGACACCGGGCTGTTCAACCCGCGGATCGAGGAGTTCGTCCGGATCGTCCACGACGCGGGCGGGCTGTGCGCCTACGACCAGGCCAACGCCAACGGCATCCTCGGCATCACCCGCGCCCGCGACGCCGGGTTCGACCTGTGCCACTTCAACCTGCACAAGACGTTCTCGACCCCGCACGCGTGCGGCGGCCCGGCGGCGGGCGCGTGCGGCGTGACCGAGGAGCTGGCCCCGTACCTGCCGACGCCGACCGTCGAGTTCGACGGCGACCGCTACCACCTGGACGACGACCGGCCCGCGTCCATCGGGAAGATCCGTCCGTTCTACGGCGTGGTGCCGAACCTGGTGCGCGCCTACGCCTGGATCATGTCGATGGGCGGCGCGGGGCTGCGCGAGGCCGCCGAGGTCGCGGTGCTGAACAACAACTACCTGATGGCGAAGGTGCTGGAGATCCGCGGGGCGTCCGTCCCGTACGCGGCGGGCAGGCCGCGGATCGAGCAGGTCCGCTACAGCTGGGAGCGGCTCGCCGAGGAGACCGGCGTGCACAGCGAGGACCTCGGCCTCCGGACGGCCGACTTCGGCACCCACTACTGGACGAGCCACCATCCGTACGTCGTCCCCGAGCCGATGACGCTGGAGCCGACCGAGTCCTACTCCAAGGCCGACCTGGACGAGTACGCCGCGATCCTCGCCGAGGTGGCGCGCGAAGCCTACGAGGAGCCGGAGACCGTGCGGACCGCGCCGCACCGCTCGACCGTCCACCGCACCCGCGAGGACGTCCTGGACGATCCGGCCACGTGGGCGGTCACCTGGCGCGCCTACCGCCGCAAGGTCCTCCAAAAATGAGTGAAGCGAGCCGGGGGGTAAGGAGGCCGGCATGGGTCCCGGGGCGCGGATGAGGCTCGGGCTGGTGGTGAACCCGGTCGCCGGGCTCGGCGGGCGGGTCGGCCTCAAGGGCAGCGACGGCGCGGACGTCCAGGCCAGGGCGCGCGCCCTCGGCGCGCGGTCCCGGGCGGGCGAGCGCGCCGCGCTCGCCCTGGAGGAGCTGCGCTCCCGGCTCGGCGGCGGCATCACGGTGCGGACGGCGGCCGGGGCCATGGGCGCGGACGCCGTCGTCGCGGCCGGGCTGACGCCCGAGGTCTGCCACACGCCCGGTTCGCCGACGACGCCGTCCGACACCGTGCGCGCCGCCGCCGCGCTCGCGTCGCGGGTCGATCTGCTGCTGTTCGCCGGCGGCGACGGGACCGCGCGCGACATCCTGGACGCGGTCGGGCCCTCGGTTCCCGTGCTCGGCGTGCCGACCGGCGTGAAGATGCACTCGGCGGTGTTCGGCGTGAGCCCGCGCGCCGCGGGGGAGGCGGCTGCGCTGATGGCGGCCGGCGGCGTGCCGCTGCGCGAGGCCGAGGTGATGGACCTGGACGAGGACGCCGTCCGCGGCGGCCGGGTCTCCGCCCGGCTGTACGGCTACCTGCGGGTCCCGGACATTCCGGTGCGCGTGCAGCAGCGGAAGATGGGCGGCACGGTCACCAGCCCCGCATCGGTCTCCGGTATCGCCGCCGACCTGGCCGCCCGTCCGGGACCGTCCGGCCTGCTGGTCCTCGGCCCGGGCGGCACCACCCGCGCTATCGCCGCCGTGCTCGGCGCCGACGTGCCCGTCATGGGCGTGAACGTGCTGGCCGGCGGCCGGGTCGCCGCCGCGGACGTGTCCGCCGCCGAGCTGGAGGCGCTGGTCGGGGCGTCTCCAGCGTGGATCGCCGTGACGCCGATCGGCGGGCAGGGCTTCCTGCTCGGCCGGGGCAACCAGCAGATCTCGCCGGACGTGCTGCGCGCGGCGGGCCGCGACCGGCTGATCGTCGTGGCGACGGAGGCCAAGCTCGCCTCGCTGGGCGGGCGTCCGCTGCTGGTCGACACCGGCGACGAGAAGCTCGACGACGACCTGCGCGGCCACCTGCCCGTGCTGACCGGCCACGGCAGTACCGCCATGTACCCCGTCCGATGACGCCGGTCCGATGCTAGGAAGGAATTGAACGTGAACTCACTGGAGGGCAAGACCGCCGTCGTCACCGGGGCGGCGTCCGGCATCGGGCGGGCCACCGCCGAGCTGATGGCCGGCCTGGGCGCCGCGGTCGTGCTGGCCGACGTGGACGAGGCGGGCGGGCAGGCCGCGAAGGCCATCGAGGCCGCGGGCGGGCGCGCCGCGTTCGTGCGCGGCGACGTGTCCGACGCGTCCGACTGCGCGCGCTTCGTCGCCGCCGCGCGGGAGACCTACGGCGGCCTGGACGTCCTGTTCAACAACGCCGGCCTCATCCGCCGCTCCACCGTCTGCGAGATCAGCGAGGAGGACTGGGACCTGGTGATGGCCGTCAACATCAAATCGATCATGCTGATGAGCCGGGCGGCGATACCGGTGATGGCGGCGGCCGGGGGCGGCAGCATCATCAACGCGGGCTCGGGCTGGGGCATCCAGGGCGGCGCGCGGGCCGTGTCGTACTGCGCGTCCAAGGGCGCCGTGGTGAACATGACCCGCGCGATGGCGATCGACCACGGGCCGCAGAACATCCGGGTCAACTGCGTGTGCCCGGGCGACACGGCCACCGGCATGCTCGCCGAGGAGGCCCGCCAGCTCGGCGGCTCCCTTGAGGCGTTCTACGCGGACGCGGCGGACCGGCCGCTGGGCCGGGTCGGCAGGCCCGACGAGATCGCGCACGTGGTGGCGTTCCTGGCGGGCGACGCGGCCTCGTTCGTGAGCGGAGCGGTCATCCCCGTCGACGGCGCCGGGACGGCGTGAACGGCGGACTTGAAACGCCCCCGCACGAGAGGATGACAGGATGCCGATCGACCGCCGCCCCCTCCGCGAACAGATCAAAGACGAGATCCTCGACCGGCTGGGCCAGGGCGACTTCGCAGCCGACGAGCCGATCAACGAAATGGTGCTGGCCGCCGAGCTGGGCGTGAGCCGCACCCCCCTCCGCGAGGCGCTCATCGGGCTGGAGCGCGAGGGGATCATCGTCAGCGAGCGCGGCAAGGGATTCCGCTTCGCGCCGATGAGCCCCGGGGAGTTCGACGACCTGACGACGATCGTCGCCACGCTGGAGTCGCTGGCGCTGGAGCTGACCGACCCCGACTACCTGCGCTCGGTCGCGCCGCGGCTGCTGGAGGAGGCCCGCGCGTTCTCGGTGCCCGAGGCGGAGCACGAGTTAATAGAGCGCTACGACGACGCCTGGCACGATCTGCTGCTGTCCGGCTGCCCGAACGAGCGGCTGATGGACCTGATCACCTCCCTCAAGCTCACCATGCACCGCTACGAGCGCGTCGCGGTGGGCGACTCCGAGGTGCTGGAACGCTCGGCCGAGGAGCACGAGCGGATCGCCGAGCACCTGGTCTCCATGGACATCGAGGGGGCCGTGGAGGCGCTCAAGGCCAACTGGCAGAGCGGCAAGGAAAGGATCATCGCCCGCCTCACCGGCTGACCCGCGGTCCCCGGACCACCGTGCCCGCTCATTTCAGGCGGCGGGCGCCGGGGCCCGCGACGGCGGTGAAGACCGTGGGAGAGGGATGGCCGGTGGGCGTCTCGATGACGGCGCGGGCCACCCGGTCGGCGTCCTGCGTCCGGACCAGGGCGATGACCGAGCCGCCGAAGCCGCCGCCGGTCTGGCGGGCGCCGAGCGCGCCGTGCCGTTCGGCGGTCGCGGCCACCAGGTCGGTCTCGGGGCAGGTGATCTGGAAGTCGTCGCGGATCGAGGCGTGCCCGTCGTGCAGGATGGCGCCGACCCGTTCCCAGTCGCCGGCGTCGAGCGCCTCGACGGTCGCGAGGACGCGGGCGTTCTCGGTGACGGCGTGCCGGACCAGGCGGGTCAGCACCGGGTCGGGCAGGCGGGCCGGGGCGGTGAGGTCCCGGAGGTGCTCGACGCCGAGGAGCCGGGCCGCTTCCTCGCAGCCCGCGCGCAACTCGCCGTAGGCCCCGTCGCCCAGGTCGTGCTTCACGTGGGTGTCGATGACGAGCAGGCGCGTCCCGGCGGCCTCGAAGTCCATCGGGACGTGCCGGGACGACAGGTCGCGGGTGTCGAGGAAGAGGCCGTGGCCGGCGCGGCAGGCGACGCTCGCCATCTGGTCGAGGATGCCGCAGGGGACCCCGGCGAACTCGTTCTCGGCGCGCCGCGCGATCCGGGCCAGGTCGGCCGGTGCCAGGCCGAGGCCGTACAGGTCGTCCAACGCGATGGCGACGGCGCATTCCAGGGAGGCGGAGGAGGACAGGCCGGCGCCGACCGGGACGTCGCCGTCGATGTACAGGTCCGCGCCGCTGACGGGGTGGCCTTCGAGACGCAGCGTCCAGGCGACCCCGGCGGGGTAGGCGCTCCAGCCGTGTGCTGCGGCGGGTTCCAGATCCGGGAGGCCGAGGTCGAGCAGACCGTCCTCGCTGTGTGTCGCGGAGAAGACGCGCAGCCTGCCGTCGGTTCGCGGCCGGGCGGCGACGAGGGTCGTGTGGGGGAGCGCGAGGGGGAGCACGTATCCGGCGTTGTAGTCGGTGTGCTCGCCGATCAGGTTCACCCTGCCGGGGGCGGCCCAGATGCCGTGGGGGTCCTGGTGAAAGATAGTGTTGAAACCTGTTTGCATCTCCAGCAGCCGATCGCCGGTCATGTTCGCTCCCCCTAGCCGAGACGCTCCATGCGAGCATTGACGGAGAGTTCCACCTCCTCGGCGGCGAGGTCAAGAGGTCTTGAGCTCGGAATGTGTCGAGTTATGTTGGACTATGTTGGGGTAGTGGAGGAGGGACGGATGCTCGCGCAGCAGCGCAGGCAGGAGATCGTCGACCTGGTCAACGGGCACGGCTCGGTGCGCGTCGCGGATCTGGTCGGCCGGTTCGGGGTGTCCGACATGACGATCCGCCGCGACCTTGAGGCGCTGGCCGAACGCTCGCTGGTGGTGAAGGTGCACGGCGGAGCGACCCGGGCGGGCCCGCCCTCGGCGGAGGAGCCCGGCTTCGAGGTCAAGCTGGCGGTCGGCCAGGCCGAGAAGGAGGCGATCGCCGCCCACGCGGTCTCGCTGGTCCAGCCCGGTGCCACGATCGCGATCTCCGCGGGCACGACCACCTGGACGCTGGCCCATCGGCTCATCGAGGTCCCCCGGCTGACCGTGGTCACCAACTCGATGAGGGTGGCCGACGTGTTCCACGGCAGGGGCCGGGCCGATCAGACGGTGGTCCTGACGGGCGGCATCCGCACCCCGTCCGACGCGCTCGTCGGGCCCATCGCGGTGGCCGCCATCAAATCTCTCAACGTCGACCTGCTGCTGCTGGGCGTGCACGGGATGAGCCTGCACGCGGGATTCACGACTCCGAACCTGATGGAGGCCGAGACCGACCGCGCGCTGGTCGCGGCCGCCCGCCGCCGGATCGTGCTCGCGGACCACACCAAGTGGGAGGTCGTGGGCATCAGCACGATCGCCGACCTGAGGGACGCGGACGTCCTCGTCACCGACAGCGGCCTGAGCGAGGCCGCACGGGAGGACCTCGCCGCCCACGTGGGCGCCCTCGTCGTCGTGTGACCCGCGCGAGGTATCGGACTTGTTGGTTTATGTTGAGAGTGATACAACACAATCAAACATGGACGAGATGGCGCCTTCGACGGGCAGGGGACTCATGCTGGACGACCAGGATCTCCGATCGCTGCCACAGGCCCCCCTGTACCGGACCTCGGGGACGCTCGCCGACGGGCGGGCGATCCACTACTACGACGACGGGCCGGGGCACGACCGGCGGGCCGCCGACGAGCGCGACCTCGCGGCCTTCACACCGGCCGCCGAACTGCGGATCGACCCCCTGACAAGGCAGCCCGTCCTGATCGCGGCGCACAGGCAGACCAGGACCGCCGGCTCGGCCGGCGGCCGCTGCCCGCTGTGCCCGTCCCGTCCGGGGCACCCGTCGGAGATCCCCGCCGACGACTACCACGTCGCGGTGTTCGACAACCGGTTCCCCTCCCTCGGCGGCGCGGTCGGCGGACGCACCGAGGTGGTCTGCTTCTCCGCCGGCCACGACCAGTCCGTCGCCGCGCTGCCGCGGCAGCGGCTGGAGACGATCGGGCGGGCATGGGCCGACCGCACCGCGCGGCTGTCGGAGCTGCCCGGCGTGCAGAGCGTGTTCGTGTTCGAGAACCGCGGCGCCGAGGTCGGAGCCACGCTCTCCCACCCGCACGGTCAGATCTACGCCTATCCCTACCTTCCGCCCGTCCAGGCCGCCGTGGTGCGGGCGGCCCGCGATCATCGCGTGCGGCACGGCGGCTGCCTGCTGTGCGCGGTCGTCGAACGCGAGGCCGCGGGGCCGCGCGTCGTGTCAGGTACCGGCCGCTTCCTCGCCTACGTCCCCGAAGCGGCGCGCTGGCCCTACGAGGTGCACATCGCGCCCCGCCGCTGCGCAGCCGACCTGACCGCCCTCGCCGACGACGAACGCGACGAACTGATGGCCCTGTACGGCGATCTCCTGCGCCGCTTCGACGGGCTCTTCGACGACCCCACCCCGTACATGGCGTGCTGGCATCAGACGCCCCTCCACCACCGCGACGTCCACGCCCACTTCTACGGCCAGCTGTTCACCATCCGCCGCGACGTCGACAAGCTCAAATACCTCGCCTCCAGCGAATCCGGCGCAGGAGCGTTCATCAACGACATCACCCCCGAAGCAGCCGCGCACCGACTCCGCCAGTCCGGCTGACACCCGGCATGAGGCGCTCTGGTCGCTCAGTCCTGTGCGTGGAGACAGCCTTGTAGGGACGATTCTGGGTCGGTGCACTAGACACGGGTGTTTCGTCTTGGGCACGGTGATGATGGCGCCTCCTAGCCCGATCCGTGTTCGACCCGATCCAGGGAGGGTTCGCGTTGGCGATTCCCCAGGTCGTTCCGTCACTGCCAAGCGATCTTCCGCCACGGGAACCCGGCGCCGCGGGCGCGTACGGCGACCCGGTGGACCTGCAGCGCGAGCTGGTGGAGTGCCTGACCCTCGGCCAGGGGATGGACGCGCTGGTCGCCCTGCTCCGCCGCCGCCTGGACGCTCCGGCCGCTTTCATCGACCTCCGGGGGAGCGTGCTGGCGCAGGCCCCCCGCCGCGCGGTCTGGCCCGTCGAGGCCCTGTGCGTCTGGCAGCCGGACGGCGGTGCCGCGGTCGACGGGCTCACGGTCGTTCCGGTCGAGCTGGAGGGCGATGTCGTCGCGCTCCTCTGCACGGCGACCGGACCCGGCTGCCTGCCGCTCCTGGGGTTCGCGGCCAATGTCGCGGCGCTTGAGCTCGGACGGCTGCACGCCATCCTGTCCGGGCGCCGCGAGCTGGCCGCCCAGCTCTTCCACGACATCATCACGGCGGCCATTCCGGACTGGGACTCCGAGCGCCGGCTGCGCGGCTTCGGGGTCGACACCGGGCAGGCGAACCACGTGATCCTCGGCGCCGCGGACTGCTCGCCGAAGCGGCTGCAGAAGTTCCCCTGGAACCTGCACGCGCTGCTCGCCCAGCGCAACGAGCCCTACGTGCGGGCGTCCGTGCAAGGCCGGCTCATGCTCCTCGTGCCGGAGGGGGAGGAGATGGAGCGGATCGCCCGGCTCACGCTGGGGCATCTCGCGCAGCTCGGCCCCAACGCCCGGGTCGGGGTGAGCGGTGCGCACCCGGGCGTCAGCGGCGTCCGGCTCGGCTACTACGAGGCCCAGGACGCGCTGCAGCGCGGCCCGGGGATCAACCATCGGGAGCAGATCAACCTCGGTGCCGCGCTCCTGTGCGCCAACCTCGACCTGCCGATGTACGAGCTGGCCGCGATGGCGATGCAGCCGCTTCTGGACTACGACGAGCAGCACGGCGGCCAGCTCGTCGATACGCTGCACGCCTATTTCAGCCATGACTGCGCGACCGGCCCGGCGGCCGAGGAACTGTTCATCCACCGCAACACGATGCGTTACCGGCTGAGCCTCATCGAGCGCATCACGGGCCGGGACCTGTCGTCCTTCGGCGACCGGATCCACTTCTGGCTCGCCACGACCGCCCTGCGGCAGGGCCGCCGCCCGCAGTAGGGCACGGTGACAGGCCGCCCCGGGCAAGACTGTGGGGCGGCACATGGCCGCTCCGCCGCGATCTCGCGATTCTGCTGGTACCCGCAAGACACCAGACACCGAGGAGCGGTTGATGAGCAGCGGCACGGTTCGTCCGGTCACATTGGAGACCGCGGACATCCTGGAGCGGGTCGACAAGCTCGGACCGGCCATCGGGGCCGCGGCGGACACCATCGAACGGGAGCGCCGGCTGCCGCCCGACCTGCTGGAGCGGCTGCGTGAGGCCGGGGTGTTCCGGATCGCGTTCCCGCGCGCCTGGGGCGGGCCCGAGATGCGGCTTGAGGACCAGATCCGCATGATCGAGTCCATCGCCCGGCACGACGCCTCGGCCGGGTGGGCGGTGCAGATCCTCGCCGACAGCGGCTTCTACGCGGGCCAGTTGCCGGACGACGTCGCGCGGGAGATCTTCCCGACCATCGACCTGGCGACCGCGGGGGCCTGGATCCCGCCGGCGCGGGCGGTGCCGGTCCCGGGCGGCTACCGGCTGACCGGAAGGTGGCCGTTCGGGAGCGGGGTGCGCAACGCCGACCGGGTGCTGTGCGGCGCGTTCGTCTACGTGGACGGCGAGCCGGTCCGCGACGCCGACGGGGAGATCCGCGAGCATCTGGCGTTCCTGCCCATCGAGCAGGTCACCCTGCACGACACGTGGCACACGACGGGGCTGGCGGGCAGCGGCAGCACCGACTACTCGGTGGACGACGTCTTCGTCCCCGAGGAGCACCTGTTCACCCTGCGCTACGAGGGCCGCGAGGGGCTGCCCCCGCTGACCCGCAGCGCCGACGTGCTGGCCTTGAACGGGCTCGGCGTCGCCCTCGGCCTGACCCGGCACGTCCTGGACGATCTGCTCGACCTGGCGCGGACCAAGGTGGGGACGGACGGAAGGCCGATCCGCGAGGAGTACCGGGTGCTGGCGGGCTACGCCGAGGCCGAGGCGCGCTTGCAGGCGGCGCACGCGTACGTCTACGAGGTGGCCGGGGAGTTCTCCGACACGCTCTGGGCGGGCGGCGTGCTCACCCCCGCCCAGCGGGCCCGGGGGGTGATGGCGGGCGTGCTGACGGCCGACCTGTGCCGCGACGCGGTGCTGCAGGCGCTGGAGCTGGTCGGCTCGAAGGCGGTGTTCTCCAGCGGCCCGTTCGACCGGCCGCTGCGCGACCTGATGACGATCTCCCGGCACATCATGCACCAGCGGAAGTCCTACGAGCAGGCCGGCAAGCTGCTCGTCCAGGGCGCGGCCCGGCACGTCTTCGCCTGAGGGAGAGTCCGTCATGTCGATCGAGACCGCCCACTTCCGGCACGTGCTCGGGCACGTGCCGACCGGCGTCGCCGTGATCACGGCCGTCGCGTCCACCGGGCCCGCGGGGTTCGTGGTCGGGACCCTCACCTCGGTGTCGCTGCGGCCGCCGCTGGTGTCGTTCTGCGCGGACGTGGGCTCGCGGGCGTGGTCGGCGATGCGGGACGGGACGCACTTCGGCGTCAACGTGCTCGCCGCCGACCAGAGCGGGCTGTGCGGACGGTTCGCCCGTCCGCCCGCCGAGCGGTTCGACGGTGTGGGGTGGTCCCCCTGCGCGCACGGGCTGCCGCGCCTGGACGGAGCGCTGGCCTGGCTGTGCTGCGCGCGCTTCTCGGTGCAACCGGCGGGCGACCACGACCTGGTCCTCGCACTGGTCGAGGAGCTGGAGGTCCTTCGGCAGGCCGACCCGCTGGTGTTCCACCGGGGTTCCTACTCCCGCCCGGCCATGCTCTCCAGAGCCACCTGACCCCCCGAGGAGGGCCGACCCGACGAGGCCGCCCCTATAAACGGCAAGCTCAGAGGGTGTCTTCAATCCCTTGAATACAAGGCCGTGATCTTGCCGGTCCCTGCCATGTCGCTTCCACCGGTGGGGAGGAAAGCGCGACAGGGGCTCCAAAGCGCGACAGTTCCGGGGGCGGTCCGGTGTTAGCGGGTTGGATCGGGTGGTGATGACGACGGGTATGGCGGTTCAGTCCCTTGGAGAGGTCAAGCGATGAACGTCCCCATCGAGCTTGCTGAGATCGAGCCTCCTAGGTTTGAGTTCCCGTGGCCGAGCGCCTGCCACCCCCAGGCCCTCGCCGTCGACGAACAGATGATCGCCTGGGGGAGAGCGCACGACCTCATTCCCGATGAGGTCTATCTAGAGCGTGTGATCCGGACCCGGTACGGATATCTGGCGGCGCGCTGCTACCCGCACGCCGACACCGAATTGCTGCAGATCATCGCCGACTACTTCCTGTGGTTCTTCCTGGCTGACGACCTGTTCGTCGACCGCGTCCAGACCGTCACCCCAGACACGCTGACGAACCTTACAGCGATGATCGACGTTCTCGACTACGACCGCTCCCGACCGCTCCCGGTCTATGGCGAGTCGGCATGGCTGGATGTATGCCGGCGGCTGCGCGCTCGATTGTCGGCCGAGCAGTTCGAGCGATTCGCCACCGGCATACGGCTCTGGGCGAGCACGGCGGGACTTCAAATGCTCGACCATCTCCAGCGGCGTCCGATCGCCATGGGTGACTATGAGACGATCCGCCGCTACGCCAGCGGCATGACCCCGAGCCTGGCGCTGCCGGACGCGGCCAACCAGGCCCACCTCACCGCCGAGGAGTATCACCACCCGACCCTCCATCGACTGCGCATGCACACCAACAACGTGGTGTGCTGGTCCAACGACATCCATAGCCTCCAGGTAGAGGCACGTCAGCCCGGGCAGTTCCGCAACATGGTCACTCTCTACGCCGCTCAAGGCCAAACCCTGCGGGAAGCCGTCGACACGACCGCCGGGCGGGTCCGTGTGGAGATCGACGCTTTCCTGCGATCGGCACAGCCGGCGCAGCAGACCGCCAGTCCTGCCCTGTTCAAATACATCGAAGGACTCAAGGACTGGATGCGCGGCTACCAGGACTGGTACGACCACGACACTCAGCGCTACGCCACAGCACACGCCGAGCAGGACGCCGACGACCGCGACACTCTCACCTCCTGACGGCGCGCCAACGACCGCCCACGATTCACCGCTCCCGGGCGGAGACAAGGGTTCAAAGACACCGGTTCAGCCCAGTAGGCGCTTGCCGAGCTTGGTGACCGCTTGTGGCGAGGCCGGGGCGAACAGGACGAGCCGCTCGGCGTCCAGTTTCGCCAGCCGGTCCCAGACCGGCGCGCCCGGACCCCAGCGGGGGTCGTCGATCGGATCGTGCGGGCCGGTGTGCGCCACCACCCGGAATCCTCCGGTCCGTCCGGCGTCCGAGAAGGCCGCGCGCGCGACCTCCAGGAGCTCCTCAACGGGCCGGGCGTGGTCGCCGAACCCGTCGAGCGGGCAGGCGATGCCGTCGGCGACCTGCCCCGCGAGGGCCGCCGTCTTCGGTCCGAACGCGCCGACGATGATCGGCGGCGGCGGTTCCGGCCGCAGGAGGCCGTGCCCCTCCAGGGTCCACACCCGCCGGAGTTCGGAGATCCATGCGGCCGTCCCGGCGCGGCGCCGCGGATCGGGCGGGGGCGTCCGGCCGAGCGAGAACTGCTCGCGGGCGAAGGGGCTGCGCCGCCCGGTGCCCGAACCGATCCCCAGCCAGAGCCGCCCGCCCGACAGGTCCTGGAGGGACGCCGCCGCGACAGCGGTGGTCCCCGCGTCGCGGTTGGCGTAGTTGAGGACCATGGAGCCGATGTCCACCCGTTCGGTCCGCGCGGCTGCGGCACTCATCATCGTCCAGCACTCCTGGTTCCAGGCGTCCGGCCCGACGAAGGCCGCCCCGAGCTGGTCGGCGAAGGTGACGGCCGCGAACCCGGCCTGTTCGGCGGCGACGGCGGCGTCGACGACGTCCCGGGCCCGGGCGCGCTCGCCCGCGATGCAAAGGTCGATCTTGGTCATGCGACCCGAGTGTCGCAAGCCGGGCCGGGCCCCGCCATGGGCCCGTGACCAGCGGGCCGAGCGAAGGCTGTTCCGGGGGACAGTGTCTCAGCGGCGCCCGGGCTCGCCGGGGTCGCGGACGTCGCGCGGCCGGCCGGCGTCTCGCAGGTGCTCGTCGGACAGGCCGAACAGCGCGCCGTTCGGATCGGCCAGCAGCGCGTACCGGTCGAAGGGTGAGGAGTCCGGCGGGATCCGCATCAGGCCGCCGAGCTCGACCGCTCGCATCGCCTCCGCGTCGACGTCGTCCACGTGGAAGTAGGGCACCCAGTGCGGTGCGATCGGGCTCGGGTGGAACTCCCGGACGTCCAGCATCCCGCCCAGGGTGAGGCCGTCGGGCGCGGACAGGGACCGGAAGTCGAAGATGTCGTCCTTGACGGGCTGGATCCGCGCGCCGAGCACGGCCGAGTAGAAGCGCTCGGCCAGCGGCAGGTCGTCGGTGGCGAGCTCGTAGTGGAAGGGGCCCTCCGCCCCGCGCACCGGGCTCCGGTCCGACTCGACCAGCCCGAACACGGCTCCCCGCGGATCGGTCACCAGCGCGCCGGGACGGCCGTCGAGGCTCACCGGCCGGGCCACCTGGGGCGCCCACGGCGACGCCGCCTCCAGCGCCGGGCCCAGCGCCGGGACGCCGAAGCACACCGTCCAGCGGTCGGTGGGCGCACCGGCGACGGCGGGCGCGCCCACGTCGAGGATCTCGCCGAATCCGTCACCGCCGGGTCGCGCCGCCCTCAGCCCCCGGTCCCCGGTCTCCTCGAACGACCAGTCCAGGAGCGCCCGGTAGAACGAGGCGGCCGCGGACGGTTCCGACGATACGAGAACCAGCCAGGCAGGACCGGTCGAAGGCTTCATACGCACCGTTCATGGACAGGGGCTTGCGGAAAGGGGAGCGGGACGGGGCGCCCCCCAAGCCCGCGGACCGCACCCTCCTTCCGCACTGTAGCGGCACGGCGCCGGGAGGCGTGCTGTGCCGCCGCCCAACCGGTCCCCGCAAGGCTGGTCGGGCGCACATGGCCTGGTCATCGCCTCGCGATGCACGATTCACCACACATTCGGCCCCACCTCGATGAGGCCCTCGGGAAGGACGTGTGGTGACCAGAGCACCGATCCGCTCAACGGCCGGCCGCGGCGACGTCGGTCCCGGTGAGCCGCCCGGGCTCGCCGCTCTGCTGGCGCGGGCCGCCGAGCTGCGCCCGGTGCTGCGCGCCGAGCAGCAGGCCACCGAGGAACGCGGAACCTACTCGCCCGAGACGCACGACGCGTTCTGGGAAGCGGGCTTCTACCGGATCCTCCAGCCCCGGCGGTTCGGCGGCCTGGAGCTCGGCGTCCCCGCGTTCTACCGGCTGATCGCCGAAGTGGCGCGCGGATGCCCGTCGACCGCGTGGTGCCTGTGCCTCGGCGCCGGGCACGCCCTCCAGGTCGGCTCCTACTTCTCCGAGCGCGCCCAGCGGGAGATCTTCGGCCTGCTCGGCCAGCTCGTGAGCCCTGCCAGCGGCCACGGGCAGAACACCGCGATCGAGCGCGTGCCGGGCGGCTACGAGGTCTCCGGCAAGTGGCGGTACTGCTCGGGCGTCCCCTACTCCACCCACTTCATGGGGTTCGGCACCTTTCCCGGCGTCGAGCCGGACGCGCCCGACCGCTTCTGCTGGTTCGTGGTGCCCGGCGGCGGCTACACGATCCTGGACGACTGGGGCGGCATCATCGGCATGAAGGGCAGCGGCTCCAACAGCGTCGTCCTGGACGGCGCGTTCGTCCCCGACCACTTCGCCGTGGACTGCACCTGGTTCGGGGCGTCCGACGGACCCACGGCCGGTTCGGCGCTCCACGGCAACCCCGTCTACGGCGGCACCTTCGAGGGCTTCGCCGAGGGCGAGATCGCCGCGGTCACGGCCGGCACCGCGATGGCCGCCGTCGACGAGTACGTCCGGATCATCACCACCTCGAACGTCCCGCACCACGACGAGCCCGTCCTGCGCGCCGACCACCCCGACTACCAGCGCTGGCTCGGGATGGGGCTGGCCTGGGCCGACGCCGCCGCGGCGATCTCGGTCCGGGGCGGCCAGCTCTACGAGGAGTACGCGCGCCTCTCGGTCGAGGGGATCGAGCCCTTCGGCCTGGACAAGAGCGCCCGCCTCAACGACATGTACTTCGCCTCCGAGCAGCTCGCCTACGACACGGTCGAGCTCTTCCTCCGCAACGCCAGTTCCAGCGCCGTCGCCGACGGGCAGGCGATGCAGCGCTACTTCCGCGACATGGTCGCCGCCTGCACCCGCGCCGACCAGCTGGAACGGATGGCCGCCGCCGCGGCGGGCGCCTACCTCCGCTCCCTCCCCGCGACCTGACCCGATCCGCCTCTCTCCACCCCGGAGGTGCTCATGAACGACCGGCTTGCGGGCCAGGACGGCCCGGGACGCCGCGACGTGCTCCGCGCGATCGGCCTCGGCGGCGCGGCGATGACCGCGGCACCGCTACTGGCCGCCTGCTCGGGGGGCTCCACGGCGGCCTCGGCCCGTCCGACCGGGAAACCCGTCAAAGGCGGCCGGCTCCGGCTCGGCTTCTCCGGCGGCGGCGCCTCGTCCAGCACCGACGCCCACGTCCAGGTCGACACCATGTCGGGGGTCGTCTCCGCGGCGGTCTACGAGGGGCTCACCTTCGTCGATCCGGACTTCAAGCTCACCAGGCAGCTCGCCGAGAGCATCGAGCACAACGCCAAGGGCGACCAATGGACGATCCGGGTCAAGCAGGGCGTGGAGTTCCACAACGGCAAGACGCTCGCCGCCGAGGACGTCATCCACAGCTTCGAGCGGATGCTGGACCCCAAGACGCACGCCACGGGCGCGGGCCAGATCGGCATGGTCGCGTCGATGCGGAAGGTGGACGAGCGGACCGTCCGGTTCACCCTGGCCCGGCCGACCGCCTGGTTCGACCAGGCCATCGGCGACGGCCAGGCGTTCGGCATCGTCCCGGTGGGCTTCGACCCGAAGAAGCCGGTGGGCACCGGCCCGTTCAAGTGCACCGGCTTCACCGCCGGCGTCAGCGCGACGTTCGAACGCCATCCCCACTACCACGGGGACGCGGCGTTCCTCGACGGGGTCACGGCCACCCTGCTGGCCAGCGACAGCGCCCGCTACAACGCGCTGGTCTCCGGGCAGATGGACGCGGTCATCGGGCTGACGGCCTCGCAGGTCGCGCAGGCCAAGAACCGCTCCGACCTCGTCATCTTCAATTCGGAGGCCGGGTTCTTCTTCCCGATCACCATGCGGGTGGACTCCGGGCCCCTCGCGGACGTGCGGCTGCGCCAGGCGCTGCGGCTCTGCCTCGACCGCAAGCAGGTCGTCCTCTCCGCCTACGGCGGATACGCCCAGGTCGGCAACGACCTCTACGGCCGCTACGACCCGGACCTGGCGACCGACCTGGTCCGCACCACCGACATGGCCAAGGCCAGGGCGCTGGTGCAGGAGGCGGGCAAGCAGGGCGCGAACCTCACCCTCAACACCTGCGACCTCGGCCCGGGGCTCGTCGCCACCTGCCAGGTCCTCGCCGAGAACGCCGCGAAGATCGGGCTGAACGTCAAGGTCAACGTGGTGGACCCCGCGACCCTGTTCGGCCCCAACTACCTGCAGTGGGACTTCGCGGTCGACACCTACCCCGCGTCCGCCATCCTCACCACCTCCTCCCTGAACGACGGCCCGCGGGCCAGCATCAACGAGACCCACTTCAAAGACCCCGAATACGCCGCCCTCTGGGACAAGGCGTCGGCCGAGTTCGACCCGGCCAAGCGCAAGGAGTACCTGCACGAGATGCAGCGGATCCTCTTCGAGCGGGGCGGCTGGATCGTGGCCGTCCACCCGAACACGCTCGGCGCCTACAGCAAGAAGCTTGCCGGCTTCCCCGAGAGGGACCTGACCGGCTTCGGGATGACGCGCGGCCTCGGCAAGGTCGGCTTCACCGCCTGACCCTTCACCGCCTGACCCGGGACGCGCCGTCGCATCCGAGAACCCTCACCGGCACCGGGGAGTCCGGTCGCCGATCAACAGACAGGAGTCTTCATGTCCGTCATGGTCACCATCACCTTCCCCATGGCCTCCGACGAGGCCGACCGGATCGTCGGCGAGAACCCGCACCTGCTCGGAGCCGTCCGCCCGCTCCTGGAGAAGCACGGCGGCCGGTTCCTGTTCCGCCTGCTCGGGGACGGCGAGTTCACCGACTACGACGAGTACCCCAGCCGCGAGGCGTACGCGGCGTTCAAGGCCGAGGCGCAGCCCGCGATCGACGCGTTCGAGGCGGCCCTCGGCGTGTCGTCCACCGACGAGGTCCGGGACGTCGTGCGGCTCGGCTGACCGCCGCCGCGGCAACGACCGGAACAGCAAGGAGGGCAGCATGAGCAACGATACGGCGGTCGGTGCGGCGAGCACCCCCGCCGCGGCCGGCCGGCCCGCCGACCGGCCCCGATGGCGCGGGCGGCACCTGTGGCTGCTCCGGCGCCTCGCCTTCGGGGTGCTGACCCTGGTCGCCGTCTCCATGGTCGTGTTCCTGGCGACCAACCTGCTGCCGGGCGACGCGGCCCGGGCCGTGCTCGGCCCGACCGCGTCGCCGGCGCAGGTGGCGGCGCTGCGCGCGGAACTCGGCCTGGACGAGTCGGTCGTCACGCAGTACCTGCACTGGTCGGGCCGGCTGCTCAGCCTCGATCTCGGCCGGTCGCTCGCGGGCAGCGAACCGGTCTCCTCGACCGTCGGCTGGCGGGCGGGGAACTCGCTGACGCTGCTCGCGGTCTCGGCGCTGGTGTCGGTGCCGCTGTCGATCGCGGTGGGCGCGGCGGCCGCGCTCCGCCCCCGGGGCGTCCTCGACGGCATCGTCAACGCCGTGTCGGTCACCCTCGCGGGCATGCCCGAGTTCGTCACCGCGCTGGTGCTGGTCATGCTGTTCTCCACCACCGTCCTGCCGGTGCTGCCGGCCGTGTCGCTCGTCGAACCCGGCAGCACCGCCCTGGCCGTGCCGGACGTCCTGGTCCTGCCGGTCGCCACGCTGACCCTGGCCGTCGTGCCCTACCTGGCACGCCTGGTCCGCGCGTCGCTCATCGAGGCGCTCGACTCCGACTACGTCATGATGGCGCGGCTCAAGGGGCTCAGCCCCCGCGTCGTGCTGCTCCGGCACGCGCTGCGCAACGGCCTGGTCCCCGCCATCCAGGGCACCGCGCTCTCCCTCGCCTACCTGCTCGGCGGCGTCGTGATCGTCGAGTACGTCTTCCAGTACCCGGGCCTCGGCAGCCAGCTGCAGACCGCCGTCAACCAGCGCGACCTGCCGGTCATCCAGGCGATCGTGCTGCTGTTCGCCGCCTGCTACGTGCTGTTCAACCTCATCGCCGACGTCCTGACCGCCTACCTCACGCCGAGATTGAGGACGCAGTGACCACGCGGACAACGGACCCCGCGTCCGGCTTCACGATCGCTTCCAAGGTCAGGGGACGGCACGCCAAGCGGCGGCGCCTGCTGGCCTCCAGACGGGCCCGGGTGGGCCTGGCGCTCTCCCTCTTCATCGTGGTGCTCGCCTTCGCGGGACCCCTGGTGATGCCGCACAGCCCGAGCGAGTTCGTGGGCGCGCCCTTCACCGGGCCGTCCGGGAAGGCTCCGCTCGGCACCGACCAGCTCGGCCGGGACGTCCTCTCGCGGGTGCTGGGCGGCGGCAGGCTGCTGGTCTGGATGTCGCTCGCCTCCGCCGCGCTCGGCATGCTGCTGGGCACCGGCGCCGGCCTGGTCGCCGGGTACGCCGGCGGCTGGCTCGACGAGCTGATCATGAGGGTCGGGGACGTCGTGCTGGCCCTGCCGGTCATCGTCTTCGCCATGCTGTTCGTGTCGCTGCTGGGGATGCGGCTGTGGCTGCTCGTGCTGCTCATCGGCGTCGCGCACGCCCCGCAGGTCGCGCGGGTCACCCGCGGGGTCACCGCCGAGGTCGCCCGGCGCGAGTTCATCGGCTCCGCCGAGGCGCTGGGCCTGCCGCGGCGCCGGATCCTGCTCGGCGAGATCCTGCCGAACATCTTCACGCCGCTGACCGTGGAGTTCGGGCTCCGCGTCGTCTGGTCGATCGCCGCGGTCGCCGGGCTCAGCGTGCTCGGCGCGGGGATCCGGCCGCCCACCGCCGACTGGGGACTGATGATCAACGAGGGCCGGGACGGCATGTCCGCGCAGCCGCTGGCCGTCATCGTCCCCGTCCTGTGCATCGCGATCTTCGCCTTCGGCGTCAACCTGATCGCGGAAGGCATGTCCCGCTCGGTGGCGGGGCTGGACCGCGGGAACGGAGCGTGATCCGCCCATGACCGGCGACGACAGGGCGGCCGCGGTCCGCGACCTGAGGGTGGAGGTCTCCGCCGACCACGACATCGTGGACGAGATCACGCTCGCGCTCCGGCCGGGGGAGATCGTCGGGCTGGTCGGCGAGTCCGGCTCCGGCAAGACGACGGTCGGCATGGCGCTGCTCGGCTACGCCCGGCGCGGCGCGCGGATCGCCGGCGGGAGCGTCGAGGTGGCGGGGACCGACCTGCTGCCGCTCGGAGACCAGGGGCGCCGGGCGCTCCGCGGCCGGACCGTGGCCTACGTCCCGCAGGATCCCGCCGCCGCGCTCAACCCCGCGCTCAGCGTGGCCCGCCAGCTCGGCGAGGTCATCGAGGCGCACGAGCCCGGGACGTCCAGGGCCGAGACCCGCTCCCGGATCCGGGCCGTGCTGGAGGAGGTCGGCCTGCCGTCCGAGGCCGCCTTCCAGGCCCGGTACCCGCACCAGCTGTCGGGCGGGCAGCAGCAGCGCGTCGGGATCGCCATGGCGGTGATCCTCACGCCGGCCGTCCTCGTCCTCGACGAGCCGACGACCGGGCTGGACGTGACGACGCAGACCCGCGTCCTCGCCATGGTCCGCCGGTTGTGCGACGCGCACTCCATCGCCGCGCTCTACGTCACCCATGACCTGTCGCTGGTGGCCGACATCGCCGACCGGGTGCTGGTCATGTACGCGGGACGGATCGTCGAGTCCGGCCCGGTGCGCGAGGTCTTCGCCGATCCCGCCCACCCCTACACGCAGGCGCTGCTGGGCTCGGTGCCCGATGTCCGCGCCCGTACCGTCCTCGCCACCATCCCCGGCACCACCGCGCCGCCGGGGCGCCGGCCCGGCGGCTGCTCGTTCCATCCCCGGTGCCCGATCGCCGTCGACGCCTGCGCCTCGGGTGAACCGCCCGCGGCGGTGCCCGTCGGCGGGCGCGAGGTCCGCTGCACCCGCGTACGGGAACGCCGGCGGGTCGTCGCACGGATCGTCCAGGAGATACCGCCGCCGCCGGACGGACCGGCGGTCCTGCGGGTCACGGACCTGCGGGCGGGCTACCGGCACCGGCAGGTGCTCTTCGACGTCTCCTTCGAGCTGCGGGCGGCCGAGTGCCTGGCCGTGGTCGGCGAGTCGGGATCGGGCAAGAGCACGCTGTCCCGCTGCCTGATCGGGCTGCATCCCGAGCACCGGGGGGAGGTCCTCCTGCACGGCACTCCGCTCGCGTCCCGTGCCAGGTCCCGCCCCGCCGGCACGCGCCGCATGATGCAGTACATCTTCCAGAGCCCCTTCAACTCCCTCAACCCGCGCCGCACCGTCGGCGAGATCCTCGCGGTGGTGCACCGGATGTTCCACCGCGACGACCGCGCCGCCGTCACGGCCGCCGTCGAGCGGGCCCTGGAGCGCGTCGGCCTGACCGGGGCCACGATGACCCGCTACCCCGACGAGCTGTCGGGCGGCGAACGCCAGCGGGTCTCGATCGCCCGTGCGCTGGTCTGCCGTCCCGAGGTCCTGATCTGCGACGAGGTGACCTCCGCCCTGGACGTCTCGGTGCAGGCCGCGATCCTGGAACTGCTGCGCGGCCTCCAGCGCGACGAGGGTCTGGCCATGCTGTTCGTGACCCACGACCTGGCCGTCGTGCGCAACACCGCCGACCGCGTCCTGGTCCTCAAGGACGGCCGCGTGGTCGAACTCGACACCGTCACCAACGTGCTCGACCACCCCGCCCACCCCTACACCCAAGAGCTGGTCAAAGGCACGCGCTCGATAGAGCCGGTGTGAGCCGCCAGGGGCCGGCCGGCGTAGGAGATGCGAACCCTTCGTTGCGAATATAGGTAAGAGCCATGCCCGCGCCGTTCTGTCCGCCGCCTGGTGCCGCTCCACCAACGATCGGCGGGCACCGTCGAAAGCGAAGGACACCCATGACCAGTCTCGACACGTCCACCGGCCTCTCGACCGCGACCCGGCCCGAGTATCTCGCCGGCTTCGGCAACCAGCACGTCACGGAGGCCGTCCCGGGCGCCCTGCCGGAGGGCCGCAACAGCCCGCAGCGGGCGCCGCTGGGCCTGTACGCCGAGCAGATCAGCGGCACGGCCTTCACCGCGCCCCGGCACGACAACCGCCGCACCTGGGTCTACCGCATCCGCCCGTCCGCCAAGCACGGCCGCTACCGCCGGGTCGACGCCGGGGCCCTGCTGGCCAGCCCGATCGGCAACCCCTTCCCCGAGCCGAACCGGCTGCGGTGGGACCCCTTCGAGCTGCCGGCGGCGTCCAGGACGTTCGTGGAGTCGCTGTTCACCATCGGCGGCACGGGCGACGTCCGCTCCCACGAGGGCGTGGCCATCCACATGTACCTGGCGACAAGGTCGATGGACCGCGAGTACTTCGTCAACAGCGACGGCGAGATGCTGATGGTCCCGCAGCAAGGCCGGCTCCGCGTCGCCACCGAACTCGGCCTTCTCGACGCGGGCCCAGGCGAGATCGTGGTCGTCCCGCGCGGCATCCGGTTCAAGGTCGAGCTGCCCGACGGTGCGGCCCGCGGCTACATCCTTGAGAACTACGGCCGGCTGTTCACGCTGCCCGAGCTCGGCCCGATCGGCGCCAACGGCCTGGCCAACCACCGGGACTTCCTTTCCCCCGTCGCCGCCTTCGAGGACCGCGACGAGGACGTCGTGCTGTACCAGAAGTACCTGGGCAACCTGTGGGCCGCCGACTACGACCACTCTCCGCTGGACGTCGTCGGCTGGCACGGCAACTACGCGCCGTACAAGTACGACCTGGCCGACTTCATGGCCATCGGCACGATCTCCTTCGACCACCCGGACCCGTCGATCTTCACGGTGCTCACCTCGCCCAGCGGCAGGCCCGGCACCGCGAACGCCGACTTCGTGATCTTCCCGCCGCGCTGGCTGGTGGGCGAGGACACCTTCCGCCCGCCGTGGTTCCACCGCAACGTCATGAGCGAGTTCATGGGCCTGGTCCGCGGCGTCTACGACGCCAAGGCCGAAGGCTTCGTCCCCGGCGGCGCCAGCCTGCACACCTGCTTCACCTCGCACGGCCCCGACCGCGAGACCTACGACGTCGCCAGCACGATCGAGCTCAAGCCGCGCAAGATCGACGACACCCTCGCGTTCATGTTCGAGACCCGGCTTCCGATCATCGTCTCCGAGCAGGCCATGACGGCGCCCAACCTCCAGGACTCCTACGACGAGGTCTGGAACGGCATCGAGCGCCACTTCGGCCGCTGAGCCGGGCCGGGCCTCGCCGGGCGTCGCCGTGGCGCGCGGCGTCTCAGCCGTCGAGGAAGGCCGCGGCGCGCGGATAGGTGTGGACGATCCACACGTGGGAGTCGTCGCCGACCGCCTGCCAGCGGTGCGGGCAGTCGGCCAGGTAGGTGACGTAGTCGCCCGCAGTGGCCTCGACCTCGTGGCCGACCGGCCCGAGCCGGATCGTCCCGGTGTGGACCAGCACGTGCTCCCGCGTCCCCGCGCCGTGGGAGTGCGAGACCTCCGAGCCCCCCGCCTGGAAGGTCTGGGAGTGGATTTCGAGGGTTCCGGCGCCGATGACCTGGCTGCGCAGGATCTCGCCCTTGGCGAGGTCGTCCGACAGGTCCAGCCCCTCGCCGGGGCGGACGACGTCGACGGCCGGCGAAGGCGCCATGGTCAACAGGTCGATCACGGTGACGTCGAAGGTGTCGGCGATCGCGGTGAGGGTGTCGAGGGTGGGGTTGGTCTGGCAGCGGCTGATCTTGAACAGCGTCGCCTTGGCGATCCCGGACCGCTCGGCCAGCTGCGACAGCGAGAGCCCGTGTGTGGCGCGGAGCGCCCGGATGTTCTCGGCCAACGCCTGCAACTGGTCCACACGGACTCCCGTCTTCGTCCGGCCGGTCCGGCCCGCCGCCGGGCACGGCCGCCATTATCGCGCCCCCTACAGGTGCTTTCCGCCATCGACCATGAAGGTCGTCCCGGTCACGACCCGCATGTTCCGCACCACCCCGAGGACGGCCTCGGCGATGTCGTCGGGGTGGACCAGCACCTTCAACGGCGTGGACGCCGCCTGCGCGGCGATCGCGTCGCGCCCGCGGCCGGCCACGAAACCGGTCTCGACGGCCGCCGGCGCGACGCCGACGAACCGGATCCCGGGCCCGAGCGCGCGCCCCAGCGACATGGTCAGGTTGTCCAGGGCCGCCTTCGCCGCGCAGTACGCGATGTTGCTCCCCGAGGCGGTCGTGCCCGAGACCGAGGAGATGTTGACGACGACGGCGTCGCCGCCGGCCCGCAGGAGCGGCACGAACGCGCGGATGACGGCGAACGGGCCGCGGACGTTGATCCGGAGCATCGCGTCGAAGAGCTCGTCGGTCATCGTCTCCAGGTCGTCGTGGGCCACCTTCGCCGTCGAACCGGCCGAGTTGACCAGGACGTGGACCTCGCCGAAGCGCTCGGCGACCTGCGCCGCCGCGATCTTGAGCGCCGGAGTGTCCTCGATCGGCAGGCGGAGGGCTTGGTGGCCGTCACCCGCAAGCGTGCGGACGACCTCGTCCGCACGGTCCGGGCCGCTGTTGTAGCCGACCACCACGTGCGCGCCAGCCCGTGCGAGGGCCCGCGCGGTGGCGGCGCCGATGCCGCTGCTGGCCCCCGTCACCACGGCGACCTTGCCGTGCAAGTCGTAGGGTCCGAGGCCGCCGCTGCGCAACCGGGTCTCTGTCATGGCGCGCCCTTCTCAGCCGAGGTGACCGGTGAACCCGGCCGTGCGGTTGCCGATGGATATGAGGGCGGACGGCTTGCCGGTGCGATGCTCCTTGGCGTCTCCCAGAGCGCGCGCGGCCCAGATGACGCCGGAGCCGAGGTAGCGCAGCGGCTCCGGCTCCCATTTGCGGTTGCCCATGTTCGTCCAGGGCAAGCGGGTCATCTCGGTGTCGCGGCCGAGGATGAGGTCGCGCAGCGTCCGTCCGGCCATGTTGGAGGGTGCCAGGCCCTCGCCCACGTAGCCGCCGGCGACGGCGAGGCCGGTGGCGCGGTCCAGGCTCACGCCGGGCGCCCAGTTCTTGGTCGTCCCGAAGACGCCCTGCCAGGTGTCGACGATCTTGATGCCGTCCAGGACGGGGAACAGCTTGACGAGCTGCCCGTAGTAGTGGTCGCGGACCTTCGGCGCGGCCGGGCCGTCCGCGCTGGGCGCCGAACCCCACTTGTAGGGCACGCGCGGGTCGTCCCCGCCGATGGTGATGCGGTTGTCGCCGGTGAACTGCAGGTGGAGGAAGGGGTGCTCGGCCAGCAGCGCCTCGTGGCCGCTCCAGCGCAGCCCGGCCATCTGCTCATCGGTGAGCACCTCGGTGGCCAGCATGGAGGTGTGGATCGGGACGATGGAGCGTTCCTGCCCCTTGATCGACTCGCTGTACGCCTCGGTGGCGCGGACGACGAACGTGGCGCGGACCTTGGCCCGTGCCGTGACCGCCCGGCCCGGCTCGATGCGGATCACGGGGGAGTTCTCGTAGATCACCCCGCCCCGCCTCTCCACGGCCGCGGCCAGGCCGCGGGCGAGGCGGCCGCCGTCGACGCCGGCGCAGTGGGCGCTCCACCGCGCGCCGAGCGCCCCGTCGATGTTGATCCTTTCCAGGACCTCCGACCGGGGCAGGAAACGGGAGTCCTCGGGCCCGAAGCCGAACCGGCGGTCCTCTTCGACGCCGGCCTTGAAGCGCCTGGCCTCCAGCTCGGTGCGGGCGACCATCACCACGCCGTTGCGCGCGTAGCCGCACTCGATGCCCTCGGAGGCGACGACGTCGCCGACCTCCTTGACGGCCCGCTGGACGGCACGTTCCATGTCGATCGCGGCCTGCCGTCCGCCCCGTCCGGCCCAGAACGCCCGCGAGCCGTTGAGCTGGGCGATCACGGCGCCGCCGTTTCGGCCGGACGCGCCGTACCCCGCCACGTTGGCGTCCAGCAGGACGACCTTCATCTCCGGCGCGGACTTCAGGAGCTCCAGGGCCGTGTAGAGGCCGGTGTAGCCCGCGCCCACGATGGCCACGTCGGCCTCCTCGTCCTGGGCGAGGGCGGGGCGCTCGGGGATGGGCCCCCCGTACGCGGTCTCCATCTTGTGCCACCAGTGCGACAGGGCGGACTTGTCCATGGTCTCTCCTGAGTGAGGATTCCGCGGGCCGGTACGCTCCCGGAATGTTCACTTTAGATGATACGATCGTACTCCTCAAGTGAACGCAGCCGGTGATGCGGACCACGCCCGGCGCGGAAGGAAGGCTGTGGCATGAAGCCGACATCCATCACGCTGCCTCCCACCGAACTGTTCATCGACGGCGAATGGCGGCCTGGGAACGGCGGGACGTTCACCGTGGAGAGCCCCACGGACGGCACCGTCATCGCCAAGCCGCACAGCGCGGACGCCGGCGACGTGGACCGCGCCGTCGCGGCCGCCCGCCGCGCCTTCGACCTCGGGCCCTGGCCCGCCCTGCCCGGCGCCGAGCGCGGCAGGCTCCTGCACCGCCTGGCCGACCTGATCGAGGAGAACGCCACCCGCTTCGCCGAGCTGGAGTCGCTCGATGTCGGCAAGCCCTACCGCGACGCCCTGGCCGTCGACGTCGACCTGGCGGTCCAAACCTTCCGGCACTTCGCCGGGTGGGCCGACAAGCTCCACGGCTCGACCATCCCCGTCCCCGACCACATGGGACGCCCGCGCTTCTCCTTCACCGAGCGGGTCCCGGTCGGCGTCGTCGGCGCGATCACCCCCTGGAACGCGCCCACCATGATCACCAGCTGGAAGCTGGCCCCGGCGCTCGCCGCTGGCTGCACCGTGGTGCTCAAGCCCGCCGAGGACGCGCCCCTGGTCTCCCAGCTGCTGGCCGAGCTCGCGGCGGCGGCCGGCCTCCCCGCCGGCGTGCTCAACGTGGTCAACGGCCCCGGCCGCACCACCGGGGCGGCGATCACCGCCCACCCCGGCATCGACAAGCTCTCCTTCACCGGCTCCCCCGAGGTCGGCCGGGCCATCGGCCGGGCCGCCGCCGAACGCTTCACCCGCGTCACCCTCGAACTGGGCGGCAAATCCCCACAGATCGTCCTCCAGGACGCCGACATCGAGGCCCTGGCACCCGTCGCCGCCGTGTCGCTGTTCGCCAACAGCGGCCAGACCTGCGCGGCCGGCACCCGCATCCTGGTCCACCGCAGCCGCGTCGACGACGTCGCGCAAGCCCTCGCCGCCCAGGCCCGCGCGCAGCGGCTCGGAGACCCCTTCGACGCCCAGACCACGATGGGCAGCCTCATCAACGCCGCGCAGCGCGACCGCGTCATGGGCTACGTCACCGCCGGCCTGGACCAGGGCGCCGAACTGATCACCGGCGGCACGGCACCCGACCGGCCCGGCTACTACGTCGAACCGACCCTGTTCGTCGGCACCAACGACCTCACCATCGCCCGGGAGGAGATCTTCGGGCCGGTCGGCACCATCATCCCGTTCGACGACACGGACGAGGCGATCCGGCTCGCCAACGCCACGCGGTACGGGCTGGCCGCCGTGATCTGGTCCCAGAACATCGGCGAGGCGATGGCCGCCTCCCGTGCGCTCCGAGTAGGCGCCGTATGGGTCAACTCCTGGGGCGCCCCCGACCCCCGCGTCCCCTGGGGCGGCATGAAATCCAGCGGAGTGGGCCGGGAACTCGGCCTCTCGGGCCTCCTCGCCAACACCGAGGAACGCCTGGTCAACATCGTCTACTGAGCACCGGGCCAGCCCCGAACACGCCGATGCGCCCGCCGCGGATCTCGCGGCGGACGCCTACCGGCTTTCGACCCGGCACCGTGACTTCGTCGAGGACCGGATGTGTCCTACCTCAGGACGCTGAGCGCCTTTGCGAGACCGGGGTCGCGTCCGGCCGACAGGTCCGCCGAGGACACGGGGGCCTGATGGTCGGGCGCCACGCCGACGGTGTTGATGATCTCCTTGTTCGCGGCGATCTCGTGGCGTTGGGGGAGGGTCAGCGTGCTGCCGTCGTCGAGGACCCAGGGGACGGCGGGGCCCGAGACGACTCCCGCGGTGCGGGTTCCGACGAGAGTGCCGAGGCGCAGGTCCTTCACCATGCTGGAGAAGTCGTCGCACGCCGAGGCGCAGCCGCGGTCGGTGAGCGCCACCAGCGGCAGCCGCAGCAGTTCGACGGAGTCGTCCGTGCGGGTGGGGGTGCAGTCTCCCTGCACGGTGCACAGGTAGCTGATGATCTTGTTGTGGGTCCAGGCGCTGACGAGCCGCCTGACCTCCTTGGGGCTGCCGCCGCCGTTGTTCCGCAGGTCCAGGACGACCCCGCGCAGCGTCCTGCCCTTGCGGAGCGCCTCGATCGCGGCCAGCACCTTGTCGGCCGCCTCGGGGAAGAAGCCCGGGAGCTTCACGTAGGCGACGTCGCCGGGCAGCAGCCGGGACTCGATCTGCGGGGGGCCGCCCGGTACCAGCGCCCGCGTCAGCTCGCTGGTGAAGGTGGCACCGGTGGAGGGACGGCGCAGCTTCAGCGTGACGGTGTCCTTGGGGCCGTCTTGGAGCCCCAGGATGACGCTCGAAAGCGGGACTCCATTGATATACGGCGGTACACCGTCGATCGAGACGATCTCGTCGCCCAGTTTGATCCCGGCCTTCTCGGCCGGGCCGCCTGGGAGGATCTGGTTGACGAAGAGCGGCGCCTTGCCCGCTGGGTCGACCGACCCGGGTCCCTGGAAGCCGGACGTCCTGAAGCCGAGCAGTTTCGTCCTGGACTCTCTTGTGGGCCGCCAGCGCGCGTGGTTGTCGTTCAGGCTCTTGACCATGCCTTCGATCGTCGCCTTGGCGGCCGCCTGCGCCGCCTCCGCGGGCAGTTTGGCGACGACCTTTTCAAGGACGCCCTTGAACGCGGCCCAGTCGGCATGTCGCCTGCCGGTGAGCGCGGGCATGGCGGCGTCCGGCTGGTCCAGCCCGCGCCGTTGCAGTTCCTGGGTGAGTGCGGCGAAGGCGGGTAACAGGACGGCTCGGCTGTCCAGCACGGGGCCGCTGTAGTAATTCTCGAACAGGCAGTGGTATGCCTGCCCCACGACGTCGACCGTGGTGGGGCGCGGTTCCGGCGGCGTCTGCGGCGGCACGGAGCAGGACTTTGGGCGTTGGGGGGCGGCCGAAACATGGCTCGCCGGCCCGACCAGGGTGAGCGACGCGGTGGCCGCCAAGGCCACCGCGACCGACTTGGTGATTTTCATGCCGTCAGCATTGACCCTGCCATGTAATGTCCCCGTTAGCATTTCCAGCAGACCTGCATCGTTGCCCGGCAAAGAAGCGGAGAAGACCGTGCTGACCGGGGTGATGCGGTCCCAGAAAATACGTTTCCCATGGGGGCGGACGGCGCTAGCTTTGTGGAAGACACTTCGCGGGAGGCCGTAGTGGAACTTCTCAGCAGCGTGCTGTCGGATGGCGCCGACCTGGCTCATCTGGCCGCCGAACTCGACATTCCGACGATCGCCGGACTGCAGCACCAGGGCGACGTTTCCGTGATCCCCGCCGCGATGGCGGTGGAGGATTTCCAGCACCCGATGAGCCCGGTCCCGGCGGCCGGGGTCGCGGTGGTCCGTGGAGAGGCGGGCGGCCACACGCACCTGCTGCTGGCCTCCGGTGACGTCTGGTACGACGCCCGCGACGGCGCGGCGAACGACATCGTCCTGGGGTCGCTGGAGGTCGGCGACGGCGCGACCGCATGGCTCGATCACCCGGAGCACGGCAACACCGGCATCGGCCCTGGCCTGTATGTGCTGCGGCGCAAGCGCGAGCTGGCGCCGCGCGTCCTCGATCCTGGGGCTCGTCGCAAGCGCGATCGGGCTCGCAAGGAGGCCCGTAAGCAGGCGTCGCAGGCGCAGGCGCGGGCGGCTCGTGACCAGGCGGCACGTGCGCAGGCATCGAGCGCGACCGTCCGTTTCGTTGCGGACTGACGATGGCGGACCAGCGGCCACCTCACGGCCAGGGCGGGCCGCTACCGGCACCGACCGCCGAGCAGCAGGCATTGCTGCCGTCGGTGCGGGAGGAGTGGGTGGGGTACGGGCTGGCCGTGGGTCCGGCGGACCGGCCGGCGGCCGAGGCGGGCGTCCAGGACGTCTACCTCGGCGCCGGCCGGCAGCCGCCGGAACACGTGGTCTGGCTGGGCTCGCCGATGGCGGGCGGCATCGGTGCCGACATCCGCGCGGGCCGGCTTCCGCTGGTCACCAGGCGGGCGTGGCAGACGCTGCCGGAACCGACCGGCGAGGCCATCGTCCAACAGGTGCCGCAGGACGCTCCGGAAACCGACCTGATCATGCTGGACCCGCTGCCGCCCGAGCTCGGCGACCTGGAGCGGGACCCGCGGTGGGCCGCCCTGCTGGGCCGTCTCGACCGCGAGGTGACCGCCGCGGTCGAGACGGGGCTGGCCAAGGCCGTCGGCGCGGCCGTTGACCAGGTGGCCGCGACCTGGCAGGACGCGCAGCGGCTTCCCGAAGTGGCGGCGCTGCCCCGGCTGGGCGCGTTCCGTCCGCGGATGCCAGGGCGGCTCGCCCAGCTCGATTTCCTCGCACGGTGCGGCGTCTGGGAACCGGACCGTCACAGCCGCGGCCTGCTGCGGGTGGGACGGGCGGCCGGGGAGTGGTGGCCGATGCGCAACAGCGTGATCCTCACCGAACGTCCCACCGAACTGCACCATGACGCCGAAGGCCGGCTCCACCATCCGAGCGGGCCGGCGGTGCGATACCCCGACGGCTGGTGCCTGTGGGCATGGCACGGCGTCACCATGCCGCGCGAGATCGTCGAGGACGACGTCTCGATCCGCCGCGCGGTGTCGCTGCGCAACTCCGAACAGCGGCGCTGCGCCGTGGAGCTGCTGGCCGGACGGGCCGGCTGGCGCCAGGTGGTCGGCCAGGCAGGATGGCCGCAGGTCGGTCGGGAGCTGCCGGACCCGGGCAACCCCGGACAGGCCCTCAGCCTCTGGTGCGTGGAGGAGCTGTACGACGACCACCTGCACCTGCTGCTGATGACCAACGGGACGCTGGAACGGGACGGCACCCGGCGCGAGTTCGGTGAGCTGGTGCCCGGCTGGATCCGGGACCCGGTGCAGGCCGCCGCGTGGCAGATCGGCCTCACCCCCGGCCGGTACCGCGAAACCGCCCGCCGAACCTGAACCCACCCGGGCTATGCAGGACGGTCCGGCCGGCCTGCCGGGCAATTCGCCGATGTGCGCTCGCATCAATGGGTATTGATGCGAGCGCACACGGTCATTGTCGGTTACGAGTCGGCTTGTCAGGCGTTCCTGAACGCCGGGTCCGGTTCACCCGCGCGGGCGCGCGGTCTTCAGATCGGGCGGGAGCAGGGCGCCGGCGGGCGGCACCGCGTCCGTCCACTCGCTGACCTCGAAGAGCTGGTAACCGGCCAATTCGCCGCGCTGGTGGAAGCGGTCGGGCATGTCCTTGGCCTCCAGCCGCCTGGGCTTGCCGTTGTCCCCGGTGGGAAGCGGGCGGCCGCCGTGCGGCGGATTCACCACCAGGTCCCGGATCGCCAGCAGCTTCCCGGCGGCGGGGTCGATGATGAACTGCCGCTGGTAGGTGCCGAGCTGCTTGGGCGCGGTGTACAGGCCGAGCTCCACGGTGGTCTCCAGCGGCAGCGAGACCACGGTCCCGGGACGTCCCTGCGGATCGACCGTCCTGCCCTGGGGCCGTACTCCGGGCAGGGCCGCGAGCATCCGGAACGTCGCCGCGCGCACCTTGGGAGGCGCGGGCGCGGTGGACAGCAGCGTCCCGGCCACGTCGCTCAGCGCCCGGACCCGCTCCTGGCCGGACAGCGCCCGGATCGGCTCCTTGCGGGTCTTGGAGGTGTAGGCGTGCCAGTCGCCCTTGAGGCCGAGCAGGGTGTTCTGGAGCGCTTTCGGTTCGGTGGGCAGCTTGGCGATCTGGCCCAGGGTCAGGCCGTACCACCGTCCGTCGCTGGGCATCCGCGGCCCCATCTGCCCCGGCGGAGGGTTCATTTCCAGGAGCATCTGCTCCTCGCCTCCCTCTGAATTGGGGATCTTCACCCAGCCGGGGGACCCGGCGGCCTTCCACCTCTGCTTGTCCTGGGCGGTGACCGGAACGTCGGGCAGGTCGAGGTTGGCCGAGCTGCCCCTGCCGTCCCGCGCGGTCCAGTTGTCGATCCCCTGACGCGAGTCGACCCTGTAATGCGTCGCTTTCCGTGCGCCGACCGCGTAGATCTCGCCGAGGACGGTTTTGGCGTGCCAGTAGCGGCCGGCCGGCGCCTTCTGCGCGCTGGCGGCGGCGACCAGCAGCGCGTTGCCCGGGGCAGGCGCGGAACCGTCGCCGGGCCGGAGGGCGACGACCGCGACGCCCGCGGTCGCCACCGCGGTACCGACGGCCAGCGCGATCGGCAGCTTCGGGACGTGACGCCGCGACCGTTCCTGGGAGGCGGCGGTGAGCGCGGGGATGCGCGACTCGTCCGCCGGGGTGTTCTCCACGGCGTCGAGCATGGCGGGCTTGAGCGAGGCTACGGTGCGGTCGACGGTGTTCATCCGCGCTGTCCTTCCAGGGCCGGGTGCGGAACAGAGGCGTGGTCAGAGGTCGAGAGCAGACGGGCGAGCCGCTTGCGCGCCCGGTGCAGGCGGACGAAGTACGTCGCCGTGGAGCAGCCGAGCACCCGCGCGGCCTGCCCGGCCGAGAAGCCGTACCAGGCGCTGAGGACCAGCGCCTCGGCGTCGCGTTCGGCGAGCGCCGCGAACGCGGCCAGTCCCGCCTCCCGCTCGGCGACCACCTCGCCGGTGTCGGTGTCGTGCTCGGTCCTCATCTGCCGGGCCCGCTCGGCGATCGTCGCGTGCCGCCGTCCGGCGTCGCGCTGTTTCAGCCGGTGCCGCCGCGCCACGCCGAACAACCAGGGCAACGGATCGTCGTCCGGTACCTGGTCGAGCTTGCGCCAGGCGGTCAGGAACGTCTCGTTCGCCACGTCCTCGGCCGCCGCACGCGCGTCATGGGCGAGCGCGTAGCCCAGGACCTTCGGATAGTGCTGCCGGTAGATGGCTGTGAAGCGCTCAACGCTGGCGTCCACGTCACCACCTCCTCTCAGGGGTCACCCGGTACCCCCGAGATCGCCTCACCTTCTTACAGGCCGGCGTCACTTCTTTCGGACGCGGGTGGCATCTCAGGAAGGATTCGTCACCGGGCGTTGCGCAGCTTGAGGATGTACGTCGCAGTAAGCGCGACGGCACGGTCGTCGTCGCGTGACAGGTCTGCGAGGGCATCCGACGCTGTCGTCCCCGGGATATCCGCGAGCGCCTGTGCCAGCCGCCGACGGGCAGGCGAGTCCAGGGTGCCGCGGGCGAGGCGGTCAACGAGCCCGGTGGCGATCCGATCCTCCAACGCGGGGTCACTCGCCAGCGCGCTCAGCGCGTCGGCCGCATCGACGTCGTTCGTCTCCTCGACGATCATGTCGATGAGCGTCGGGACCGCGTCGGCCACTCCCCGTGTCCCGAGCGCCAGAGCCGCGCACCTGCGGACCACGAGGTCAGGACTCGCGAGGACGTCCCGAAGCAGCGCGGTCGCCTCACCGGTCGAGATCTCGGCGATGGACTGGACGGCACGTTTCCGCACCTGGGCCACCGGTGAGCCAAGACCCTCCGCCAGCAGCGCCAATCCGTCCTCTCCCGATTGCGCCAGAGCCCATCGAAGGGCTCCGGCGACGTTCGGATCCGTCTCGCTCAAGGCCGCCTCGACCAGCGCTTCCACCGGCACCGGAACGGAGGACAAGGCCGCGCGCTGGCGCTTCCCGGCGCTTTTCGACTCCAAAGCGTGGAGGAGCGCGACGATCTGGAGGACGTCCTCCCAGGCGGCGGGTTCCGCGGCACCGATCCGGCGGAGCCGGGTGAGCAGCTCCGTCTCACTCGCGATGCGCTCTCGCGTCTGGCGGACGAGGTCGTCGACGAGGTCCGAGGGCTTGAAGCCGGGATCATCGAGCGCACGCCTGACCTCACTCAGCGACAGACCCAAAGACCGCAGGCTCTCGATATGGAAGATCCGCCGGATGTCCTCGCTGGAGTACTCCCGATAGCCGGCGTCGGTGCGTCCCGTTGGCCGCGCCAGGCCGAGCGAGTCGTAATGCCTGAGCATGCGGGCGCTGACCCCGGACCGTCGTGCCACCTCACCGATCAGCACTGCCCATCACCCCTCCTGACCGGGCGCGCCAAGGGCCATGATGCGCTTCGCCTCCTCGATCGCGAACTCGAATCCGGCATCCGGGTCGTGCGACAGCCGTTCCGTGGCGATCGCGTGTTGACGCACGCGAGGGCCGGGATCCGTCATCGCGGCGCGCAAGGTCGGCATGATCACCTCACCGAGCGCGATCAGCGCCCGGCTGAGGCTCAGTTGCGTCTCCCGCCCGCCGCGACCGAGCTGTGTCGCCAACGCCGCGGCCAGCTCGGCTTCCTCGCCTTCGGGCACGAGCACGACCGCCGCCCGCCAGGCGCTCCGCGCCACCTCGTCGTCGGCGTCGGCCAGCAGCGCCCGTGTGATCGCCGGCCATGCGTGACGATCCCCGATCTTGGATAGCGTGTGCAACGCCTGGCTGCGCGCCTGAGCGCGCTCCGAGCGGAGTTCATTGAGAAGCTTTGGGACCGTCATCGACGATGGGTGGCGGGTGAGCGCCCACGTGAGCATGTCGCGCACGTAGAACTCAGGTTCGATCGCGCATCGTTCGATGAGCTTGTCGATGAACCGCGGGTCAGGGGCCGTGCCGACCGCCAGCGCCGCCCGCAGCCGCACTGACGGGCTGCTTCTCTCCAGCCCCTGGAGAGCTCGCATCGTGTCCGCGTCCTGTTTCGGCATGGTCGGAGTCACCTCCTCGGCTCCCCCCAGTGAAGACCTTGCCACTGTGTCAAGGTCAAGCGACCTGCCGCGCGGGAAGGCACGCGGGCACCGCCCGGGTTGCGTAACTGATCACCGACGACACGCTGCCCCTCCCGCTGCGCCGCTCACTGGGTGGTGAGGCGGTTCAGGTAGTGACGGATGATCTCGCAGCTTTCATCTCTCGGGAGCGCCGACTCCTCCTCGATCAGCGTCCACAGGTCGGTCAGGTCGGTCCCGGCGAGTTCGACGCCGAAGACGCTGTGAGCGAGGCTGAGCCGGTCGCTGACTCCGGGAAACTCCAGCACGTCGAAGTTGCAGGTTCGGTCCTCGTACAGCGGAGCGGACGAAGGCACGATCCGTACCCTGCCGTCCGGGCTTTCGTCGAGAGCCAGCAACCACCGGAGTTGAGCGGTCATCACCTTTGGCTCGGGCACCTGCTTCAGCGCGTCCTCATCGATGATCAGATCGAGGAAGCGGGGGCGTCCCCCGGCGCGGAACCGCTGGCGCTGCAGGACGATGTCCCAATCGGCCTCGGGATTGTGCGGCGGGAGGCGGTGAGAGTTGAGCAGGCGGGTGTATTCCTCGACCTGTGCGAGGGGCGGTATCAGCCGCATGCCGTAGGAATGGACGACGCATGCCTCCGCCTCGGAGATCAGCCCGTCTCGCTTGAGGGCCTTGATGTCGGGCAGCAGGGGCGCCAGCCAGTCAGGTCCGTTGGGCCGCGTCGCCAGGTCGACCATCAGATCGGCGACCTTGGCGGCTCGGACCTGGTAGCGCTCCAGCAGCCGCTCGACGTCGGCGACCGTGGGCTGGGCGAACCCCGTCTCCACTCGGGCCAGCCAATCAGCGTCGCAGCCACTACGCGCTGCCGCCTCCTCATAGGACCACTCGATGATCTCGCGGGCCCGGCGCAGATACAGCCCGAGTCGTCGCGCGTTGATGTTGGGTATGCGTTCCCGGTCAGCCATCCGAACCTCCGATGCTCATCGTGACGGACACGGAGCGCGGACCGCAGGCCTCTTCAACATTGCACTCCTCCTCCAGGTCACAATCCGCACTTAGCCGACATTGCGCTTGCCGAAGGGCGAGGGACGGCGGGCTCTGGAGCGGGACTTGATCAGTCGTAGGAGCGGCTCCCGTTGTTCCCACTCCGCATCGGTAGATCGAACCGCCTCGCCGACGCATGAAGGGACAAGGGGATAAATACGGATGGACAAACACATACATTCTCGCGTTTGCCTTGGTGGGGTGCGGTGCGTCGTCAGTGACCCGAACGTCGAACCCGCGGATTGAGAGCGTCGAACGCTACTGCTATGCCCGCATTGACCAATGGTTGCATGCCTTCTCGTGTTGCCGCGGTGCCGGCCGTCCGACCCGCACCTTCGGCAAAAGGTCAGGGTCGGCGGATCGTCAGCCCGGCGTCGGCCACTGCGTTCGAGCTACGCCCATTCCCTTGTGGAGGCGAGCGGAGTGGTACGGCCTGCTGCACCAGAAATGGACGCGTGGGCTGGATCGCCTGCCGCGCCCGGAGGCTTCTACCGTCGATACGACCGACCATCCACCGGTGATCGCGTAGCGCCGGAGGGCAGGGGTTCCTTCCGTCCCAACGCACGGAAGGGATGCCTCACGCTCACCCTGAGCGAAGGACGGTCATCGAGTGAGTACGCAGGACAGCCGACCGCAGTAAAGGAGACGGACATGAATTTTCTTGGCACACGCCGTAATCACTGGATCATGCCGCTGGCCGGTGCCATAGCGATGCTCGGCTTCGCCGCGCAGCCGGCGGCGGCCACCGCCCCGGCCCCCGTCGTGAACTATGCGTGCGGGCCGGAGATAGAGGCCGGCCCAGTTGTCTATAGAGCGTGCAGCGAAGTGACCTGGACGGGACCGGACGACCAGTACAGCGCACAAGGCATCCTGTTTGTGTCCAACCGGGGCATAAACGAAGCCGACTTCACCCTCACTCTGGAACGCTGGGACTATACGGTCGGCGATTGGACGACCGACACCACCGACTCGGACACGCTGCCATCGGGAGACGAAAGGCCCTATTTCGCGCCGCCGCGGGAGTTGCCGTGCGGGCAGGACGCCCGCGAGCGAGGGGAGGCCACGGTTCCGACGTATTCGGGCGACTGGTCGGAAGTGGTCCTTCCGGCGCCTTGCTGACATCGCGCGGTAACACCAGAGCGCGGACGGGCGCCTTCGCCGCCGTCTGACCCTCCATTGCGAGCGACCGTGGGCGGAGTCCATGTCGGAGCCCGTAACGCTGTCGCACTCGATCTCCGGCCCGCACTCCCGGGCTTCGACATCGACGTCGCCGCTCACCGCCATGGGCTCGGCAACCTGGACCGCCTTGATACTGCCGCTCGGACTCGTCCAAGGACGTCGAGCTGCCACGCATCGGGGCGATTTTGCGGAACTGCGACCCATCCGGCGAAACCCGTGGTCACAGGCACGGCCAACGAATAGCATCACGCCGCACAACCGCAGCTCAGAGACCAAAACTCGAAACTCGCGCGGGACAGGATCAGGGCTGCGTTCAGCGCCGATCCTCGGGACGCGCCGGTCCATCGGCCGCCCGCCGGGCACAGCACGGGCGGCGGCTCCAGGCCGCCGCCCCGAGCCACGCCAGGAACGTCACGGCGCCGAGGACGCTCACGCCCGTCCAGCCCGCCGCCCGTACGTGACGGGTGTGAGCGCCGAACCGGCCGCGCCACCGGCGAAGTAGGACGTCATGTACGCCGAGATGATACGACGGCGGGCGCCCGGCCGCAGCCACCGGCTGGTGACGTGCAGTCCCTGGAACGAACGCCGGAGCCGGACCGGACGAGCTCCGCGGCGCGTTCCCGGTCGCCGTCTCGGGCCGCCGCGGTCATTCCCGGTCCCGCTCCGCGGTGAAGGCGGCGACCTCCGAATTGGGGTCGAAGTAGACCTTCCAGTCTGCGATCTTCCCGTCCGTGACGGTGAGCCGGTGGACGTCCTCGACCTCGAACTCCTGGCCGGTGGCGCTGCAGCGGGCCCGCGTATAGATCACCGCGAACGCGGTGTCGCCCTCGGCGCGCAGATCACGCAGCGCGTAGTCGAGCACCTCGGTGGTCTCTGCGCGCACCGCGAAGGCCCTGCTCACCTCCGCGATGCCCACATGCCGCCCGAGATACGGGATCACCGCATTCCACTGGTTCAACGGCAGTTCGAACTCGATGTCCTCTGACAGCGTCGAGAAAGCGGAGTCCAGGTCGCCTCGCTCAAGGCTCGTGAAGAAGCTGTCGACTACGGTCCGACTTGTCTGGGTTCCCATGACAATCTTTCCTCCGAAGAAATACTTGGCCCGCTCAGGCGTCCGTGAGCTCGATGAACTCGATGAGGTTCTCCTCAGGGTCACGCACGAAGAACGCTTTGAGACCGAGCTCGGGTACCGTTGCGAGATCCATCGCGACGTTGAGTCCGTGCTGCCGCGCACGGGCCAGAATCGACTCCGCGTCGGTCACATAGAAGGCGATCTGCGTGACGCCCCGCACAACGCTGTGGCGCGGTGGATCTTGACGGCGCGGTCCCGGCTCCGCTTCAGCCTGCTCCGCCAATTCAAGCCGCAGGCTGTGGCCTGTCAGGAAGGCGACGCGGGCCCCCAGCTCTGGGAATTGGACCAATTTCAGTAAGCGGAAGCCTAGATTCTGGGTGTACCAGGCGATACAGGCGTCCAGGTCGCCCACTGAGATGCAGGCCGACAATGCCTGGATGCCCAGGGGATCCGGGACGGCGGCTTTCTCCCGTCCAGTGATGTGCGGCGTCATTGGCTGTCCTTAGGGTCGGCCGGGCCGTGCTCCGCGCGGTCCAGCATGATGGGGCGTCAGCGAGCCACCGCGCGCCAACGGAGCCACGCGGAAAAGAGAATCGGTATATGCGTAGGTTGTCATGACGCACTCCATCCGGAGCCCGTCGCTATGATTGAAGATCATTCGATATCGGCCGCCGACCTGTTTCGACCAATCACTACCCACCACAATACGGGGTTCAATCACCAAGGGTCGTCACCGTAAAGTCAATCTCGCGGTAACCCGGGCAGCGATTCGCGGATAGCGCGAAATGCCTTCACTCCGCTGGTCGAAAATGGGCGGCCCGGCCACTCCGCCGAGAGTGCCGCCGTCCGCAGCACCGGCGCGGTCCTGAGGGCCATGGAGCCGAAGATCAAGTCCATCGAAGTGCAGGAGCTCGTCGCGCCCTTCAACCAACTCGGCTGGTTCAGCCTCCCGATCCGGTGGCGCTGCGCAGCTGCCGGGAGCCTCGGCGGCCAGCATCCGCAGTGCCTAGGCGCGGTCCTACGGATCGAGCGTGCGGGGCAACCTGCCTGCGCGTACTGCTGCCCGCACACGCTGCAGAACCTGCTGAAGACCGGTGCTGAGGACGGTGCGCAGCGCAACGGGCGATTCTTGCTTGGTGGGACCGCGTTGAGGGACCGGACAACACGGGGCTCTGCATCAGGGATAGCGCCTCCATGCGAAGCCCGGGGGCCTGATCTGGCCAGCAGGGAGGTTGGGATCAAGGTCATCTTCGCTGTGGTGTCCCCTACGATCAGCGGATGCTTCGGCCTTCTGCGTGTCTTGCCGGTATCGCCGGGACGGTGCTGATGGTCAGCGGGTGCGCGGCGACCGGACGGCGAGCGACGGCCGCGCCGTCCTCCCCTAGCGCGTCCGCGCTCAAGCGGGTGGAGCAGGCGCTCATCATGCCGCGAGCCACGGGCAAGCCCGACCCGGTGCGCTATGGGGTCGCCTCGGGCCCGTTCGAAAAGATCATTAAAGAGTTGATCGCCGGCCCTCGGGAACCGGACGCCTGCGTGTGGGGCCAGACCTCCTCCGGCCAGCTAGAGGGGGTGACGACCGGGCCGGTCAGGAGCGCGGCCGCGCTAGGCATCTGGACCGATTCGGCCCGGTCGGTGATGGTCAGCGAGAGCATCGTCGCGCTGCCTGACACCACGGCGAGCAAGCTGATCGCAAAGCCGATCACTACGCAGTGCCGTGACCACCACTTCCGCTCGAACGGAGAGGCGATGCGGATGTTCGTGGAGAGCGACAACGTCCGCAGAAGGGGCGGCAGAATCGAACGCCTGACGACCTACATCCTCAGCACTCCCACCGGGGCGCAGCGGCACCAGTACGCAATCATCAGAGTCAACGGCCATGTGGTATTCCTGGCTCTGTCGCCCGCCCGCAAGCCACCGGCACCCGGCAGTTACACCACCATCACCCAAGAGGCCGGGACGCAGGCGGTGACGGTGCTCGGCCGCCTCTGACCCGCCCCGCTCTGCACCACCAGGCCGCGCACTCGCCGCCCGATCGGCACGAGCCTGCGTGTTCGCCGCTGCCGGTGACCGGCCTGCTCGCCAGGCACCGGGATCGTGCCGGCGATGCCGCGTCAACGCAGGCAATCCCGGCGCTGTCACCCGCACCAACACAGATGCATAGTCGGGTGTGCGGCCGTTAACGAGCTTTCAGGCGTGATGTCGCGGGGGTGGACAGGCTCTGTTGGGCCGGGATAGTTCGGGTTATGAGGTATCCGCAGGGTGGTGGGTTGACCGCGCAGCGGCGGGTGTTTCGGGAGAGGGTGCGGCTGCAGGCGGCGGAGCTGTTTGCCACCGGGTCGAACAATGCTGTGATCGCCCGCGAGCTGCGGGTCGGTGTGCGGTCGGTGCAGCGCTGGCGCAAAGCCTGGTCCAAGGCCGGGCCGCAAGGGCTGTCGTCCAAGGGGTCGCCTGGTCGGCCGAAGCTGAGCCCGAGGTTGTGGGCGATGTTGGAAGCCGAGCTCGAGAAGGGGCCGGTGGCGCACGGGTGGCCGGATCAGACCTGGACCCTGTCGCGGATCCAGACGGTGATCGGCCGCCGGTTTCACAAGTCCATGAGCCTGGCGGCCATCTGTCAGGTGCTGCACCGGCACGGCTGGAGCCACCAGACACCGGCCCGGCGCGCGGTCGAACGCCAGGAGTCGGTGATCGCCGGGTGGGTGAGGGAGACCTGGCCGCGCGTGGAAGTACCGCGGCGGCGCTCGACGCCTGGATCGTCTTCGAAGACGAGGCCGGCTTCTCGATGACGCCGCCGACCCGCAAGACCTGGTCCCCTCGCGGCCGCACTCCGGTGATCAGGGTGCGAGGCCGGTCGCAACGCCGCTTCTCCCTGGCCGCGCTGACCTGCTACAAGCCCGGCGAACGAGCTCGGCTGATCTACCGGCCCAAACAACACCCCGACCACAAGACCGGCCAGCGCCGCAGCTTCGCCTGGACCGACTACCGCGACCTGCTCATCACCGCTCACCACCAGCTTCAAGCCCCGGTCGTGCTGGTCTGGGACAACTTGAACGTCCACCGCGACAGACGCCTGAAGACCTTCATCGACGCCAGCGACTGGCTGAGGGTGTTCTACCTGCCCACCTACGCACCCGACCTCAATCCCGTCGAAACCGTCTGGTCCCTGCTCCGCCGCAGCAGCCAGACCAATCGCCACTTCACCGACCCCGACCAACTCCTGACCGCCCTACGCCACGGCCTGCGCAAACTCCAATACCGCAGCGACCTCATCAACGGCTGCCTCGCCGCCACCGGCCTCACCCTGACGACATCACGCCTGAAAGCTCGTTAGATGGACGGCCAGAGGATGGTCGACTTCTCCCGGCTGGCCCGCAGTCTGATATTCGACCCCGTCACGGACGGAGATCACGGGTGCTCGCAGGTGCCCGCGCCAGAAGCCCCGTCGTCTAACGCCGGCTCCGCGGTGACGTGTTGGATGGGTATCTGGTCGGCGCCTAACCAGGGTCAATTGGTGATGACGGGTGGGGTGTTGAGAGTGAGACCGGTGGTGGTCGGGCAGCCGTCGATCACCTCGGGCCTTGTCGGCCAGGGTGAGGATCCCTGCCTTCTGCAGTTCGCGCAGCATGACTCGGAGGTCGCATGAGGTGACGCAGTATCCGGCACCCACGCCCGCTGTGGTTGGCCATAGGGCAAGGAGCCCGGCCGTCGTTGTTGTCTGTGATTCGCAACAATGATGTGGTCGATCCCCGCGCGATGTCTGGGTTTTGCCCACGAGCGAACATAATCAGCCGGGATGACACTGCGGCGGCGCGCTAGACACCTTCCGCAGCCCTGTCCTCTGTCATAGCCGGCCCTCGCGCACCGGCACCTTGATCTGGCGCCCGCCGGCTTTCAGCCGTACGTGCTCGTCGGCGACCGCGTGTTCCCAGGCCGAGTTGGATCGGCGGCGTCGTCTGATCTGGGGGTGACCAGGTGGGGCTGGTGCCATTCCTGGAGCGTCACGATCTCGGGCTGTGCCTGCTGCCGTGACCAGCCCCACGCGCAGATGGGGTCCCGTTCGCGGTCGGCGACTGGTCGCCTCGTCCTGGAAGACGGCGGCCAGGTGGTTCCGCCTTACGGTACCGACTGCGGCGGTGCGGATGACGTGCGGTCTATTTTCGAGGGCGGTGGTGGAAGTCGTGTTCGACCGCCGCGGCGGTGCGCCGCAGCCGGGGGAGCATGGTGCCGGTCAGGTCGTCCACGTCGCGGCGTCCCGCGTGGCTGGAGATGTCGATCGCGGCCGCGACGCGGCCGGAGGCGTCGTGGACGGGGACGGCGATGGAGCGCAGGCCGGTCTCCAACTCCTGGTCGACCAGGGACCAGCCGACGCGGCGTGTTCGCTGGAGTTCGCCGCGTAGCAGAGCGTGGTCGGTGATGGAGGTTTCGGTGAGGCGGTGCAGCGTCGCTGACGCGAGGTAGCCGTCGATCCAGTCGTCGGTCCTGGCCGCGAGGAGGACGCGGCCCATCGAGGTGGCGTGCGCGGGCAACCGGCTGCCGATGGTCAGGGACAGGCTCATCAGCCGTCGGCCGGGGATCCGCGCGACGTAGACGATCTCGTCGCCGTCGAGGACGGCCATGGAGACGGCCTCGTGCAGGTCGCCCGCCAGGGCGCGCAGGTGCGGGAGGGCGAGTTCCGGTAGTGCCAGGGCGCCGAGGTAGGCGTTGCCGATGCGCAGCACCTTGGGGTGCAGCCCGAACGACTGACCGTCGGTGCGCAGGTAGCCGCGTTCGACCAGGGTGTGCAGGAGCCGCCGGGCCGAGGAGCGGTCCAGGTCGGTGGCTTTGGCGACCTCGCTGAGGCTGAGGGTGGCGCGGTCGGCGCGGAAGGCCGCCAGCACGGCGAGGCCACGCTGGAGCGAGGTCAGGAGTTCGGCTTCGCTCAACGATGCGTCCCGTTCCACATGCGCGTTGTACGCACGTTGGTTCGAATCCTTGGTTGGCATTGACACCTTACCAGCAAATGTTCATAGTGAGGCGCTATGCAAACGAATGTGCGTACAGCGCCCGATCGGGCGGCGATCACGCTGCGGCCGGGCCAGGTGGACGTCCTGGAACGGCCGGTGCCCCAGCCGCAGGACGGCGAGGTGCTCGTCGCCGTGGCCTGCGTCAGTGTGTGCGGCACTGACGCGCACATCTGGGCGGGTGACTATCCGTCTGCGCCGCCGCCCCTCGTCCAGGGGCACGAGATCGCCGGGTGGGTGGACGGCCGTCTGGTCGCGGTGGACCCGGCGAGGGCGTGCGGACGCTGCCACGCCTGCCGTGTCGGGCGGTCGAACGCGTGCGTGAGTTCGTCCGTCCTCGGCGTCCACGCGGACGGCGGGCTGCGGGAACACATCGTGGTGCCGAGCGGCCGGATCCACCCGGTGGACGGGTTGCCGCCGGCGACCGCGGCGCTGATCGAGCCGGCCTCCATCGCGTTGCAAGCTGTGGCGCGGTCGCGAGCCGAGCGTGGCGCGCACGCGCTCGTCCTCGGGTGCGGGCCGATCGGCTTGCTGGCGATCGGGGCGCTCGCCGAGCGGGGGGTGCGGGTAGCGGGGGTAGACCGTTCCGGCGCCCGGGCACGGCGGGCCGAGCGTTTCGGGGCGTCGGCCATGTGGGTCGCGGACGCGGACGACCCGCGCCGCCGCGCCGAGATCCTCGACTGGGCGGACGGCGAGGGTCCGTCGGTCGTGATCGAGGCGACCGGTGCGCCTGCGGCGCTGGCGACGGCGATCGACCTGGTGTGCTCGGCCGGCACCGTGGTCGCCGTCGGGATCTCGACGGCGGAGGCGAGGCTTCCGATGAGTGTGCTGCCGTACAAGGAGCTCGATCTGCTGGGTAGCCGCAACAGCATGGACCGGTTCCCGGAGGCGGCGGCGTTCATCGCCCGCAACCGGGGCCTCGCCGAGGAGCTGATCACGCACCGGTTCCCGCTGGAGCGGACGCAGGAGGCGTTCGCGCTGGTCCACGCCGGCGACGCCGGCGCCGGAAAGGTCGTGATCGATGTGGTGCCGTCGTGACCGGTGAACCACGGGGCGCCGCCAGGACGGCCGCGACGCCGGTACGGCTCGGTGCGCTCACCTTGGCGAACCGCGTGGTGGCCGCGCCGATGGAGCGCAACTACTGCGGCCCGGACGGCGTGCCCACCGGGCATTACGAGCACCAGGTGTCAGCGCTGGCGCGCGGCGGCAGTGCGCTCGTGTATGCCGAGGCGGCCTACGTCCGCGCCGACGGCAGGGTACGTCCGCGGCAGCTCGCCATCGACGACGACGGCGCGATCGCCGGTGTCCGGCGGCTCGCGGACGCCGTCCATCGCGGGGGCGCGCTGTTCGGCATGCAGCTCGTGCACGGCGGGCGGCTGGCCCGCGCGGAGGTCAGCGGATTCACCTCCGTCGCGCCGTCGCCCGTGGCGGCCACGGTGATCGACGGCGACCTCCCGCTCGAACTGGACGCCGCCGACGCCGCCGACCTCGTGGAGCGGTTCGGTGCGGCGGCCCGCCGCAGCGTCCGCGCGGGCGCCGACGTCATCTCGATCCACGCGGCGCACGGCTACCTGATCTCCCAGTTCCTCTCGCCGCGGACCAACCTGCGCGCCGACCGGTACGGCGACCCGGCGGTGTTCCTGCGGGAGGTCATCGCCGCCGTGCGGGCCGCCGTTCCCGGGACCACGGTGGGGGTGCGTGTCTCGGCCTACGAAGGGGTGCCGGACGGCCTCGGCGTCGACGAGACCGTCCAGATTCTGGACCGCGCCGGGGCGGGCGGGCTCGACTTCATCGACGTGTCCGCCGGCTGCTACGAGGCCGGGCAGTGGATCACGCCGACCGGCGAACTGCCGGCCGGGTTGCACGCCGTGGCGGCGCGGGGCTTCGCGGACCTCGGTCCGCCGGTGGGCGTCGCGGGCCGGATCGCCGACGGCGCCACCGCCGAACACGTCCTGCGGGACGAGGGCGCGGACTTCATCACGGTCGGCCGTGCGCTGCACGCCGATCCGTCCTGGACCGCCAAGATCCTGCGCGGCGAGCCGCCGCGTCCCTGCATCGCCTGCAACTACTGCGCCGACATGCTGCGTACCGGAGAGCCTGTCGGCTGCACCGTCAACCCCGAGGCGCACGAGGCGCTGCCGGCGGCGCCCGCGCCCGATGGCGAGCAGCCGGACGTGCTGGTCGTCGGCGCCGGGCCCGCCGGGCTGGAGGCCGCGTGCCGCAGCGCCGCGCTGGGCCGCCGGACGAGAATCGTTGACCGGTCGGACCACCTCGGCGGCACCTTCGCGCTCGCGGCGGGCCTGCACGAGTACCCGGAATATCACCGCATCGTCGACTGGTACGCGGGCCGGCTCGACCGGCTCGGCGTGCTGGTCGAACTCGGGACCGAGGTCGCTCCGGGCGACCTCGCCGGCCAGGACGAGGATCTGGTCATCATGGCGACGGGCCTGCCCGGCCTGGTCCCGGACGTTCCCGGCGCCGGCCTGCCTCGGGTGCGCGAGCTGACCGCCTGGCTCGACGGCGGACTGTGCGCACCGCTCGATTCGGAGTACGTGGTGTGGGGCGCCGACCGCGACGGCGCCGCCGTCGCCGACCACCTCGCCGCACGCGGCGTGCGCGTGGTCCTCGTCGGCGCGGGGGACGAACCCGCTGAGGACGTGGGCCCGCGCGCCAAGCTGCTCCCGCTGGCCCGGTTGCGCGCCGATGCCGGTGTGGAGTTCCTGCCGAACGCGACCATCGAATCGATAGAGCCGGACGCCGTCCATGTGCGCACATTCGCCGGCCGCCGGGTGATCTCCGGGACCGGTCCCGTCCTGGTATCGCTCGGACCGGACGGATCGGGCGCGCCCATTCAAGCAGCGCGGGCGGCGGCGCCCGGCAAGACCGTCACCCCGGTCGGTGCCGCGGCGGGCCACGGCGGCTGGACGGCGATCGCCGTCCGCCACGCGGCGGAGACGGTGATCACCGCGCGGCCCACCGAGCCGCGCAGGCATGACGAGTCCCAGCGAAAGGGGAATCACCCATGACATCCGCACCGGGGGAGCCCGGCCTCCAGCCGCCGAAGGTCACGCTGCCCGCCCGCGACCTGCCCGTCCGCTCGCACGCCGACGTGGTGGTCGCCGGCGGGGGACCGGCCGGCTTCTGCGCGGCGGTCGCCGCCGCGCGGTCCGGGGCGCACGCCGTGCTCGTGGAGCGGGCGCCGTTCCTCGGCGGCACGGCGACGGGCGCGATGGTCGCCAGCTTCATGGGGTTCTACTGGCGCGACCTGCGTGTAGGCGGCGGCATCGGCTATGAGGTGACGCGCCGGCTGATCGAGGCGGGCGGCGCCACCGGATTCGGCCCGTACGTGCTCGCTGAGGCCGGCGAGAACCCGGCGAAGGTACGGACCTTCCCCTTCGACCCCGAGATACTCAAGATCGTTCTGGACGAGCTGTGCGGTGAGGCGGGCGTCGAGGTGCTCCTGCACACGCAGGCCGTCGAGCCGATGCTGCGCGACGGCGCGCTCACCGGCGTCATCCTCCAGGGGATCGACGGGGCGGAGGCCGTCCCCGCACACGTCGTGGTGGACGCGACGGCGAACGCCACGCTGGTCCGGCGGGCGGGCTGCGCCACGCAGAACTCCCCGGATCAGCGCCGCGAACGGCAGCCGATGACGATGATGGCCCGGCTGTCGGCGGTCGACGTCCAGCGGTTCCGGTCACTGCCCAGGCAGGAGAAGCGTGCGCTCGCGCGGCGTGGCGTCGAGAGCGGCGAACTCGCGCTGCAACTGCTGTCGATGGTCGGCTCGCCGGCAGGCGAGGACGGATTCGTCATGGTGACACGCGTCTCCGGTCTCGACGGCTCGGACAGCAGGGATCTGACCCGCGCCGAAGTCGAGGGCCGCAGGCAGGTCCGCGCCGCCGTGGGGTTCCTGCGCCGCGAGGTCCCGGGGTTCGAGCGCGCCTACCTCTCGGCGCTCGCCCCGTGGATCGGGGTGCGGGAGACGTGGCGGATCGCGGGCGACTACGTGCTGACCGAGCAGGACGTCATGAGCGGACGGCAGTTCCCCGACGCCATCGCTCAGGGAGGCGGACCGCTGGACGTGCACGACGGCAACGGCGCCGGGCTGATCCTGAAGGAGCCGCCCGCGCCGTTCTCGGTGCCTTACCGCTGCCTCCTGCCGCGGGAACTCGACGGCACGCTCGTGGCGGGAAGGTGCGCCTCGGCGACGCAGACCGCGATGGGCGCGATGCGGCACATGGGCACCGCGATGGCCACCGGGCACGCCGCCGGGACCGCCGCGGCGCTGGCGGTCGAACACGGCGCGTCGCCGCGTGACCTGCCGGCGGAGGAGCTGGCGGGCCTCCTCATCGACCAGGGCGCGATCGTCCGAAGCCCGTTGCTCGACGGGCGGAAAAGCACCTCCGGAGGCATCGATGACTGTCAACAGTGAAGTCGCGCCCGCGGCGGCGCGGCGCGCGCTGCTGTCCAGCTTCATGGGCAGCGTGGTGGAGTGGTACGGCTTCCTGCTGTACGGAACGGCGTCGGCGCTGGTGTTCGACGACCTGTTCTTCCCGAACGCCGGGCCGACGGTCGCCACCTTGGCGATCCTCGCGACCTTCGCGGTCGGCGAGGTGTCGAGGCCGATCGGCGGCGTGCTGTTCGGCCACTTCGGCGACCGGATCGGACGCAGGTCGGTGCTCATGGCCACCATGCTGCTCATGGGCCTTGGCACCTTCGCGATCGGCCTGCTGCCGACCTACGACGAGATCGGCATGTGGGCGCCGGTGCTGCTGGCCGTCCTGCGATTCGTCCAGGGCCTCGCGGTGGGCGGCGAGTGGGGCGGCGCGGCGCTGATGGCGGTCGAGCACGCGCCCAGTCGGCGCCGCGGGCTGTGGGGCAGCGTGTCCCAGCTCGGCTCCGCGTCCGGGCTGCTGCTGTCCACACCGGTCTTCGCGCTGTTCGCGGCACTGCCGGAGGGCCAGTTCCACGCCTGGGGCTGGCGCGTGCCGTTCCTGCTGGCCATCGTGCTCGGGGGAATCGGCCTGTTCGTCCGCGCCCGTACCCTGGAGACCCCCGTGTTCGCGGCCGAGCGCCGACCGGACGGCGGACGGGACCGGGCGCCGATCGTCGAGGTTCTCCGGACGGGCCGGGGCCGGCTGCTCGCCGCGATCGGACTCGCGGTGGGCCCGCTCGGCGCACAGATGATCACCGTGGTCTGGGTCGTCTCGTACGCCGCTGACCGCGGCTACTCCAACAGTGTCACGCTGGGTGCGCTGATCATGATCTCCGTCGTGCAACTGGCCGTGCAGCCGCTGTTCGGTCTCGTCACCGACAGCGTCGGGCGGCGCCCGGTGTACGCGGTGGGGGCACTGCTGCTGGCCGTCAACGGCTTCGTGCTGCTGTGGCTGGTCAACACCGGCTCGGTGACGCTGTTCCTACTGGCGTTCCTCATCGCGACGCTGATCTTCTGCACGATGTTCGGGCAGGCGGCGGCGCTGCTGGCCGAGCTGTTCCCCACCGGTGTCCGCTACACGGGCATGTCGCTGGCCTACCAGACGGCGTCGGTGCTGGGCTCGGGATTCGGGCCGCTGATCGCCGCCGCGCTCCTCGCCGCGGCCGGCGGAGGCGCCAACACGTGGCTGGTGTCGCTGTTCATCGCGGTGATCTGCATGGTCAGCGCGGCCTGTGTGCTCGCGGTGCCGGAGACGCGCGGCCGCAGCCTCACCGGCGTCGACCTCGCAGCGCCCGGCGACCAGGGCGGCGGAGCCGGGGGCGACGCGGATGGGCACCGCGTGAACGGCGGACCGGAGGAGGCCGCGGCGAAGGCGGCCGCCGCATGGGAGCCCGAGGTGGTGGCGCTGCGGGCGCACCTGGCCCAGGAACGGCACGACGACGTCGTCCCGATCTTCGGTGTGGAGCCCTTCGACCGGAGAATGGAGGACAAGCGATGACCGACCACGAGAGTGCGCTCGCGACCGCGGCGGCCGTCCGCCGCGGCGAGGTGACGCCGGAGCAGTCGGTCCGCACCGCACTCGACCGCATGGCCGACACCGGGGCGCGACTCAACGCGTTCATCGCCGTGCACGAGCGTGCCGCGATCGACACGGCGCGGTGGCTCGCGCGAACGTCCTGCGACCTGCCGCTGGCCGGCGTGCCGATCGCGGTGAAGGACAACATCGCCGTCGCCGGGGAGCCGATGACCGCCGGCAGCAAGATCCTGGCGGGCCGTCGTGCGAAGCAGGACGCGGACGTGGTGCGTCGGCTGCGGGAGGCGGGCGCGGTGGTCGTCGGCGGCGCGAACATGCACGAGTTCGCCTGGGGCGGCACCAGCGTCAACCCGCACTACGGCACCGTCGGCAACCCATGGGACACCGGCAGGATCGCCGGCGGCTCGTCGGGCGGCTCGGCGGCGGCGGTGGCCGCCCGCTGCGTCCCGCTCGCCCTCGGCACCGACACCGGGGGCTCGGTGCGCTTCCCCGCCGCGCTCACCGGCACGGTGGCGCTGCGCCCGACCCTCGGCCGGGTGCCCACCGGCGGGGTCTTCCCGCTGGCCTACACGATGGACACGGTGGGGCCGATGACCAGAACCGTCGCCGACAACTCCGCGTTGTTCGGCGTGCTGGCGGGCGGGGCGGCCGTACCGCCCGTGCCGCCCCGCCCGGACGTGGGCGGCCTGCGGCTCGTCACCGCAGACGGGCAGTGGCTCGACGACGTCCAGCCTGCCGTCGCGCGGGCCGTCCAGGAGACGCTGGACGGGCTCGTCGGGGACGGCGCCGAGCACCGCCACGTGCGCTTGGAGCATCTCGCCCACCACCTCACGGCGGGGCGAACCCTCATCCTGGCGGAGGCGGCGGCCGTCCACGAGCGATGGCTGGCCGAGCGGCCGGAGGACTATGGGGCCGACGTCCGCACCCTGCTCGTCGCGGGCACCTCGGTGTCGGCGCGCGACTATCTGCAGGCCCAGCGCTACCGCCGGTTGCTGCGCGAGGAGGTCGTCGCGCTGCTCGCAGGCGCCGACGCGCTGGTCACGCCGATGCTACCGTTCACCGCGACGCCGATAGGCCGCGAGGACGTGGAGACAGCGCCGGGCCGTACCGAGGACCGCACGACGGCGATGCTCCGCTTCGCCCTGATCGCGTCGCTCACCGGGCTCCCCGCACTCAGCGTCCCGTGCGGGGCGGACGAGGCCGGGCTCCCGATCGGCGTCCAGCTCATCGGCAAGCCCCACGATGAGGCCACCCTCTACCGGATCGGCGCATGCGTCGAAGACGCGGCCCGGATGCACGAACGGAGCCCAGTCCTGTGACCGACCCCGCGATCGGCTCCGAGCCGCCGTGGCCGCCCATCGAGGAGATCTCCGCCGACGTGCGCGCGGGACGGGTCCGTCCGGACGGCCCCGCCCGCGAGGCGCTGCGCCGGATCCGGGCCGCGGGCTCGGCGGCCGGGGCCTTCACCAGAACCCGCCCACCGGGGGCGGTCGATCCGCGCGGCCGGCTCGCGGGCGTGCCCTTCGCGATCAAGGACAACATGGACCTGGCCGGCGAGGTCACCACCGCGGGAACGGCGGCGGGCGGCCTCGCGCCGGCCGCCGCCGACGCCACGGTCGTGGCGATGCTGGCGGCGGCCGGCGCGGTTCCGGTCGGCAGGGCCAACATGTCCGAACTGGCCTGCGCCGCGGTAACCGAGAACACGCTGTACGGGACCGCCCGCAACCCCTGGGACCCGCGACGCAGCCCTGGCGGGTCCAGCGGCGGCTCCGCGGTCGCCGTCGCCGCGGGCCTGGTGCCCTTCGCGCTCGGCACGGATACCGGCGGCTCCGTGCTGATACCGGCCGCGCTCACCGGCGTCTGCGGCATCCGGCCGACCGGCGGGCGGGTTCCCATCGCCGGCGTAACGCCCTTGAGCACCACGCTGGACACCGTCGGCGTGCTGGCCACCCGCGCCCGCGACCTGCGCACCGCACTGGCGGAGATGGTCGGCCCGGGCGTCACCCCCTCGCCCCTCGGCGCTTTCCCGCCGGTGACAGAGCCGCCCGTCCGGGACGGCCCACCGCTCGCGGGCCTTCGGGTCGGAGTCCTGGACGGATGGTTCCGGGACGGATGCGACGCCGGCGTGCTCGCCGCGGTCGACGCGGCGGTGTCCGAGCTGAGGCGACTCGGCGCGTCCCTTTCCGCAGTGCGGCTGCCGCTTGCGGAGGAGGTCACGGCAGCCGCCAAGACGCTCGTGTGGGCCGAGGCGGCGGTGAGCTATCGCCCGTTCACCGACGCCGGATCGCCGAACGAGTCGGTGCGGCGCCGGCTGCTGGACGGCGAGCGGGTGCCCATCGCGGACTACCTTGAGGCGCGCCGCCTCCGAACCCGCTGGCGGGACGAGGTCGCCGCCGTGCTGTCAGAGCTGGACGTCCTCGCCGCGCCGGTCGTCCCGATCCCGCCGCCGCCGATCGGTGTCGATCAGGAGGAGATCACGCGCACGCTCGTGCGCCTGACCTATCCGGGATGTATGGCGGGCACTCCCGCGGTGTCGCTGCCGTGCGGGCCCGCCGGGGCGCTGCCCACCGGCATGCAGCTCATCGGCCCCTGGGGCGGCGAGGGCCTGTTGCTGCGCATCGCCGACGCCTACATGACCGCGAAGTTCTCGGGCGTCTGCCCGACGCCGGGCAGCGGGACGGGCTGAGCGGTCAGATCCCTCTCGATCGCGCGGGCGCAGTCTATCATCGCGGGGACGATCGTCCCGGTCAGCTCCGCGACCTCGACCCGGCTCGTGTGGGTGCCGATGGAGATCGCGGCGACCACGGCGCCCGCATGGCCGCGCACGGGTACCGCCACGCTGCGGACGCCCTCTTCCAGCTCCTGGTCCAGCAGCGCCCAGCCGTCCCGCCGGACCCGCTCCACCCGGCGGGTGATCTCCCCGGGATCGATGATCGTCCGGCTGGTGTAGGCGACGAGCCGCACGCGGGTCAGGTAATCGGCGAGTGCCTCCTCCGTCAGGCCGGAGAGCAGCGCCCGTCCCAGCGCCGAGGCGTACGCGGGCACCCGCGTCCCCGCACCCAGCGAGATCGTCATCACCCTGCGCACCGCGGCCCGCGCGAGGAACAGCGCCGCCTCGCCGTCGAGGACCCCGAGCGAGCACGACTGGTCCATCGCGCGCGACAGATCGTCCAGATAGGGCTGCACCAGCTCGGCGAAGCCGCGGGAGGCGAGCGCCACGTACCCGAGGTCCAAGACCCTGGCGGTCAGCCGGTACCGCCCGTCCACCTGCTCGACGTACCTCAGTGCCTCCAGCGTCAGCAGCAGCCTCCGGACCGTCGCCCGATCCAGGCCGGCCCGTGCCGCGGCCTCCGTGACGCTGAGCTCCGGCGTCTCGGCGGAAAAGCAGGTCAGGACCTCCAGCCCACGGTCGAAGGTGCGCACGTACAGGCCAAGCCGTCCGGCATCCCCGGCCTTCGTCATCCCCATCTCCTCCACATCGCATCATAGGACGGAGAGGCCAGTGCAGGGGACGACCGGCCGTCCCAATAGCCGGCATCTGCCGGCATAGGCTGCGTCGGCAGATGCCTTGAGCACCAAGAAATCAAGGAGCGCCACGGAACCTCGCGGCTTTCCCGAACTCGGGAACTTCAACCTTCCAAGGTGCGTTTGCGGACGTCGAACGACACGCGTTGCAAAGGGGTCTCGCGCACGTACCGTACGACGAGCCAGCCGGTGACAGCGGCAATGAGGTTTTGCCAGTGACTTTCAGCGGATCCGGCGGTGTTCGAAGAGTGTGAGGACGTGGGCGGCGCGTACGAGGTCACCGATTCTGCTGGGGCTGAGAGTGGTGTGTTTGAGTGCGGTCCAGCGTTCGGTCAGCAGCGCGAAGCCGCGTTCGCCGC
>NZ_SMKU01000079.1 GCF_004349215.1 Actinomadura rubrisoli | reverse complement strand
GGCGGGGGCGGCGTGCTTGGGGGCGTACTTCGCCTCGACCTTGATCTTGCCCGGGTAGCCGAAGCCGACGACGGAGTCCAGGTCGCGGGTCTTGCGCGTCAGCTTGTAGCCGTCGGCGTTGCCCTCGATGGTGTGCAGGGTGCCGCCGTCGACGCGTTCGACGATGCCGACGTGGTCGATCTGGTCGAGGTCGCCGGAGCCGTTCCAGTCGTAGAAGACGAGGGCGCCGGGCTCGGGGGTCTTGCCCCAGGCGTCGTGCTTCTTGAACCACTTGGCGTGGTCGACGGTGGAGGCGAACTGGCCGGCCTGCTCGGTGACGCCCGCTTTGTCGGCGGCCCAGGCGAGGAACATGTCGCACCAAGGGGCCGTCTTGAAGTAGTCGTCGTGGTCGCCGTCGACGTTCTTGGCGTACCAGTCGCCGAACTTCGTGTAGCCGTCGCCCTTCTCGGTGTAGCCGAGCTGGGCCTCGGCCGCGTCGAGCAGCTTCTTGCCGATCGGGTCCATCACGCTCCCTGCCGCCTCGCTCGTTCGGGCAGGGGCCGCCCGACCGGGACGGAACATGCCCCGTTCCAAGGTCACGTTCCGATCTCGACGGAATGTAGCGGAGGTAAAGAGCGCGCGGCAAGTTGTTCCGCGGAAGCGGTCGAAACGGACTATTAGAAGTAGCCCCTTGGGAGGACGGCGACCGGGCAGGGGGCCGCTCGCAGGACTTTCAGGGCCACCTCGCCGACGAAGACGCGGTGGGCGGAGGCGTCCTCGCTGGACGCGCAGACGAGGATCTCGCCGTCCTGCCAGTCCATGTCGTCCAGGGCGTCGGCCACGTCGTCGCCCTCGGCCAGGTCGGCGGAGACGTCCTCGGGGACGAGTTCGGCGGAGTCGAGGGCCAGCCGGATCGCGAGCGCGAGATCGTCCCGCAGGCTCTCGGGGTCGGCGTCGCCGACGGCGAGGGTGACCAGGCGGAGCGGGACGTCGAGGCGGTCGGCGGCCTGCGCGGCGCGGATCACCGCGTCGTCGCACTGCGGGCGGCGGACGTACATCACCGTGATGCGGTTGAGGTCGTCGGGCGGGGTGTAGCCGGACGGGGTGAGCATGACGGCCTCGGTGGCCGAGTGCAGCAGGTGGTCGGCGGCGGTGCCGACGCCGATGCGGCCGCGGGCGCCGCCCACGGGGGAGCCGACGACGATCAGGTCGGCGCCGTTGCGGCTGGCCAGCAGGGTGAGGGCGCGGCCGACGCTGCGCCCCTCCTGGACGAGCAGGTCGGCGGGCGCGTCGTCGAGCAGGTCGGCGGCCTGCTCCAGGAGCGTGCGCGCCTCGCCCTCGGCGGCGGCCAGGCCCGGCGGGTGGACGTGGGCGACGCTCAGCCGCCCGCCGGTCAGCCCGACGATGGCGCGCGCCAGGTCCAGGGCCTCGCGCCCGCCCGCGTCGGGGATGTATCCGGCGAGGACGTGTTCTCCGATCATGTACGGAGCATTCCCACGCGGCGGCAGGTCAGACGCCGCGGAGGGCGCGCTCCCTGCCGGATATGCAGGGCATTTTCCGTATTAGTCATAATTAGCTACATCTGGGCGGTTTCATGGGGTCCGGGGAGCCGCCGGCCCGGACGGGACGGGCGGGTCAGGGACAGCAGGTCGCGGGCCGGTCCGGTGGGGCGCTGCCCGGCCGGCCAGACGGCCCGGAGCGGGCGGCCGAGGTCCAGCCCCGGGACGGGGACGGCGACCAGGCGCCCGCTCGCCAGCTCGTCGGCGACGGCCAGCTCGCTCACCACGACGGGGCCCGCGCCCGACTCGGCGGCGGCCTTGAGCGCGGTGGTGGAGGCCAGCTGGAGCAGCGGCGGGGCCGTCCCGCCGTGGGCGGCCAGGGCGCGGTCGAGGACCTCCAGGGTGCCCGAGCCCTTCTCCCGCAGGACGAGCGGCGTGGCCGCCAGCTCCGCCGCGGTCACCGCGGAGCGGCGGCGGGCCCAGGCGTGCCGCGCCCCCACCACGACGACCAGCCGGTCGGTGGCGACGACGGTGCCGTTCAGGCCGGGCGGCGTCCGCGGGCCCTCGACGAACCCCAGGTCGGCCTCCCCGCCGCGGACCTGCTCGGCGACCACGGTGGAGTTGGCGGTGCCGAGCGTCACCGCGATGCCCGGGTGGGCGCCTTTCAGCGCCACCAGCCAGCCGGGCATCAGGTACTCGGCGACCGTCAGGCTGGCCGCCACGCGCAGCCGCCCGTCGCGGCGCTCGCGCAGCGCGTCCAGGCCGGCGTCGAGGGCCTCGGCGGCGCGGACCACCTGGCGGGCCCACTCGGCGACCAGCGCGCCCGCCTCGGTCGGGCGGGAGCCCCGCGGGGACCGTTCCAGCAGCGCCACGCCGATCTGCCGCTCCATCGAGCGGATGCGGGCGCTGGCGGCGGGCTGGGTGACGCCGAGCTCGGCCGCCGCGCGCCCGAGGCTGCCCAGCCGGACGACGGCGAGCAGCAGTTCGAGGGCTCCCAGATCGGGGACGCGGTGCGAGACGACCATGACCGCCATCCTACGCCGCTCATAAGGCCGCCTTATGTCCCCATAGGCCCATGACCTCTACCGATGCCGTCCGCCCGGAAGCAGGCTGGACGCATGGGCTTCACCATGGCACCCGCGAACGGCGTTCTCCTGGGCGCGCTCGACCGTCCCGCCGAGCTGTTCCGCCACCTCGGGCCCAACTGGTACGCGGCCGTGATGGGCACCGCCATCGTGGCGAACGGCGCGAACGCCCTGCCGGTGAGCCTTCCGGGGCTGCACGCGTTCGCGGTGGCGGTGTGGGCGCTGTCCCTGGCGCTGCTGGGCCTGGTGGTCGCGGCGCGCGCCGTCCACCTCGTCCGGCACCGGGACGTGGCGCGCTTCCAGCTCCTGGACGACCCGGCCACCGCGGTCTTCTACGGCTGCCCGCCGATGGCGCTGCTCGCCGTCGGGTACGGGACGCTGGTGCTCGGGCCGGACGTCCTCGGCACCGGGACGGCCGTCGCGCTCGACGCCGTGCTCTGGACGCTCGGGACCGGCTACGCCCTGCTCGTCGCGTTCGGCGTCCCGTACCTCATGATCACCCGGCATCGGCCGGAGCCGGGCGCCGCGAACCCGACGTGGCTGCTGCCGGTCGTCGCGCCGATGGTGGCGGCGGCGCTCGGCCCGGCGCTCGTCCCGCACCTGCCGGCGGGGCAGGCGCGGTCGGCGATGCTGTACGGGTGCTACGCCATGTTCGGGGCGAGCCTGTTGGCGACCCTGGTCCTGCTCCCGGGGATCTGGAGCCGGCTCACGGACGGACGGCCCGCGCCGGTCGCGCTCACGCCGACGCTGTTCCTCGTCCTCGGGCCGCTGGGGCAGTCCACGACGGCGGTCGTCCAGCTGGCGGGGGCGGCGGGGCAGGCGGCCCCCGGGTACGCGGCGGCCATGCGCGCGTTCGCGGTCCTGTACGGCGCGCCCGTCATGGGGTTCGCGCTGCTCTGGCTGGCGGTCGCGGGCCTGGCGAACCTGCGCGCGCTGCGCGGCGGCATGCCGTTCGCGATGACGTGGTGGGCGTTCACGTTCCCGGTCGGGACGTGCGTGACGGGCGCGTCCGGACTGTCCAGGGCCACCGGGCTGGACGCGCTGACCGGCGTCGCGGTGCTGCTCTACCTGCTGCTCGTCACGGCATGGGCGGTCGCGGCGTACCGGACCATCCAGGGGGCGCTGAGCGGGCGCCTGTTCCTGCCTCCCGCCCCGCGCCCGCGCTAGGTGCGGGCGGTGGGCGCGAGCTTCTCGCCGGGTTTCTGCTTCGCCGGGACGCCGGGGTTGCCGTACCAGGCGACCGCCACGGCACCGGCCACGGCCAGGACGAAGCCGATGAACGCCAGCCACGCGAACCCCGCGCGGGACGCGTCGCCGAGCCACAGCACGCCCAGGATGCCCGGGACGACCGTCTCGCCCACGACGAGCGCGGCCGTCGCGCCGTTGATGGAGCCGATCTGCAGGGCGACGGTGTGGAAGTACATCCCGCCGAGGCCCGCCAGGGCGATCGCGTAGAGCGCCGGGTCGCCGACCAGGTCGCGCAAGTTGAACGGCTCGGTGCCGTTCAGCATCCGCACGCCGACGCCGACGGCGCCGAACCCGAGGCCCGACAGCAGCCCCGCCGGGATCGCCGCGCGGGGGCCGAGCAGGCGGACCGTCGCCAGCCCGACCGCGACCAGGAGCGCCGACACGCCCAGAAGCCACCAGTGCGCGGAGATCGGGACGCGGCCCTCGCCCTCGTGGCCGGCCGCGCCCGCGAGCATCACCAGCGCCACGCAGACCACGCCCACCGACACCCACTCCGGCCGGACGAGCCGCACGCCGAGGACCCAGATGCCGAGCACCGCCGTGACCACCAGGTTCGCGCTGATCACCGTCTGGGACAGGAACAGCGGCAGCAGCTTGGCCGCGAGGGCGCCCAGCGCGAAGCCGACCGCGTCCAGCACGGTGCCGACGATGAACGCCCAGGTCACCACGGCCTTGGCGGTGGACGACAGGCTCGGCCCGCCGTGCCCGGTGACGGCGGAGGCGGTTTCGGCGCCGTCCTCGGCCCGCGCGCTCTCCCGCGCGGCCGACCGCTTGGCGCCGAGGGCCTGGAGCACCGACCCCGTCCCGTAGCAGGCGGACGCCGCCACCGCCGTGGCCAATCCGATGAACACCGGCGCCCCCGTCCGTCTCGCCCCGCAAGATCCTTCCGGTCAAACTAGTCCACCGAGGAGTAAGTCCCGACATTCTGTCTGACGCAGCGCGTAATGGAATGGTTGCGAACGGTTCATGCGCGGGTACGATCGGGGAGGTCGTCCATCCCCGTGAGCCGGCCCCCGTGCCGGTGGATCCCGAGCAGAGGCGGCGGAGTTGCTGAAGAGGCTGGAACTGCGTTCGGGCCGGCCGCCTGCGGAGCTGACCAGCTTCGTCGGCCGCCACGAGGAACTGGCCGAGATCGTCCGGCTCCTCGACCGCTGCAGGCTCGTCACGCTGACGGGCCCAGGCGGCGTCGGCAAGACCCGGCTGTCCCTGCGGGCCGCCGCGCGGCTCGGAGGGTCGTTCGAGGACGGCGTGGCCTTCGCCGACCTGTCGGCCCTGCACGAGCCGGGCCTGCTCACCCAGACCATCGGCGAGACGCTCGGGCTGCACGACCAGAACCCCTCCACCGCGCTCGACGCCCTCGTCCACCATCTCGCCGACCGCGACCTGCTGCTCGTCCTCGACACCTGCGAGCATCTGGTGGACGCCTGCGCGATGCTCGCCGAGGTGCTGCTGCAGAACGCCCGCGGCCTGCGGATCGTCGCCACCAGCCGGCAGCCGCTCGACATCCCCGGCGAGCACACGCTGGTCGTCGCGCCGCTCAAGCGGCCCGAGCCCGGCGGCTACGTCCCGGGCCTGCCCTGCGACTCGATGACCCTGTTCGCCGAGCGCGCCGCCGCCGTCGTCCCCGGCTGGACGATCACCGACGGCAACCAGGCCGCCGTCGCGCTGCTGTGCCACCGCCTCGACGGCATCCCCCTCGCCATCGAGCTGGCCGCCGTCCAGCTGCGGGCGCTGTCGGTCGAGCAGATCGTCGACCGGCTCGACCGGCGCATCCTGCAGGTCCGCGGGCGCCGCTCGGGGCTGCCCCGGCACCAGACGCTGCGCGCGGCGGTCGACTGGAGCCACGAGCTGTGCTCGCCGGACGAGCGGCTGCTGTGGGCGCGGCTGTCGGTGTTCACGGCCGACTTCTGCCTCGACAGCGCCGAGCAGGTGTGCTCGGACGCCGAGCTGCCCGCCGAGCGGATCTTCGAGCTGATCGCCGGGCTGGTCGCCAAGTCGGTGGTGCTGCGCGTCGAGCGCGAGGGCGCCGTCCGCTACCGGATGCTCGACATCATGCGCGAGTACGGCGCCGAGCGGCTGGAGGAGGCGGGCGAGACCGAGGCCGTGCGGGCCCGCGCGTTCGACCGCCTCGCCGCCGCGATCCTGGAGGCCGCCGCCGGGCTGTCCGGCGCCGCCCAGCCCCGGTGGCTGGCCTGGTTCAGGCGGGAGCAGGCGGGCGTCCGCGACATGATCGACTACGGGCTGCGGCGGGCCGACGACGAGCTGCTGGTCGCGCTGATGCTCGGCCTCGGCCGGCTCCTCGCGCTGCAGGGCCTGATCGGGGAGGCGCGGCACTGGGCGCTGCGCGTCATCGACGGCCGCGAGCACGGCCCCGGCCCCGGCTGGACCGAGACGCTGGCCTTGGCGGGCCTGCTCGCCGCCATGCAGGACGACCTCGGCCCGTGCCGCGACCTGCTGCGGCGGGCCGAGGAGCGCGCCGTCGCCGAGAACGACCTGCGCGGGCTCGGCTACGTCCGCGAGGTGTCCGGCGTCGCGGCGTTCTGCGCCGACGACCTCGACCTGGCGACCCGGTGCCTGGAGGAGGCCCGCGGCCTGCACGGCCGCGCGGGCACCGCCGACGTGCTCGTCCCCATCACCGACGTGTTCCTGTCGGTGGCGCGCACGATGGCGGGCGACCCGGCCGCGGCCGTCCGATACGCCTCCGAGGCCGTCCGCGTGACCGAGGCCGCCGGCGAGCACTGGTGCCGCTCGTACGGGCTGTGCGCGCGCGGCCTGGCGACGCTCATGAGCGGGGACGCGGAGGGCGCCCTGCCCGACCTGCGCGCCGGGCTCCGCATTAAGCGCGACCTCGACGACCGGCTCGGCGTGTCCCTGGCCCTCGACATCGTCGGCATCTGCCTGATCGGGCTCGGGGACGCGGTGCGCGGCGTCCGGCTGCTCGCCGCCGCCGACTGGACCCGCGACTACACGGGCACGTCGATGTTCGGCCCGCAGCACGCGCTGCTGCGGGACGCCTACAAGGCGCAGGCCCGCGAGACCCTCGGCGAGGCGCCCTTCCAGGCCGCCTACGACGCCGGGACCGCCCTCGACTTCGAGACGGCGGTGGCCGAGGGCCTCGGCGAGACCCCCGTCCCGCCGACCGCCCTGGACCGCCCGGCCGAACCCGCCGCCGAACCGGCGCCGGAGCTGACCCCGCGCGAGAACGAGATCGCCGGGCTCGTCGCCGAGGGCCTCACCAACCGCCAGATCGCCGAGCGCCTCGTCATCGCCAAGCGCACCGTCGACTCCCACCTGGAGCACATCCTGGCCAAGCTGGGCTTCACCTCCCGCGCCCAGATCGCCGCCTGGTTCACGGCGTTGAACGCGATCCCGGCCCAGCGGCCCTCGCCCGACGACTGCATCTGACGCGCCGCGCCCGGGCACCGGGAGGCGCCCATGTCGCCGCGCGGCGGTACCGCCGGGCGTCCCGGGAACCCCGGAGGGCGGCGACGCGTCTGCACTTGTGATGAGCGAGAGCGAGCCGGTCGGGGTGCGGCTGGCGCGGGTGGCGGTGAAGCTGACCGCGCTGGCCTGTGCGCGCGAGGACGCCGGTGCGGCGGTCGTCCCCGAGTTGGGGCCCGCGCTGCACGAACGGCGGGTGGCGGCGTTCGAGGAGCGCAACGGGATACGCCTGCCCCGGGACTACCGTCTGTTCGTCACGACCCTCGGCAACGGCGGCGCCGGGCCCTACCAGGGGCTGGACGCGCTGGACCCGCACCTTCGCGACCACCGGCTCGCGGGCGTGTTCCCCTACGCCCCGGGCGACCTGCCCGGCGCGTGGACGCGGGAGGCGCCGTCCTGGAGCTACTGGGACGCCCATCGCGGGACGCTGCCGCTCGCCCGCCACCACCGCAAGGAATGGGCCTACCACGAGACCGCCGAACCGGTGTCGCTGCTCGTCCTGTCCGGGCCGGGGCGCGGGCGCGTGGTCATGGTGGACGCGTGCGAGGAGTACTTCCCGCCCGTCTTCCACCCCGCCCGCGACTTCCTGGCCTGGTACGAGGAGTGGCTGGACGAGCAGGACGAGGGCGGCCGGCTCGGCCGCGGATCGGACTTCGACCGCCCCGGCTGGGGCCCCGAGACCGTCCGCGACCACCCCGACCCCGAGGAGGCCGTCTGGGCGGCCCGCATGTACGCCGCGCGCGTCGGCCGCTGGGACTGGCCCGAGGCGCCGCCGCGGGCGTGCGAGGTGCTGGCCGAGGCCGCGTCCACGGCGCCCTCGCCGCGCGTGCGGGCCGCGGCGGCCTGGGCCCTGCACCACGTGCGACGCGAGGTCGGCGCGCTCGCGCTGCCGCTGCTGCGCGACCCCGACCCGCGCGTCAGGCGGGAGGCGGTGACGGCGGTGGCCGGTTCCAAGGAACTGGACGCGGCGGTCGTGGACGGGGCGTTCCGGCCGCTCCTCGCCGATCCCGACCCGTGGATCCGCGCCGCGATGGTCCGCGCGCTGGCAGGGAAGGGCGACGACGGCGCGCAGGACGGGACGGACGGCCGCGTCGACGACGTCCTGCGCGCGCTCCTCGCCGACCCCGACCCGGTGGCCCGCTCCGCCGGGCTGAGCAAGATCGCGACCCTGGACTACTGGGCGCCCGGCCGCAAGGGCCGGCTGGTGGACGCCGCCCGGCCGCTGCTGCGCGACCCCGATCCGGGCGTCCGCGCCGACGCCGTGGCCGTCCTCGACTCGGCCGGGGTGCCGTGGGGCAGGACGATGCTGGTGGCGGCCGCGCTCACCGATCCGGACGTCGAGGTGCGGCGGTCGGCCGCGTGGCGCCTGCTGAGGCTCGGCGGGCGGACGGCGCTGGCCCCGGCCGTCCCGGTGCTGCTCGCCGACGAGGACGTCCTGATCAGGTACGAGACCCTGCGCCGGCTGGGCTCCGGCAGCTACCGCGACAACCTCGTCCCGCCGCGCCTGTGGACGTTCGCGGCGCGCCCCCTGCTGGACGACCCCGACCCCGCCGTCCGCGTGGCGGCGCTCGACGCGCTCGTCCGCGCCGGGGAGCCGCCGCCGGAGGACACATGGGCGCCGCTGCTGACCCACCCCTCCCTCACGCTGCGCAACCACGCGCTCTGGCTCGCGGGCAGGATCCGGCCCGCGCCGGGCGGCGCGGTGCACGCGATCCTGCACCGCACGCTGCACAGCCCGTCCCAGGACCTGCGCTGGACGGCGGCGACGCGCCTGGGGGAGACCTGCTCGCAGGAGTGCCGGGAGGAGATCGGCGCCGCCCTCGCCGCCGAGGACGACCGTCTGGTCCGCCACTCCCTCACCAAGATCGCCGATCGCCTGGCCGGCGGCTGAGGCCCCCGCGCTCAGCCGCCGTCGCCGGGTCAGAACGCCGTGTTGGCCAGCCAGTGGTCCAGGACGGAGCGGTCGCCGGAGACCTCCGCCCCGGCCTCCTCGGGGGAACTGCGGCGGTAGACCACCAGGAGCAGCTCCCGGAGCGGGGCGGTGACCGTCACGGTCGCGCCGGCGTCCGCGTCCCGCCCGTCCCCCTCGCGCTCCCAGCGGGGCCCCTCGGGCGTGCGGGTGATCAGCCATCCCGGGGCCGCGCCCCCGGCGGGCCGGACGGCGAGCGTCTCGCCCCGGCCGCGCAGCACCGCCAGCCGCGGGTTGATCGCCTCGGCGCCCGGCGAGGCGATCAGGCCGAACCACTCGCTGAGCGCGTCCGCCGCGAGGTCGGGCGCGATCGTGAACGGGACGCCCGCGGCGATCGCCGCGTCCGCGTGGTGGACGGCCGTGTCGTGCAGCATGCGGCGCAGCCAGAAGGACGCGGGCAGCAGGCCGAGGAAGGTGGTGACGGCCGTGTCGGGCCCGGTCTTCTCGACCGCCCCCGCCAGCTCGTCGGCGCCGTCGCGCAGCCAGGCGGCCCAGTCCGCGGGAGGGCCCGGGTCCGCCTTCAGCGGGTCGGGGACCGGCGGGGCCTCGCGCTCCCGCACCAGCTCCGCCGCCCAGCGGTGCGCCTGGCCGACGTGCCCGACGAGGTTCCAGAGCCGCCACTCCGGGCAGGTCGGGACGGGCCCGGACGGGTCGCGGCCGTCGACCGCGTCGGCGAGCCCGCCGGTCTGCTCGTGCAGCCCCTCGGCGAGGCGCGTCGCGTCCAGTGTGCTCATATGCGTGGTCCTTTCTCTCGCTGCGCCCGTAACGTAAGACTTCCAGCCGGGTGGAGGTTCAAGTGAGTGTGACCGACAACACACCGGGAGCTACGTTCGGGATCGGCGACCTGGCGGCGCTGACCGGCGTTCCCGTCCGGACGATCCGCTTCTACTGCGACGAGGGCGTGCTGGAGCCGGCGCGCAGCGCGGGCGGGCACCGGCGGTTCGACCAGGCGGCGGCCGACCGGCTCCGCCTCGTCCGGCGGCTGCGCGGGCTCGGCCTCGGGCTGCCCGCGATCACGGCCGTCCTCACCGGGGAGCGCTCGATGGGCGAGGCCGTCGCCGCCGAGCGGGCCGCGCTGGACGTGGAGCTGGCCGCGCTCGCCTGGCGCCGGGCGAGCCTGCGCGCGGTCGAGGAGGCGGGCCCGGCGGAGCGGGCCGCCCGGCTGGACCTGCTCGCGGCCGTGCAGGACGGCGACGCCGCGCGGGACGTGCTCGCGGGGTTCTGGCGCGGCCTGATCCTGGTCCCGATGCCGTCCGAGCTCGCCTTCTCGTTCGTGGACATGAGCGTGCCGGACCCGCCCGCCGACCCGACCCCCGAGCAGGTGCTCGCCTACGCCGAGATGGTCGCGGTGGCGAGCGACCGGACGCTGGCGCGCCGTCTGGTGAACGAGGGATGGGCCAACGCGGGCCAGGTCACCGACGAGCCGGCGCTGCTGAGAGGGCTCGGCGAGGCCGTCGCGATGGCGCTGCCGCTCGTGGTGGCGGGGGAGGAGTCGGGCCCCTGCCCTCCGCTCGACCACTACGTGGAGGCGCACGCCGCCTGCCGGGGCGAGCGGGACACCCCGGCGTTCCGGCGGCGGCTGCTGTCCGCCGTCTCGGGGTCCGCGGATCCCCGGCTGCGCCGCTACTGGGACCTGTTCGGCGCGGTGACGGGTGAGCCCGTCACGGAGGGCACCGCGCACATCTGGCTGGTCGACGCGCTGGAGCGGGCGGCCGCCTGACCGGACCGGAATACGACCCGGGCCCGTCCGGTTCCCGTAGGATGGTTGAAAGTTCTACTAATGTGGAGGCGGGCATGCAGTTCGGGATCTTCTCGGTCGGCGACGTCACCCCCGACCCGACCGACGGCCGCACCCCGTCCGAGGCGGAGCGGATCAAGGCCATGGTCGCGATCGCCGAGCGTGCCGAGCAGGCCGGGCTGGACGTCTTCGCCACCGGCGAGCACCACAACCCGCCGTTCGTGCCGTCCTCCCCGACGACGATGCTGGGCTACATCGCCGCCCGCACCGAGCGGCTGATCCTGTCCACCGCCACCACGCTGATCACCACGAACGACCCGGTGAAGATCGCCGAGGACTTCGCGATGCTCCAGCACCTGGCGGACGGCCGGGTCGACCTGATGATGGGACGCGGCAACACCGGGCCCGTCTACCCGTGGTTCGGCAAGGACATCCGCGACGGCATCCCGCTCGCCATCGAGAACTACCACCTCCTGCACCGGCTCTGGCGCGAGGACGTGGTCGACTGGGAGGGCGAGCACCGGACGCCGCTGCAGTCCTTCACCTCGACCCCGCGCCCGCTGGACGGCGTGCCGCCGTTCGTCTGGCACGGCTCGATCCGCAGCCCCGAGATCGCCGAGCAGGCCGCCTACTACGGCGACGGGTTCTTCGCCAACAACATCTTCTGGCCCAAGGAGCACTACCAGCGCCTCATCGGCCTCTACCGCCGCCGCTACGAGCACTACGGGCACGGCGCCGGCGACCAGGCGATCGTCGGCCTCGGCGGGCAGGTGTTCATGCGCAGGAACTCGCAGGACGCCGTCCGGGAGTTCCGGCCCTACTTCGACAACGCCCCGGTCTACGGGCACGGGCCCTCGCTGGAGGAGTTCACCGCTCAGACGCCGCTGACCGTCGGCACCCCGGAGCAGGTGATCGAGAAGACCCTGGCGTTCCGCGACCACTTCGGGGACTACCAGCGGCAGCTGTTCCTGGTCGACCACGCGGGACTGCCGCTGAAGACCGTCCTGGAGCAGATCGACATGCTGGGGGAGGAGGTCGTCCCGGTGCTGCGCAAGGAGTTCGCCGCGCTGCGCCCGGCGCACGTCCCGGAGACGGCCCCGACCCACGCGTCCCAGATCGCCGCGCAAAGCCTTCCTAAGGCGTGACTTATATAAGCTAGGACTGTAGGTTGGTGCCGTGCACGCCTTCGATGTTCTGGGCGACCCGGTCCGGCGCCGGATCCTGGAGCTGCTCGCGGACGGCGAGCGGACCTCGGGCCAGGTGTCGGCGGTCATCCGCGAGGAGTTCGGGATCTCGCAGCCCGCCGTGTCGCAGCACCTCAAGGTGCTGCGGGACGCCGGGTTCGCGGTCGTCCGGGCCGAGGGGACGCGGCGCCTGTACGCCGTCGACACCGCGCCGCTGCGGGAGGTCGACGCCTGGCTCGACCGCTTCCGCCGGTACTGGGCCCCGCACCTGGACGCCCTGGCGACCGAGCTGGCCCGGGGGAAGCGCGCGCGCCGTCCGGATGAGGCAACCCCAGGGAGCGAGTCATGATCGAAGTGAACGGGCAGATCAACGCGGTGCGGCGCCAGGTCGGCGAGCGCGTACTGGAGGCCGGCACCGCCCGCACCGTCACCATCAGCCAGACCTACGACGCCGCCGTCGAGGACGTGTGGGACGCCTGCACGAACCCCGAGCGCATCCCGCGCTGGTTCCTGCCCGTCTCGGGCGACCTGCGCCCCGGGGGCCGCTATCAACTGGAGGGCAACGCGGGAGGGACGGTCGAGCGCTGCGACCCGCCCAAGGGCTTCTTCGCGACCTGGGAGTTCGCGGGCGCGGTCAGCTGGATCGAGGTGCGCCTCACCCCCGAGCCGGACGGCCGGACGCGGTTCGAGCTGGAGCACATCGCCCACGCCGACGACCACTGGGAGCAGTTCGGCCCCGGCGCCGTCGGCATCGGCTGGGACCTGGGCCTGGTCGGCCTGTCCCTCCACCTGTCGTCCGGTGCCGACAGCGCCGCGACCGGCGCCGACTGGATGGCGACCGACGAGGCCAAGGAGTTCATGACGCGCAGCGGCGAACGCTGGCGCGAGGCCCACGCCGCCTCCGGCGCGGACGAGTCCACCGCCCGCGCCTGCGCCGACCGCACCCTCGCCGCCTACACCGGCACGGCGGACTGATCAGCCGTCCTCCAGGTCGCCTTCGACCTTGAGGTACAGGCGCTTGAGGGCGTCGAGGGTCTCCTGTTCCGGGTGCTCCCACATGCCGCGGTCGGCGGCCTCCAGGAGCCGTTCGGTGATGCCGTGCAGCGCCCACGGGTTGGACCGGTTGAAGAACTCCTGGTTCTCCGCGTCCAGCGCGTAGGTCTGGGCGAGCTTCTCGTACATCCAGTCGGCGACGACCCCGGCGGTGGCGTCGTACCCGAACAGGTAGTCGACCGTCGCGGCCAGCTCGAACGCGCCCTTGTAGCCGTGCCGCCGCATCGCGGCGAGCCAGCGCGGGTTGACGACGCGGGCGCGGAAGACGCGCGAGGTCTCCTCGTCCAGCGTGCGGGTGCGCACCGCGTCGGGGCGGGTGCTGTCGCCGATGTAGGCCCGGGGGGCCTTGCCGGTGAGCGCCCGAACGGTCGCGATCATGCCGCCGTGGTACTGGAAGTAGTCGTCGGAGTCGGCGATGTCGTGCTCGCGCGTGTCGGTGTTCTTGGCCGCGACGCTGATCCGCCGGTAGGCGCTCTCCATGTCGCCGCGCGCCGGGACGCCGTCCAGGCCGCGCCCGTAGGCGTAGCCGCCCCACACCGCGTACACCTCGGCGAGGTCGGAGTCGTCGCGCCAGTTGCGGCTGTCGATGAGCGGGAGGATCCCGGCGCCGTACGCCCCCGGACGCGAGCCGAACACCCGCAGCGTCGCCCGCCGCTCGTCCCCGTGCGCCGCCCGGTCGGCCTGGACATGGGCGCGCACGTAGTTGTCCTCGTCGGGCTCGTCCTGGCCCGCCGCGATCTGGACGGCGTCGTCCAGCATCGCCACGGCGTGCGGGAACGCGTCGCGGAAGAACCCGCTGATCCGGATCGTCACGTCGATGCGCGGCCGGCCCAGCTCCTCCAGCGTGACCGGTTCCAGCCCGGTGACGCGCCGGGACGCCTCGTCCCACACCGGGCGCACGCCGAGCAGCGCCAGGACCTCGGCGATGTCGTCGCCGGACGTCCGCATCGCGCTGGTGCCCCACACCGACAGGCCCACCGACCGCGGCCACTCGCCGGTGTCCTCCCGGTAGCGGGCGAGCAGCGAGTCGGCCATGGCGCGGCCCGTGTCGTAGGCCAGCCGGCTCGGGACGGCCTTCGGGTCGACGGAGTAGAAGTTGCGGCCGGTCGGCAGCACGTTGATCAGGCCGCGCAGCGGCGACCCGCTCGGCCCCGCCGGGACGTACCCGCCGTCCAGCGCGTGCAGGACCATGCCGATCTCGTCGGTCGTCCGCTCCAGCCGCGGGACGATCTCCGTCGCGGCGAACCGGAGGATCTCCGCGACCGTCCCCTCGGCGATCTCCCCGGCGGCGGCCGGGTCCCAGCCGCGCTCCTCCATGGCCGCGACCAGCGCGCGCGCCCGCTCCTCGAACGCGTCGACGTCCTGGCGGACGGTGCTCTGCTCGTCCAGCCCCAGGGCCTCGCGCAGGCCGGGCAGCGTCGCCGACCCGCCCCACAGCTGGCGGGCCCGGAGCATGGCCAGCACCAGGTCGACCCGGGTGGCGCCCTCCGGCGCGACGCCGAGCACGTGCAGGCCGTCCCGGATCTGGACGTCCTTGACCTCGCAGAGCCAGCCGTCCACGTGCAGGATGAAGTCGTCGAACTCGGCGTCGTGCGGCCGGTCCTCCAGGCCGAGGTCGTGGTCGAGCCGCGCGGCCTGGATCAGCGTCCAGATCTGCGCGCGGATCGCCGGGAGCTTGGCCGGGTCGAGCGCCGCGATGTTGGCGTGCTCGTCCAGCAGCTGTTCCAGGCGCGCGATGTCGCCGTAGCTCTCGGCGCGCGCCATCGGCGGGATCAGGTGGTCGACCAGCGTCGCGTGGGCGCGCCGCTTGGCCTGGGTCCCCTCGCCGGGGTCGTTCACCAGGAACGGGTAGATCAGCGGCAGGTCGCCGATCGCCGCGTCGGGCCCGCACGAGGCGGACATCCCGGCGGACTTGCCGGGCAGCCACTCCAGGTTCCCGTGCTTGCCGACGTGCACCACCGCGTCCGCGCCGAAGTCGTCCGCGATCCACCGGTACGCGGCGAGGTAGTGGTGGCTGGGCGGCAGGTCCGGGTCGTGGTAGATCGCCACCGGGTTCTCCCCGAACCCGCGCGGCGGCTGGACGATCACCACGACGTTCCCGGACCGCAGCGCCGCGAGCACGATCTCGCCGTCGGGGTCGCGCGAGTCGTCCACGAACAGCTCGCCGGGCGGCGGGCCCCAGTGCCGCTCCACGTTCTCGCGCAGCTCGGCGGGAAGGGTCGCGTACCAGCTCCGGTACCGCGCCGCCGGGATGCGCACGGGGTTGCCCGTGAGCTGCGCCTCGGTCAGCCAGTCGGGATCCTGCCCGCCCGCAGCGATCAGCGCGTGCATCAGCGCGTCGCCCTCGCCGGGCAGCTCGCCGCCGACGTCGTACCCGCGCTCGCGCATGGCGGCGAGCAGCCCGATCACGCTGGCGGGCGTGTCGAGCCCGACCGCGTTGCCGATCCGCGCGTGCTTGGTCGGATACGCCGACAGCATCAGCGCGACCCGCTTGTCCTCGGCCCGGACGTGCCGCAGCGCGCCGTGCCGGACCGCGATCCCCGCGACCCGGGCGGCCCGCTCCTCGTCGGCGACGTAGACGCTCAGGCCGTCCTCGTCGGTCTCCTTGAACGAGAACGGCACGGTGATGAGCCGTCCGTCGAACTCGGGCACGGCCACCTGCGTGGCGGTGTCCAGCGGCGACAGCCCGTCGTCGTTGCGCTCCCACGCCGCCCGCTCGCTGGTGAGGCACAGCCCTTGCAGGATCGGCACGTCCAGCCGGGCCAGCGCGCCCACGTCCCACGCCTCGTCGTCCCCGCCCGCCCCGGCGAGCGCGGGCTTGGTCCCGCCCGCCGCGAGGACCGTCACGACGAGCGCGTCGGCCCGTCCCAGCGTCTCGACCAGGGCGTCGTCGGCCGTCCGGAGCGAGGCGCAGAAGATCGGCAGGGGCCGCCCGCCCTTGGCCTCGATGGCGGCGCACAGCGTCTCGACGAACGCGGTGTTGCCGGCCAGATGATGGGCCCGGTAGTAGAGCACCCCGACGACCGGGCCGGTGCCGCCCGCTGCGTCCCGCTCAAGGACGCCCCACGTGGGGGTCGGCGCCGGAGGGGAGAAGCCGTGCCCGGTGAGGAGCACGGTGTCGGACAGGAACTTGAACAGCTCGGCCAGGTTCCCGGGGCCGCCGTGCGCCAGGTAGGCGTGGGCCTCGGCGCTGACCCCGGCGGGCACGGTCGACAGCCCCATCAGCTCGGCGTCGGGAGCCTGCTCCCCGCTGAGCACGACGACCGGACGGGGCCCGGCGAGCAAGGCGTCCAGCCCCTCCTCCCAGGCCCGGCGTCCGCCCAGGAGCCGCACGACCACGAGGTCGGTGCCCTCGACGAGCCCGGGAAGGTCGTCGACGGAGACGCGAGCGGGGTTGGCCAGCCGGAAATCAGCGCCGCAGGCGCGCGCACTGAGCAGATCGGTGTCCGAAGTGGACAGCAGCAAGATCACGCGGATCGAGTCCTCACCCGGGGTCCTCGCCCCGAATCGCAGGGTGGTGCAGGGCGGCGGCAGGGAGTCTCCTGGCTCCCGGATCACCGCTCGCCCCGGCCTTCCCGCTCGCGCAGTGGCCTCGCTGGGGTCCGCTCCCCGGTGACAGTGGCGGGACCGCGCCGGACTCGCACCGGCTTCCTCCGCTTGTCGCCGTCCACACCCTAACCTGTCCGGACCCGGCCCCGGCCACGGCGTCCATCCGTCATGATCTTCACATGGCGAATGGGGTCTCCCCGGGCGGACCGGGATGGTGGACGAGGCGGTGGGCGGCGCCGATCACGCTGGCCGCAGCGGTGACGGCCGCCGTCGCCGGGGTCGGGCTGACCGTCGACCGGGACGCGGCCGACAAGGACAAGGAACGGCAGAGCGCGCTCCCCGGACCGCGTTTCCGGATCACCTCGGGCTGGGACGGGGCGACCCCGGCGCAAGACGCGGGAACCCCGTGGCTTCAGATCCACGCGATGGCGAAGGGCGGAACGGAACCGGTCGACTCGGTCCGGCCGCCGTCGCCCTCCGCCGGACCCGTCACCGGAATCGTGGACGGTCCCGGGAGGACGTTCGTGGTCTCCAGCGTCCGGGCCGAGCCGTGCGAGACCCGGCTCTTCCGTTTCCGGGTGACCGCGGACGGCCACGCGGCCGGGATCGCGCCGGTGGCCGGAGGCGTCGTCCCGTCCCTCGTGGCGGGCCTGGCGCTCAGCCCGGACGGCCGCTCGATCGCCTACGCGACGGCGCCGTGCACCGCCGGTCTGCGGGCGGGGGACACGCGGCGCGCGACGCTGACCGTGCTGGACGCCGCAGGACGCAGCCGCACCTGGTCCACGGCCCGGCCCTCGGTCGTCGGCGAGATCGTCTGGGCCCGGGACGGCCGCACGCTTGGCTACACGACCGCCGAAGTCAGGGGAAAGCTACGCTCCGGCCGCGCCATCGGCGAAGCGGAGGTGCACGCCCTCGACACCCGGGCGCCGGGCACCGACCTGCTCGGCGGCCGCGTCCTGTTCCGCTCACCGCCCGGCGCCGGGAGACTCTTCAGGGCCGTCATGAACACGGACGGCCGGACCGGCTACGGCGAGTTGCGCAAGGAACGGCCGCCGGCCACCGTCAGGTTCACCTTCGCCGAAGGCCAGGCCATGCGGATCACCCACACGGAACCCGAAGAGCCCACGGCCGTCGAGCCCACGACCATCAAGCCGCTGACCGTCACGCTCCACTCGGGCGGCCCGGTCGACGGAGTCCCCTTGCGCGCCTGCCTGAACGGCATCGACGCCTTCGGCCGCGTCACCGAGGGGATCTTCATGAGCAATCCGCTGGGCACCTTCGAATGCAGGACCGCCTGGACCGGCTGACCCCCGCCTGCTCTAGGGTCGGACGCATGGGTGAGCAGGTGGCGGTGGGGCTGGTCGGGGCCGGGCCTTGGGCCGGGATGGTGCATGCGCCCGCGCTGGCGGCGGGGCCCGAGACGCGGCTGGCGGGGGTGTGGGCGCGGCGGCCGGAGGCGTCCGCGGAGCTGGCCGGCAGGCATGGCGCGCCGTCGTTCGCGCGGCTTGAGGAGCTGTTCGACGCCTGCGAGGCCGTCGCGTTCTGCGTGCCGCCGGACGTACAGGCGGACCTCGCGGCGCGCGCCGCCCGCGCGGGCAAGGCGGTGCTGCTGGAGAAGCCCCTGGCCCTGGACCTGGACGGGGCGCGGCGGCTGGCCGGCGCGATCGGGGAGGCGGGCGTGGCCTCGCAGATGGTCTTCACGCTCCGGTACGCGCGCGCCGCGCGGGACTTCCTGGAGCGGGCGCGGGGGCTGGAGGCGTTCGGGGGGTACGGCTCGTTCGTCTCGTCGGCGCTGAGCGGCGGGCCGTTCGCGACCCCGTGGCGGCTGGAGCACGGGGCCCTGCTGGACCTCGGGCCCCACGTCGTCGACCTGCTGGACGCGGCGCTCGGACGGGTCGTCGGCGTGCGGGCGCACGGCGATCCGCTGGGGTGGGTCGGGCTCACGCTCGACCACGACGGCGGCGCGGTCAGCCAGGCGTCCCTCTCCATGGCGGGAGGCGGGGAGCTGCCGCCCACGCGGATCGAGGTGTACGGGCGGCGGGGGTACGCGCTGCTGGACCGCTCGGAGCTGGGCGACGACGCGTTCGCGACGATGATCGCGGAGTTCGCCGCCACGGCCCGGAGCGGGGGCGGCCACCCGCTGGACGCCGCGCACGGGCTGCGGGTCCAGGAGGTCCTCGCCACGGCCGGCGCGCAGCTGGCGGGCGCGCGGACGGCACGGATAGACAACTATTCAGATTGACTTAGTATGGAATAGGATGCGATCCTGAGCGCATGCCTCGCTCCATCGACGACATCCTCGCCGGCGCGCGCGCCAGGCTGGACCGCCTGGACCCCGTCCGGGCCCACGCCGAGACGCTCGACGGCGCGCTCCTGGTCGACATCCGCCCCGCCGCGCAGCGGGCCGCCGAGGGGGAGGTGCCCGGCGCGCTCATCGTGGAACGCAACGTCCTGGAATGGCGCTTCGACCCGGCCTCCGGCGCGCGCCTGCCTGAGGCGACCGGGTACGACCTGCGCGTCATCGTGCTGTGCTCGGAGGGTTACACCTCCAGCCTCGCCGCCGCGTCGCTGCACGACCTCGGCCTGACCCGCGCCACCGACGTGGTGGGCGGCTTCCGCGCCTGGCGCGCCGCGGGCCTGCCCGCCACGGGCGGGATCCCGGTGGGGAGCGCCCGGTGAGCGGCGGGATCGTCGTGCTGGTCGGCAACCCCCGGACGCAGTCGCGGACGCACACAGCGGCGCTCCAGGCGGCCCAGGCGATCGCCGAGCGTCTGGGGCTCGGCGCTCCAGCCGAGGTCGTCGACCTGTCGGTGCTGGCGCCGGAGCTGCCGGGCGTCGTCCCGTCGCCCGCGGTGCAGCGGGCGCTCGAACTCGTCGCCGGGGCGGACGTCCTGGTGGTGGCGAGCCCCACCTACAAGGGCACCTACACGGGCCTGCTGAAGCTGTTCCTCGACCGCCTTCCCGGCGGCGCGCTCGCGTCCGCGGTGGCGCTCCCGCTGCTGGTGATGGGCGACCCCAAGCACGCGCTGGCCGTGGAGGTGCACCTGCGGCCGCTGCTGGTGGAGCTGGGCGCGACCGTCCCGACGCCGGGCGTCGCGCTGCTGGAGTCGCAGCTCCCCACCGCCGAGGAGGTCCTCGGTCCCTGGGCCGACCGGGTCGTTCCGCAGGTCGCGGCGACGCTGGCTGGAGGTGTCGCCGCCGCCCGCTGACCCGGCCGAACACGGGCCCGCGCCGTCCTCGGACGGCGCGGGCCCGCGACATGCCGGCGGGGTCCGCGGCTGGTCAGCGGTGGGGGAGGAAGCGCCCGAACAGGCCCCGGTGGTAGAGCAGGGGCCGGTCGCCGTCGATGAGGTCGGCGCCGGTCACCAGGCCGACGACGAGGATGTGGTCGCCGATGTCGACGGTGGAGTGCGCGACGCAGGTCAGGTGCGCCCCGGCGCCGTCCAGCAGGGGCGTCCCGTGCTCGTCGGAGCGCCAGGACGTGGGCGGGGCGAAGCGGTCGACGCCGCGCCGGGCGAAGCGCGCCGCGAGGTCGGCCTGGTCGCCGGCCAGGATGTTGACGGCGAACCTGCCGGCGGCGCGGAGCGCGGGCCAGGTCGTCGAGGAACGGTCCACATAGAAGGAGACCAGGGGCGGGGCGAGGCTGACGGAGGAGAACGAGGTCGCGGTCAGCCCGGCCGGCGCGCCGCCCGAGCGCGCCGTGATGACGACGACGCCGGCGGCGTGCAGGGCGAGGGCTTCGCGGAACGCGGCGGGGTCCAGCGCCTGCCTCGGCAGGATCTCGGTCATGGGCGTGCTCCGGTTTCGGGTGGGCCGGTGGATCTGGGCACGGTGGACGCACGGTGGATCTGGACGCGTGCGGCGAGCCGCCGGCATGGCGGGCCGCCATGGGGAACGCCGCCGCGCGCCGGCGGAGGCTCGGAGATCGACCGCGGGCCGGGACGGGTCAGCGGGGCCGGGACCGACAGTGGCTCGCCGTGACACGCCGCAGGTCGATGTGGCGGCGCCGGGTGAGCGGGGGCTGGACTCGCACATGCCGATGCAAACACGGCGTCCGGCAATAAGTCAACATTGCCTACCTGTTTGATGGGGAACCCGGGCGGGAGCGATCCAGGTCACTGTTGACTCGCCAACCCGCTATCCCTACTTTGAAGGTAGGTAATGTGCGTCGACCGGAAGCCCCGGTCAGGTCGTCTCCGCGCCGCGCGCCGGCCGCACCCGCGAGCTGCCGGCGGCCGCCGTCCCGAGGCCGCCCGCCGGTCCCGTCCCGTCCAGAACCCGCACACCTTTCGCTGGAGGCGATGTCATGACCACGCCGAGCACGACCCCTGCCCACGCGAGCCCCGCCCCCGCTGGCCCGTCCCAGGCCGGCCCGGCCTACGCGAGCCCGGCCGACGTGGACACCTACGGCCCCTATGGCCCCGGCCGCGTGGACGTCTCGAACGGCTGGAAGCGGCCCCGCTACCCCTTCCAGGGCCGCGTCACCGCCGACGGCTCCAGCGGCTTCAAGGCTGAGCCCGGCCGCTACCACCTCTACGTCGCGTGGGTGTGCCCCTGGGCGCAGCGCACCGCCATCGCCCGGACCCTCACCGGGCTGGACGGCGTCGTCTCCCTCTCCTACGTCGACGACGACCGCGACGCGCGCGGCTGGGCGTTCCGCGAGCGGCGCGGGCCCGACCCGGTGAACGGCTTCACGTTCCTCCAGCAGGCGTACGAGGCCACCGAGCCCGGCTACCCGGGCCACCTGTCCGTGCCCGTCCTGTGGGACCGCGGGACCGGACGGATCGTGAGCAACAACTTCCCCGACATCACGATCGACCTCGGCACCGCCTTCGAGGAGTGGGCCGACCCGGCGGTGCGGCTCTACCCGCCGGCGCTCCGGGCCGAGATCGACGACCTCAACGCCTACATCTACGACAACGTCAACGACGGCACCTACCGGGTCGCCGGGACCACGACGCAGGACGCCTACGAGGCGGCCAGGGAGCGGGTCGTCGCCGCGCTGGAACGGCTGGACGAGCGGCTCGCCGGCCGGCGGTTCCTGCACGGCCCGTCCATCACCGAGTCGGACGTGCGGCTCTGGCCGACGCTCGCGCGCTTCGACCTGTTCTACAACCCGCTCAGCAGGATCAGCGAGCGCCGCCTGACCGACTTCCCGCACCTGTGGGCCTACGCGCGCGACCTCTACCAGCGGCCCGCGTTCCGCGAGACGACCGACTTCGGCACGTTCCGGTTCGACGGCAAGCCGCCGTTCCTGGGCGACGGCCCCGCCCGCATCGACGTCGAGCCGTACCAGGCCGACTGGGAGGTCCCGCACGGCCGCGAGCGGCTCGCGCCATGACCGTCAAGCAGATCCATCTCGCGGCCCACTTCCCGGGCGTCAACAACACCACCGTCTGGTCCGACCCCCGCTCGGGCAGCCAGATCGACTTCGGCTCGTTCGTCCATCTCGCGCAGACCGCCGAGCGCGGCAAGTTCGACTTCTTCTTCCTTGCCGAGGGCCTGCGGCTGCGCGAGATGAAGGGCCGCATCCACGACCTGGACGTGGCGGGACGGCCGGAGTCGCTGACCGTCCTGTCCGCGCTCGCGGCGGTCACCACGCACCTCGGCCTGGCCGCGACCGTCAACTCCACCTTCAACGAGCCCTACGACGTGGCCAAGCGGCTCGCCAGCCTCGACCACCTCAGCGGAGGCCGCGCCGCCTGGAACGTGGTGACCAGCTACGACGCGTTCACCGGCGAGAACTTCCGGCGCGGCGGGTTCCTGGCCGAGTCCGACCGCTACACCCGCGCCGCCGAGTTCCTGCAGACCGCCCGCGAGCTGTGGGACTCCTGGGCGGACGGCGACCTGGCCGCCGACCGGGCGGCGGGCGAGTTCGTCCGTCCCGGCGCGGGCGCGTTCGCCCACCGGGGACGGCACTTCGACATCGCGGGCCGCTTCGCCACGCCGCGCGGCCCCCAGGGCCACCCGGTGGTCATCCAGGCGGGCGACTCGTCCGAGGGCCGCGAGTTCGCCGCCGCGTCCGCCGACGTGATCTTCAGCAGGCACGGGACGCTGGAGGACGGCCGCGCCTTCTACAAGGACGTCAAGAGCCGCCTCGCCAAGTACGGGCGGGAACCGGACGAGCTGAAGATCCTGCCCGCGGTCACCTACGTCCTCGGCGACACCGGGCAGGACGCCGCCGAACGCGCCGCCGGGATCCGCCGCGCGCAGGTCACCCCGCAGAACGCCATCGCCTACCTGGAGGGCTACTGGGGGCGGGACCTGTCGGCCTACGACCCCGACGGCCCGCTCCCCGACATCGAGCCCGACCTCGGCGAGGGCGTGTCCAGGGGCCGCGCGCAGTTCCGCGGCGACCGCGGCGAGACCGTCCGCAGGTGGCGGGCGCTGGCGGCGGAGCGCGGGCTGAGCATCCGCGAGCTGGTGATCGAGGCGACCGGCCGCCAGACGTTCGTCGGCACTCCGCGGTCGGTCGCCGACCGGATCGACGAGTTCGTGCAGACCGACGCCGCCGACGGGTTCGTCTTCGTCCCGCACCTGACGCCCGGAGGCCTGGACGACCTGGTCGACAAGGTGGTGCCGCTGCTCCAGGAGAAGGGCGTGTTCCGCGCCGAGTACACCGGGCCGACGCTGCGCGACCACCTGGGCCTCGGCCCGCCGCGCGCCTCCCTCGACCTGGGCGCGCCGCCCGCCCGCCGCACCGCCGAGGAGGCCGCCTCGTGAGCCTGCTGCACCTGGCCGTCGCGCTGGACGGCGCCGGCTGGCATCCCGCCGCCTGGCGCGACCCGGCCGCCCGCCCCGCCGACCTGTTCGGCGCCGCCTACTGGACGGGCCTGGCCGCCGAGGCCGAGCGCGGGCTGCTGGACTTCCTCACCATCGAGGACGCCCCCGGCCCGCAGTCGTCCGGGGCGGAGGGGCCCGACGACCGCACCGACCAGGTCAGGGGCAGGCTCGACGCCGTCCTGGTCGCCGCGCGGCTCGCGCCCGGCACCACCCGCATCGGGCTCGTCCCGACCGCCGGGACCACCCACAACGAGCCGTTCCACGTCGCCATCGGCATCGCCTCCCTCGACCACGTGAGCCGGGGCCGGGCGGGCTGGCGGCCCCAGATCGCCGGCCGCGCGTCCGACGCCGCCCACTTCGGCCGCCGCTCCTTCCCCGCCTTCGGCTCGCTCCTGCCGCCCGAGGGGCGGGAGTTCCGCGCCGAACTGCTCGGCGAGGCGGCCGACGCGGTCGAGGTCGTCCGCCGCCTGTGGGACAGCTGGGAGGACGACGCCGAGATCAGGGACGCCGCCACCGGACGGTTCCTGGACCGCGCCAAGCTCCACTACATCGACTTCGAGGGGCCGCACTTCAGCGTCCGCGGCCCGTCGATCACCCCGCGCCCGCCGCAGGGCCAGCCGCTCGTCACCGCCCTCGCCCACGACGCCCCCTCGCGGGAGTTCGCGGCGCGCGGGGCCGACGTCGTGTACGTCACGCCCTGCTCCCGCCCGGACGCCGCGGCCCTCGTCGCCCAGGTCCGCGAGGCGGAGCGGGCGGTCGGCCGGACCGGCGAGCCCCTCAGGATCCTCGCCGACCTGCTCGTCCTCCTCGACGGCGAGCCCGGCGCGGCGGCGGCCCGCAAGAGCGTCCTGGACGATCTGGACGGCGCCGCGCTCGCCTCCGACGCCGAGATCTTCACCGGCACCCCGGGCGAGCTGGCCGACCTGCTCCTGGACTGGCGGGAGGCGGGCGTCGAGGGCTGCCGGCTCCGTCCCGGCGTCCTGCCGTCCGACCTCGCGGGGATCACGCGGGGGCTCGTGCCCGAGCTCCAGCGGCGCGGCGCGTTCCGCACCGGCTACGGCGCCGCCACGCTGCGCGGGCACCTCGGCCTGCCCCGTCCCGCCAACCGCTACGCGGCGGCGCCGTGACCAGCCCGGCCCGGCAGACCCGGCGCCGTGTCACCGTCCGCGCTGCGCGCTGGGACGACCCGGCGGGCGCCGCGCTCCGCGCGGCCATGCAGACCGAGATGGAGATCCGCTACGCCGACCGGATCGAGGCCCTCGCCGCCGCCGCCGCCGACCTGCACGCCACGCTCGACGTGGACGAGGGGCAGGTCGCCTACGTCGGCCTCGCCTACGCGGGCGGAGAGCCGGTCGGGCACGCCGCCCTCCGCCGCCTGGGCGGCGACCTGGAGCTGAAGCGCATGTACGTCGCGGCCGCCCACCGGGGCACGGGCGTGTCCACCGCCCTGCTGGCCGCCACCGAGGACGCCGCCCGCGCCCTCGGCGCACGCCGCGTCATCCTGCAGACCGGCGACCGCCAGCCCGACGCCGTCCGGCTGTACGAGCGGGAGGGATACGCCCGCATCCCCGTCTTCCCGCCGTACGAGTGGCTGACCTTCTCGATCTGCATGGAGAAGGTCCTGTGAAGTTCCTGGCCATCACGCTCATCATCCACGCGCCCGACCCGCGCACCGGAGCGCTGAAACCGGTCTGCGAACGGCTCCGCGAGGCCGTCGGCAACGCCGTCCTCGCCGAGGAGCTCGGCTTCGACGGGTTCGGGGTGGGGGAGCGGCACGAGCGCCCGTTCCTGTCGTCGTCCCCGCCGGTCGTGCTCAGCCACATCGCGGCCCGCACGTCCGCGATCCGCCTGTTCACGGCGGTCACCACGCTCAGCCTCCTGGACCCCGTCCGCGCCTACGAGGACTACGCCACGCTCGACCACCTGTCCGGCGGACGCCTCGAACTGATGATCGGCAAGGGGAACGGCGCCGCGCAGGCCGAGCTGTTCCACGTCACCGCCGACGACCAGTGGGACCGCAACCGCGAGGGGTACGAGCTGTTCCGGCGGCTCTGGCGCGAGGACACCGTCACCTGGTGGGGCCGCTACCGCCCGCCCCTCAGCCGCGCCGAGGTGCTGCCGCGCCCCCTCCAGCGGCCCGTCCGCATCTGGCACGGCAGCGCCACCAGCAAGGAGTCGGTGGAGCTCGCCGCCCGCTTCGGCGACCCGCTGTTCTCCGCCAACGTCACCAACCCCGTCGAGCCCTACGCCGAACTGGTCGCCCACTACCGCGAACGCTGGGCCCACCACGGCCACGACCCCGCGGACGCCCTCGTCGGCGCCGGGACGGCCGGGCTCTACGTGGCCAGGAACTCCCAGGACGCCGTCGAGACCTACCGTCCGGTGTTCGACGCGCGCCAGGAGCTGTTCCGCGCCAACGGCGTGACGCCGGTCTTCCACTCCGTCGAGGACGCGATCGAGCGCGGCTCCGCGCTGGTCGGGAGCCCGCAGCAGGTCATCGACAAGGTCCACCGCTACCACGACCGGCTGGGGCACGAGGTCATGCACGTCCAGGCCGACGCGGACGGGCTGCCCGAGGCCCTGCACCGCGACTCCCTGGAGCTGTTCCAGAGCGACGTCGCCCCCGCCCTGCGCAAGGAGATCCCGAGCCGTCCGTTCCCCACCGGGAGTCGCCCATGATCCCCCTGTCCGTCCTCGACCTGGCACCGATCCCGGCGGGCGGGACGGCGCCGTCCGCCCTGCGCGCGACCCTCGACCTGGCCCGGCGCGCGGAGGAGCTCGGCTACCGCCGCTACTGGCTCGCCGAGCACCACCTCGCGCCCGGCGTCGCGAGTTCGGCGCCGCAGATCCTCATCGCGGCCGTGGCGGCGGCCACGTCCCGCATCCGCGTCGGGTCCGGCGCCGTCCAGACCGGGCACTGGACGCCCTTGGCGATCGTCGAGCAGTTCGGCACCCTCGACGCGCTCTACCCCGGCCGCGTCGACCTCGGACTCGGCCGGTCCGGGCAGCGCCGCGCCGAGGCCGCGCGCCGGGCCGAGGCCGCCCGGCGCTCCGACGCGCCCCCGCCGCCGCCCGCCCGCGCGGCCGAGGTCGTGGACGGGCTGCTCATCCCCGCGCCGTTCGACGTCGCGCGGCTCGCCACGTCCCCAGCCTTCGGGCTGCACGGCGCGCTGCTCCAGCAGCCGGGCGCCGAGTCCCCCGACTTCGCCGACGTGGTCGACGACATTGCCGCGCTGCTGGACGGCTCGTACCGCACCCCCGAGGGCCACGAGGCCCACCCGACGCCCGGCGAGCACGCCGACGTCGAGCTGTGGATCCTGGGCAGCAGCGGCGGGCAGAGCGCCCAGGTCGCGGGCGAGCGCGGCCTGCCGTTCGCGGCGAACTACCACGTCAGCCCGTCCAACGTCCTGGAGGCGGTGGAGGCGTACCGGGCGGCGTTCAAACCGTCCGCGACCCTGGACGAGCCGTACGTCGTCGTCTCGGCCGACGTCGTGGTCGCGCCCACCGACGATGAGGCGTGCGTGCTCGCCTCGCCCTACCCGCTGTGGGTGCACAGCATCCGCTCCCGCCTCGCCGCCATCCCGTTCCCGACGCCCGAGGACGCGGCCGCCCGCCACTGGCCGCCGGAGGACTGGGACCTCGTCGCCGACCGCGTCGACACCCAGTTCGCCGGGTCGCCGTCCACGGTCGTCAGCGGCCTGGAGACCCTCCAGCGCGTCACGGGCGCCGACGAGCTGCTGATCACCACGATCACCCACGACCACGCCGACCGCGTCCGTTCCTACGCCCTGCTCGCCGAAGCGTGGGGGCGCGGCTGAGCCCGGGGCGCCGGCCCGTTCACTCCCAGGGCAGCTCCACCGGCTCGCGCGGACGGTCGCCGTCCACCAGTCGGGCGGCCAGTTCCGCGAGCCCCACGGGAAAGACCAGGTCAGCGCTGCCGTCCAGGTCGGCGATCCGCCACCACCGGTGATCGAGCAACTCGCCGCGCTCCCTCTCCTCCTGCCCGGAGAAGTCGAGGCCGAGGGACGCCGTCCGGGCGAAGAAGTACCAGTTGACCGTCGCGAAGACCGTGTCGCCGGTCCACCACCGGCCCGCGTCGAACGCCACGGCCCCGCCCAGATCGTCCGTCCCCAGCGAGAGCCCGATCTCCTCCCGCAGCTCCCGCACGAGGGCCTGCGCCGGCGTCTCGCCGGGGTCGATGCCGCCGCCCGGCGTCAGCCACCCCTCCCTCGCCCACGGCCGGGGGAGCAGGTGCCGGAAGAGCAGGACCCGGTCGCCCGGGCCCGCGAGGACGACCCGGGCCGTATCGCGCCGAACCGGCGTGTTCATGGTCCGCAGCATAGATCGGGGGAGAGACGGCCGGACCCCGGGGCCGGTGCAAGGGGGTGGTCTTCCTCCTCGGCGCCCGGCCGTCCCCCCGTCCCTCGCGGCACCGATCCGCCGATGGAAGCGGCCGGGGGCGTACGGCCCGTCTCCCGAGGGCGGCCCGCGAGGGAACCTGAGCGTAACGCCGCAGGTCAGCACACGGAAATGACTCGGTGCTTACAGTTGTTTCCCACCGGTGTCCAGATCCCGCCGTCGCAAATTCACCCCTGGGGGCCCGCCCGGCGCGCCGGTACCCGTGGGGGACAATGGGACGCGTGAGAGCGGTGATCGTCTCCGACACCCACGCGCCCCGGCGCTGGAAGTCGTGCCCGCCCAAGGTGGCCGAGCACCTGCGGCGCGCGGACGCCGTCCTGCACGCCGGGGACGTGTGCGTCGCCCCGGTGCTGGACGAACTGGCCGAGTACGCGCCCGTCCACGCCGTCCTGGGCAACAACGACGGGCCCGACGTGGCCGAGTGGGGCGCACCCGAGCGCCTGGAACTCGACCTCGGCGGCCTCGCCGTCGCCATGGTCCACGACAGCGGCCAGGCACGCGGGCGGACCGCGCGGATGCGGCGCTGGTTCCCCGCCGCCGACCTCGTCGTCTTCGGCCACTCGCACATCCCCATGGACGAGACCGGCGACGGCGTCCGGATCTTCAACCCCGGATCGCCCACCGACCGGCGCCGCCAGCCCCACGGCACCATCGGGCTCCTCGACATCCACGACGGCCGCCTCACCGCCGCGCAGATCGTCCCCGTCACCTGAGGCTATGCTCCGCACTCGGATCCGCGGCGTCCGCACACGCCCGGACGACCGTTCGGCTACCCCCGGGAGGCAAGGCGCGCATGGCCGGAGAAGGACCCCACAAGCACCCCGTCGACGAGGTGCTCCCCGTCCCCAGGCTGGCCCTGTACGGCTTCCAGCACGTCCTCGCCTTCTACGCGGGCGCGGTGGTGGTGCCGATCCTCGTGGCGGGCGCGATCGGGCTGTCCCCGGAGCAGCTCGTCTACCTCATCAACGCCGACCTGTTCACATGCGGGATCGCCACCGTCGTCCAGTCGCTCGGCTTCTGGCGGATCGGGATCCGGCTGCCGATCGTGCAGGGCGTCACGTTCACCGCGGTCGCCCCCATGATCGCCATCGGGCAGGGCGCCGAGAGCCCCACCGCCGGCCTGCTGGCCATCTACGGCGCCACGATCACCGCGGGCCTGGCCACCCTCGTCGCCGCGCCGTTCCTCGGACGGCTGCTGCGCTTCTTCCCGCCGCTCGTCACCGGCACCGTCCTGACCATCATGGGTCTGATCCTGCTGCCGAACGCGCTCACCGACGCCGCGGGCGGCGCCGCCGCCAAGGACCCCGGCAGCTGGAGGCACCTGGCGTACGCGGGCGGCACCCTGCTGTTCATCATCATGCTCTACCGGCTGCGCCGCCCGTTCCTCAGCAGCATCGCCGTCCTGCTCGGCCTCGTCGGCGGGACGGCGGTCTCCTACGCCCTCGGCGACACCGGCTTCGACCAGGTGGGCAGGTCCGACTGGCTCGGCGCCACCACCCCGTTCCACTACGGCACCCCGACCTTCCACATCGGCGCCGTCATCGCGATGCTGCTGGTCATGATGGTCACCGTCGTGGAGACCGTCGGCGACTCCAAGGCCACCGGCGAGATCGTCGGCCGGGACGTCACCGGCGACGACATCACCCGCGCCCTCCGCGCGGACGGCCTGTCCACCTTCCTCGGCGGCTCCCTGAACGCCTTCCCCTACACCTGCTTCGCGCAGAACGTGGGCCTGGTGCGCCTCACCGGCGTCCGCAGCCGCTTCGTGGTCGTCGCCGCCGGCGCCATCATGATCGTGCTCGGCCTCTTCCCTAAGGCCGCCGCCTACGTCGCGTCCATCCCGCCGGACGTCCTGGGCGGCGCGGCCGTCGCGATGTTCGGCATGGTCGCCGTCGTCGGCATGCAGACCCTCGCCAAGGTGGACCTGCGCCAGGAGCGCAACGCCCTGGTCGTCGCGATCAGCGTCGCCCTGGCGATGCTCCCGGCCACCGTCCCCGAGTTCGGCGAGAACATGCCCCGCGACGTCGCCGCGATCCTCAACAGCGGCATCACCCTCGGCAGCATCAGCGCGATCGTCCTCAACCTGCTCTTCAACGTCCTCACCCGGACCCCGCCCACCGAGGACGACGCCCCC
>NZ_SMKU01000784.1 GCF_004349215.1 Actinomadura rubrisoli | reverse complement strand
CCTCCCCGTCGCCGGCCCCCGCCCCATCAGGAGGTCACCCATGAGGGTTTGTTCCTCGTTCTCGTTGTGGAGGCTCGGTACCTGTTCGGCCATGGCCGCTGCGCTGCTCTTCACCGCCGCCTGCGGCGTGGATTCCTCAGCAAGCCCATCGGGAAGCCCGAAAGAGAGCATGAACAGTATGACCATGACCGAGAAAGAGGCCATTTCCCGGATGGAAAAGATCATCCGTGAGGCTGTCGGGGTGCTCGAACCCGAACCACGCCTTGAGTCGATCGAGAATCTGTCCCAGCGGAGCAGTTGTGATCCGGACGACGGTGGGTCGCCGGAGCAGACGGTGCTCAACCGCAGCTACCTCCTGCGAGGAGTGCCGCAGAGCAGCAACGGCGAGATCGCCCGAAAGATCAAGGGGTTCTGGGATCGGCAGGGCTACAAGATAGACAGCGCCGTGCGCCTCGATGGCAACAAGCCTCAGGTGCTCGGGCTCGACTCCTCGGGCGACTTCTCGCTTGGCCTGATCACCAGCGGCGATGGGGTGCTGGAGATCGGGGCGACGTCGCCGTGTGTTTTGCCGCTGGGGACGGGTGGGGCGT
>NZ_SMKU01000783.1 GCF_004349215.1 Actinomadura rubrisoli | reverse complement strand
CCGGGCGGCGAGCATGATCTCTGCGGCGACCAGCACCGCGACCAGCACCCAGCCCAGGCCGGTCAGTGCGGCGGCCGTCAGCCATCCGCCTGCCACGGCGGCGGCGATGGCCACGCGTGGGATCCACAGCCGCCATCGGGACCGGCGCATCCGCCACATGGCCACCCCCGCTACTAGGGCGGTCAGGCACGCGATAACCAGTGCCGTGCCGGTGGCCGATACATGCGGCGGCAGGTTGGCCACGGTGAGGCCCGCCGCCAGCACCGTGGCGGTGAGGTAGTGCGGCAGCATTTGACGGCGCAGCCGCCACTCAACGGTGGTGTGCAGGTCCCGCCCGAGCCGCTGAAGTTGTTCGTTCATTAGGGGGTTCCCCTTCCGGATGCCGGTTGGCCGGGCGGTCAGCGCGGCCGGTCGGCCGCGGCCAGGACGTGGTCGACATAGCGCGTGGAGTGGTTGTAATGCCACAGGGCCTTGCGCAGGTTGGTCGCGGCGCCGTGGTCGCACAGGTAGGCGGCGGCGGCCGGGACGGCGTCGGCGGGGTCGTGGACGTCCTTGCGTCCGTCGCGGTCGCCGTCGCGGCCGTAGGAACGCCAGGTGGCCG
>NZ_SMKU01000782.1 GCF_004349215.1 Actinomadura rubrisoli | reverse complement strand
CCGGGCGGCGAGCATGATCTCTGCGGCGACCAGCACCGCGACCAGCACCCAGCCCAGGCCGGTCAGTGCGGCGGCCGTCAGCCATCCGCCTGCCACGGCGGCGGCGATGGCCACGCGTGGGATCCACGGCCGCCATCGGGACCGGCGCATCCGCCACATGGCCACCCCTGCTGTTGCGGCAGTCAGGCATGCGATGACCAGTGCGGTGCCGGCAGCTGATACATGCGGCGGCAGGTTGGCCACGGTGAGGCCCGCCGCCAGCACCGTGGCGGTGAGGTAGTGCGGCAGCATTTGACGGCGCAGCCGCCACTCCACGGTGGTGTGCAGGTCCCGCCCGAGCCGCTGAAGTTGTTCGTTCATTAGGGGTTCCCCCTTCCGGATGCCGGTTGGCCGGGCGGTCAGCGCAGCCGGTCGGCCGCGGCCAGGACGTGGTCGACATAGCGCGTGGAGTGGTTGTAATGCCACAGGGCCGTCCGCAGGTTGGTCGCGGCGCCGTGGTCGCACAGGTAGGCGGCGGCGGCCGGGACGGCGTCGGCGGGGTCGTGGACGTCCTTGCGTCCGTCGCGGTCGCCGTCGCGGCCGTAGGAACGCCAGGTGGCCG
>NZ_SMKU01000781.1 GCF_004349215.1 Actinomadura rubrisoli | reverse complement strand
GTGTGTATAAGAGACACCTCCACGACCTCCACCGCGAAGCCGCCCTCCCGCGGCGCCAGCAGCGCCTCGACCGGCACCGACAGCACGCCCCGCCGCCGCTCGCCCTCCAGCTCCACGCTGACGGGCGCCTCGTCCAGCCGTCCCGTCCCGGCACTTCCCAGCGAGATGTCGACGCCCACCGTCGTCTTCTTGTCCTGCCCGGTCCCGCTGCTCTCCGCGACCCCGCTGACCTCGCTGATCGTCCCCGTGACGGTCTTCCCGCCGGGCAGCTCCACCGAGACCCTGGCGCCCTTGCGCGCGATGTCCTGCCGGTCCGCGTCCAGATCCACATGGACGACCCGCCTCGTCCCGGCCACGTTCAAGACGGGCTGCCCCTGTCCCACCTGCTTCCCCTCGGGCGCCTTCACCTCCCGCACCCGCACGGCCCCGCTCAGGAACACGACCTGCCCGGAGTCGACCGTCCCCGTCTCCTCCAGCCCCCGATCGTCCTGCCACTCCCTCACCGCGGCCCCGGTCGCGGCGGTGAACTCCCCGTCCACGGCCACCTCGTACCCGAGAGCCTTCAGATTGCTCTCCAACTGCCGCACATCACCCCCCGAAGCGCCCTCCC
>NZ_SMKU01000780.1 GCF_004349215.1 Actinomadura rubrisoli | reverse complement strand
ATCGCAGGCTCCCACGTCCTTCATCGGCTCCTGATGCCAAGGCATCCACCGTATGCCCTTAAAAACTTGAACACACAAAACGATCAAAACAAATCGCAGATGAAACCCAACACCCCGAACCCCACCCGAAAAGGGGCGACGTTCGAGAAGCCGAGTCTCACCAGAGATGCTCGCGTCCACTGTGCAGTTCTCAAAAAACAACCGGGCCCACCAAAACCACACCACCGGTCAGATGGTGCGGTTCAGGTCCCGCGATCCGAAGAAACGTGCCCGTTTCCTCAGGACCCAACAGCGTGTCCAACCCTCCCGCCGCCCGAAACCCGCGTTCCCCCCCCCCGGTGAAGGGGGGCGGTACTTGCCGGCTCACACGAGCGGTGAGCTGAGTAGCCAGTGCTCCACATCCATGAGCAGCCACCTGACGGACATACGCCGTCAACGGCGGCCACCGGCCGGTCCCCCACCTCAGGCGGGCGGTCCGGTCGGCTGTGCTCCTTAGAAAGGAGGTGATCCAGCCGCACCTTCCGGTACGGCTACCTTGTTACGACTTCGTCCCAATCGCCGGCCCCACCTTCGACCGCTCCCCCCACAAGTGGTTGGGCCACGGGCTTCGG
>NZ_SMKU01000078.1 GCF_004349215.1 Actinomadura rubrisoli | reverse complement strand
CGGCCCTGGCGAGCGCCGCGCTGCTCACGGCAAGCCTGCTGACCGCCCCCGCCGCCCACGCCGTCCCCGCCGGGCCGAGCACCCGCACCCACCAGATCGGCACCCACCAAGCCGGCACCGCCCACCGCGCGCCGCGGCCGGTCGTGCTGGCCACCATCCCCGTCGGCCTGAACCCCCGCGTCGTGACCTTCGCCCCCGGCCACCGGACCGCCTACGTCGCCAACGCCGGATCCAACACCGTCTCGGTCATCGACGTCGCCTCCCGCACCGTGGTCGCGACCATCCCGGTCGGCGCGTTCCCCTACGGCGTGGCCTTCGACCGCCGCGGCGCCTTCGCCTTCATCGCCAACCGCGACTCCGACGAGGTCTCGGTCATCGACACCGCCGCCCGCAAGGTCGTCAAGACCGTCCCCGTGGGCGATGCGCCCCGCTGGGTCGCCATGGCCCCCAACGGACGCTACGCCTACGTCAGCAGCACCGGATCGGGCGCCGTCACCGTCATCGACACCGCCACCCAGGCCGTCACCGACACCATCCCCGTCGGCAAGGCCCCCCGCGGCATCGCCTTCACCCCCAACGGACGGCGCGCCTACGTCGCCAACTCCGACTCCGACACCGTCTCGGTCATCGACACCCGCACCAAGACCGTCACCGACACCATCCCCGTGGGCGACGAACCCCGCGGCGTCCTGGTCACCCCCGACGCTGAGACCGTCTACATCTCCAACACCATCGGCGGCACCGTCTCGGTCATCGACGCCGACACCAACAAGGTCACCGACACCATCACCGTCGGCGCCAATCCCCGCGGCCTCAACCTCTACAGCGGCGACCGCATCGCCTACGTCGCCAACTCCGGGTCCGACACCGTCAGCATCTTCGACACCCGCACCCACAAGGTCCTGGGCGACGTCGCGGTCGGCGACGACCCCCGCTGGACCGCCTCCGGCCCCGACGACGAGTACCTGTACGTCACCAACACCGGCTCGCACAGCGTCTCGGTCATCACGATCGAATGCTGACCCGGTGACCGCCCGGCCGCCCGCCGGCGGCCGTCAGCGGCCGGAGGCGCGCAGGAGGCGGCGGCCCATGTCGGCGAGGCGGTCGGCGAGCTCCGGCGGCTCGCGGACCTCGAAGTCCAGGTCGAGGTAGGCGATGCGCAGCGCCGTCCACTCCAGGGAGTCGGGGGCGGTGCGCAGCGTGCACGTGCGGTCGTCGACGGGCTCCACCTCGGCGCCGGTGACGCGGAACCGGTCGGCCAGCTCTTCGGCCGAGGCGTGCACGGTCAGCACCGCCCGCCGCGGGGAATCGGACCCGGTCAGCGTCCCGGCGACGAACGCGGCCGCGTCCGGGGCGGGCAGCTCGCGGGCCGCGGACCTGACCCCGGTGGGACGCGGGGCGCCCACCCGGTCCACGCGGAACGTCCGCCAGTCCTCGCGGCCGGCGTCCCAGGCGACCAGGTACCAGCGGCGCCCCGCCGACACCAGCCCGTGCGGCTCCACCAGGCGGGCGCTCTGCGCGCCGTCCTTGTCGCGGTAGGAGAACCGGAGCCGCTCGCGGTCGCGGGACGCGGCGGCCAGGACCGCGAGGGTCTCGGGGGCCACGGTCGGCCCCGCGGGCGGCCCGGTCAGCGGCATCGTGACCGAGTGCAGGGCGTTCACCCGGCGCCGCAGCCGGTCGGGCAGCACCTGCTCCAGCTTGGCCAGAGCCCGCACGGAGGTCTCCCCGATGTCCTCCACCGCTCCCCCGGCGGCGTGCCGCAGCCCGACGGCGATCGCGACGGCCTCCTCGTCGTCCAGCAGGAGCGGCGGCATCGCGGCGCCCGCCTCCAGGCGGTACCCGCCGACCGAGCCGAGGGTGGCGTGCACCGGGTATCCCAGGTCGCGCAGCCGCTCCACGTCGCGGCGGACGGTGCGGGGGCTGACGCCCAGGCGCTCGCACAGCTCCGGGCCCGTCCACTCCCGCCGCGTCTGCAGCAGGGACAGCAGCTGGAGCAGCCGGGCCGAGGTAGTTTGCGGCATCTTTCCAGTATGCCCCCCAAATGAGGCCAGATCATGACCTCATTCGCTCCTAACCTGGGACGCATGAGCACGGACAGCATCATCATCACCGGAGCCAGGCAGAACAACCTCAAGAACGTCTCCCTGAACATTCCGAAGGAGCGGATCGTCGTCTTCACGGGGGTGTCCGGCTCCGGCAAGTCCTCGATCGTGTTCGACACCGTGGCGGTGGAGTCCCAGCGCCAGCTGAACGAGACGTTCACCTGGTACATCCGCCACCGGATGCCCAAGCACGAGCGGCCCGACGCCGACGCGATCGACCGGCTCGCCCCGGCGGTCATCGTCGACCAGCGGCCGATCGGCGGCAACGCGCGCTCCACGGTCGGCACCATGACCGACATCTACTCGATCATGCGCGTGCTGTTCTCCCGGCACGGGACGCCCAGCGCCGGCGAGGCGGGCGCCTACTCCTTCAACGACCCGCAGGGCATGTGCCCGGAGTGCGACGGCCTCGGCCGCGTGGTCCGGGTCGACCTGGACCGGTTCCTGGACACCGGCAAGACGCTGAACGAGGGCGCGGTGAACTTCCCGCCGTTCGGGGTGGGCACCTACGTGTGGCAGCTGTACGCCGAATCGGGCCTGTTCGACCCCGACAAGCCGCTGCGGGACTTCACGCCCGAGGAGTGGCAGATGCTCCTGCACGGCAAGGGCTTCCGCGTCCAGCGGCTCAACCGGACCGGGCGCATGGGCAACAACGCCTACGAGGGGCTGGTCGAGCGGTTCGAGCGCCTCTACATCAAGCGCGACCTCAACGCGCTGACGGGCAGGATGCGGGACGCGGCCCGCCGCGTCGTCCGCGAGGACACCTGCCCCGAGTGCGGCGGCGCGCGACTCAACCGGGCGGCGCTCGCGTCCAAGATCGACGGCCGTGACATCGCGGAGCTGTGCCGGATGGAGGTCGGCGACCTGATCGCGGCGCTCGGCGGGATCGGCGACCCGGTCGCGACGCCGATCGCGCGGGCGGCGATCACGCGGCTGCGGCGGCTGGAGGACATCGGCCTCGGCTACCTGTCCCTGGACCGCGAGACCCGCACCGTGTCGGGCGGGGAGGCGCAGCGCCTCAAGGTCGTCCGGCACCTGGGGTCGAGCCTGACCGGGATGACCTACATCTTCGACGAGCCCAGCGTCGGCATGCACCCCCGCGACGTCGACCGGCTGAACGCCCTGCTGGTGCGGCTGCGCGACAAGGGCAACAGCGTGCTGGTGGTGGAGCACGACCCCGACGTCATCCGCGTCGCCGACCACGTGATCGACATGGGCCCCGGCGCGGGCGCGCACGGCGGCGAGGTCGTCTTCACCGGGACGGTCGCGCAGCTGCGCGAGTCCGCCACCCCGACCGGCCGGTACCTGCGCCGCACCGCGCCGGTCAAGGACGCCTTCCGGGAGCCGTCCGGCTGGCTGGCGGTGACCGGCGCCCGCGCCCACAACCTCAAGGACGTGACCGCGCGGTTCCCCACGGGCGTGCTCACCGCCGTGACCGGCGTCGCCGGGTCGGGCAAGAGCACCCTGGTCATGGAGGAGTTCGCGCCCCGCCACGCGGAGGCGATCGTGGTGGACCAGTCGGCCATCGCCGCCTCCCGCCGCTCCAGCCCCATCACGTTCCTGGGCGTCATGGACCCGGTGCGCCGACTGTTCGCCAAGGCCACCGGCATGGACGTCGGCTGGTTCAGCTACAACTCCAAGGGCGCGTGCCCGGCCTGCGACGGCAACGGCGTCATCTTCACCGACCTGGCGTTCATGGACCCGGTCACCACCACCTGCGAGGTATGCCACGGCACCCGGTACCGCCCGGAGGTCCTCGCCCACACCCTGCGCGGCCGGACGATCGTGGACGTGCTGGAGATGACCGCCGAGGAGGCCCTCGCCTTCTTCACCGGCGACGGCCCCGAGCGCGCCATCGCCGCCCGCCTGCGCGCCGTGGACGAGGTGGGCCTGGGCTACCTGACGCTCGGCCGGCCGCTCACCTCCCTGTCGGGCGGGGAGCGGCAGCGCATCAAGCTGGCCGGCGAGCTGCACCGCACCGGCGCCGTCTACGTGCTGGACGAGCCGACCACCGGGCTGCACATGGCCGACATCGACGCCCTCGTCGACCTGCTCGACCGGCTCGTGGACGCCGGCAACACCGTCATCGTCATCGAGCACGACGTGGACGTGGTCAAGCGGGCGGACTGGGTGATCGACCTCGGCCCCGACGGCGGCCGCCACGGCGGCGAGATCGTGTTCACCGGCACTCCGGCGGCCCTCCTGGAGGACCCGTCCTCGATCACCGCCGAGTTCCTGCGCCGGGACCTCGCCATGCGCGCCCCCGCCACCGCCCGGGCCGTCTAGCGCCCGGGCCGTGCAGCGCCCGCCGCCGGCGGGGTCGACTTTGGTCTATCGGGTCTCGCCCATCGGGCGATGCCCCCGGCGCCTCGTCCCACGAGACTGGGCGGCATGACAGGGGGACTCTGGACGCTCGACCATGACGGCCACCGCCTCGAAGTCGGGACCGAGCGGACCGGCTGGAAGCAGCTCGCGCGGCTGTACGCGGACGGGGAGCAGGCCGGGGAGGCCACGGGCGGCCCGCTGATCAAGATCCCGTACGGCGAGCTGACCGTGCAGGTCTGGTTCGACGTCCGCGGCCTCCTCGACGGGCAGGCCGCGCGCTGCCACCTCGCGCCGCCCGAGCCGTCCGAACCGTCCGACACAGAAGGCGAGGAGGGCAAGGACGACGACGCCGACGACGGGGGCGGGGCGGAGCAGGGCAAGATCCCGTTCGTGCCCGCCGAGGGGACGCGCGCGGCCCGGCGGGAGGCGCTGGCGCTCGCGCATCCGGCGCTGTACGCCTCGCGGCACGTGGTGCTGGCGACGGGCAAGGTGCTGCTCCCGCTACTGGGGCTGGGCGCGCTGATCAAGCTCCTGCTGGCGATGGTCCCGTGGCCGGACTGGTCGCTCCCGGAGATCGACCCGCCGTCGGTCCCGCTGCCGGACGTCCCGTGGCCCGACCTGCCCGACGTGTCGCTGCCGCTGTGGCTGCGCGTCATCCTGGCCACCGCCAAGTTCTGGGTGCCGATCCTGTTCGCGATCGGCGTCGCGGCGAAGGAGGTCGAGCGCCGCAAGAAGCAGCGCGAGCAGCAGGAGCAGAAGCGGCAGGGGCAGGACGACGCGGAGCCCGCCGGGCCGGTCAGCCGCTGAGCAGCGCGAACAGCCCGGCGCAGGTCAGGGCGACCATGACGGCGGCGATGGGGAGCTGGCCGCGCAGGGTCCGCCCGGTAGGCAGGGTGCGCAGCGCGAGGTCGTGGGCGGCGATGGTGCCCGCGATGTGGCCGAGGACGATGGCGTTGACCTGCACCTGGGCGGTCAGCGTCGGGCCCGCCAGGTCGTAGTCGACGCGGTGGCCGGTGGAGCCGAGCAGGTCGAGGCCGGTGCCGAACGGGTCGCCGGCGAGGATGAACGTCGTCTGCCCCTCCAGCACGAAGAACGAGAAGTAGTGCGCGACGGTGTAGCCGAACGCGATGGGCAGCAGCGTGGCGGCGAACCGTCCGGGCTGCGCGGCCGGGTCCTCGCCGGTGAGCCGTGCGCTGATCCGGAGCGCCGCCACGTACAGGACGGTGACGGCGCCGATCGCGGCGACCAGCCCCAGCGTGCCCGCCACCATGCTGGACGGGTCGACGTTGTCGCGCCAGTAGGTGGTGCGGGTGATGCCGTCGAAGCCGGTCGAGCCGATCAGCACGCACGCGGCCGCCACCAGCCCGGGTTCGGCGGCGCCGGTCATGAGGCCGGTCAGCGGCGTCCGCGCGACGAGCGCCCCGTCGCCGCGCCGCCCGAGCGGGCACAGGCGCGCCAGGAGGCTGGAGTACGCCTCGAACCCGTCGCCGCGCGTGAACCAGCCGCGCCCGTACCACCAGGCCAGCGCGATGTTGACCGCCGCATACCCCACGATGAGCGCGCCGACGACGCGCGGGTCCGACCGGTGCGGGGCGACCAGTTCCAGCCACACGAACCCGGTGAGCCACGCGGCGGCGGGCCAGTAGCCGAGCCCGGACGGAAGGGGGCGGCGCCCGCGCGCCGGGTTGGTGCGGGTCAGGCGGCAGAGCCCGGCGTGCAGGGTGCGCAGCGGGTTGACGCGCCGCCAGACGGGCCCCAGCAGGACGCTGGCGGGCACCAGCCCGACCCAGAACGTCACGAACAGCGCCCAGGGGGCCAGGTTGGTCCTGTCGGTGGGCGGGCCCGCGAACGCGACGGCGACCACGAAGGCGGTCGCGGCCAGGGCCAGCACCCGTCCCGCCGCGATGAGGGGCCGCGCGTCCAGGACGCGGGCGAGTGCGGCGGGCAGCGGGCGTCCCCCGTCCGGGTGGAGCCGGGGCCGCCGCCACGCCGCGGTGAGGGCCAGGAACGAGGCCGCCACGGCCGCGCCGCCGCCAGCGATGGCGGCGACGGCGTCCAGGGGCAGATCCGTCCGCCCGCCGAGCCCGTGCGCCAGGACGTGGACGCCCGCACCGCCGAGGGCCGCGCTTTCGAGCGGCACGGTCAGCCGACCTGCAACTCGAACACCCGGGCGCCCGAGTGGTGCAGCTCGGCCTCGAAGACGCCGGGGATGTCGGCGGTGAGCTGGAGCGTGGCGGGCTTCCCGGGGGCGAGCTCCAGCTCGCGGTCGTAGCCGTGCAGGTGGAACTCGTCGGCGGCGTCGCTGGTGATCGTGATGCGGACGGTGGCGCCGCGCGGCACCTTCACGCGGTGCCCGGCGATCCGCACCTTCCCTTTGGTCACGGTCGCCGTAACGCTGGTAACGGACTTGTCACCCGGCGGTAGGGCCGTCGGGGATCCCGCCGGGACCTGGGCCGACGGCGCGGCACTCGCGGGCGCGCCGGGCTCGGCGGCGGGCTCGCCGCACCCCGCCGCGGCCATGACCGCGCCCATGACCGCGCAGGCCACGACCATCCGCCGTACGGGCACCCTCATGCCGCTCCCTTCCCACCGGTGGCTCACACCACAGATCATTACACTGGACAATGACACATTAAAGGATGACATACTCCGGCCCGAGGTGGTTTGTACCCCTTCAGGCGGCTAGGAGAGCACCCGTGTTGGATCAAGTGACGAATAACCGACTGGAGACCGCCCTGCGGCTCGCCGCGGAGCAGCAGGCGAAACCGGCGGGCGGCGCGGCGCTGGACCAGATCCTCATCGCCTCCGGCGGGGCCGCGGTCCTGACGGCCGCCCTCCTGCTGTTCGGCTGGGGGCACCGCAGCGGGCGCCTCACCGCGCCGGCGCGCCTCGCGGCGGCGTCGGAGCGGGGCGCCGGGCGCGGGCTGCCCGGCTGGGCGGCGCTGCCCTCCGCCGTCGCGATGCTGTCGCTGATCATCGCGCTTCTCGGAATGTACTGGGACATCTCCCTGCACATCTCGCACGGCCGGGACGAGGGGCCGCTGGCCAACATCGCCCACTACCCGATCCTCGTCGGCCTGTTCGGCATCTTCACCGCCGGAGTCCTCGCCGTGGTGCTGCCCAAGGGCGAGCGTCCCGGCAGCGCCGCCGTGCGGATCACGCGCGACTGGTACGCGCCGGCGGGCGGCGTCCTGCTGGCGGGCGCCGGGTTCTACGCCCTGCTCGGCTTCCCCCTCGACGACGTGTGGCACCGCATCTTCGGCCAGGACGTCACGCTCTGGGGCCCCACCCACCTGATGCTGATCGGCGGCGCCGGGCTGTCGCTGGTCGCGATGATGATCCTCGAACGGGAGGGACGGCGCGCCTGGCGCGGCCCCCAGGACCGGGCGGCCTCCCCGTGGGGCGGCTACGTCCGCCGCGGCATGCACGCCGGCGGGCTCCTGATCGGCCTGTCGGTGTTCCAGGCCGAGTACGACTTCGGCGTCCCGCAGTTCCGCCTCGTCCACCAGCCGCTGCTCATCGCGCTCGCGGCGGGCTGCGCGCTCGTCGCCGCCCGGCTGTGGACCGGACGGGGCGGCGCGGTCTTCGCCGTCGCGTTCTACATGCTGGTCCGGGGCGGGGTGTCGGTCGCGGTCGGCGGCGCCATCGGCGAGCTGTGGGCGGCGGTGCCGCTCTACTTCGCCGAGGCGCTTTGCGTGGAGCTCGCGGCGCTCGCGCTGGCCCGGCGGCCGCTGGCGCTGGGCGCGGCGTCCGGCGTCCTGATCGGGACGGCCGGGTTCGGCGCCGAGTACGCCTGGAGCCGGGTCGCGTTCCGGCTGCCGTGGACGGGCGACATCCTCGCCGAAGGCATGATCATGGCGGTGGTCGGCGGCGTCGCGGGCGGGCTGTGCGGCGCGATGCTGGCCGAGGGCCTGGAGGGCCGGCTGCCGCGTCCCGCCGTGGCCCGCCCGATCTTCGCCGGGGCGATCCTCGCGGTGGCCGCGGCGGTCGCCAACGGCCTGCTCATCTCCGTCCCGGACGGCCAGAACGCCACGGTGACGCTCACCGACGTCCACGGCGACGCCGCGCACCGCACCGCCAATGCCCGCGTCGCCTTCTCCCCCGCCGATGCGGCGGACGACCCCGCCTGGGTCACGATCACCGGCTGGCAGGGCGAGGGCCTGCACGTCGAGCACCTGGTCAAGGAGCGCGACGGCGTCTACCGCACCCGCGAGCCGATGCCCCTGCACGGCGAGTGGAAGACGCTGATCCGCCTCCACGACGGACGCACGCTCGCGGGCGTCCCGATCTACCTGCCCGACGACCCGGCCATCGGCGCCAAGGAACTGCCCGCGACACCGCGCTTCACCCGCGACGTGCAGAGCGAGCGCACGATCCTGCAACGCGAGCTGAAATCGGACGTTCCCGGATGGCTGTGGCTGGCCTGCTCCTCGGTCGTGCTGTTCTGCACCCTCGCCCTGGTGATCTCCCTGGGCTGGGGCGTGGCGCGGATCTCCCGCCTGCTGCCCGGGCACGCCGTCCCCGCCGCGGCCGAGCCCCGTCCCAAGGTCAGCACATGATCTCCGGCACCGTCCCCGCCGAAGGGGTCCTCGCCACCCATTCGGCGATCACGGCGCTGCCGTTCTTCGTGCCGACCTTCGTCGTGGTCGCCGTGATCGTCGTGGTGGTCTGGCGGGACCGGCGCCGCGGCGACGACCAGGAACCCCGGGACGACCGGGAACCCGGGAACGCCCCGTAGGCTCTGCGTCCATGAGCGACCGCCCCTCCGCCGCGTACCTGTCCGGCCTGTTCTCGCTGGAGGGCAGGGTCGCCGTCGTCACCGGCGGCAGCTCGGGGATCGGGCGCGCGATAGCCGAGGCGCTGGCGCGCTCCGGCGCGTCCGTCGTGGTCGTCGCCCGGCGCGAACCGGACCTCGCCGGAACGGTCCGGGACCTGGAGGCGCACGGCTGCCGGGCCGCCTGGGTGAGCGCCGACCTGGCCTCGCGCTCCGGCGTCCGGCGGGCGGCCGAGGGCGCCGCCGGGGCGTTCGGGGAGCCCGACATCCTGGTCAACGCGGCCGGGATCAACCTGCGCCCCCCGATGGGCGAGCTGGGCGAGGACGTCTGGGACACCACCATGGCCGTCAACCTCGACGCGCCGTTCCTGCTCGGCCAGCGGTTCGCCCCCGGCATGGCCGAGCGCGGCTTCGGGCGCCTCATCCACATCGCCTCGCAGCAGGCGTTCCGCGCGTTCGTGACCAGCGGCGCGTACGGGGTGTCCAAGGCGGGCCTGGTGGCCCTCGCCCGGTCGCAGGCGGAGGCGTGGTCGGGACGCGGCGTCACCGCCAACACCCTCGTGCCGGGGTTCGTGATGACGCCGCTGAACGCCCGGCTGTCCGCCGACCCGGACCGGGTCGAGGCGCTGGCCGCCCGCACCATGACCGGGCGCAACGGCGTCGCCGACGACTTCGCCGGGGCGGCGGTGTTCCTGGCGGGCGCGTCCTCCGCCTACGTCACCGGGCAGGCGATCTTCGTGGACGGCGGCTTCTCCGTCCACTAGCCGCCCCTGCCGCTAGACGTCGAAGGAGAACCTCGCTCTCACGGCATCTGGAGCAGGCGCCGGAAGGCAGGACGCGGCCCGGCACCGGCGACGATGGCCTCGCAGGCGGGACGGGCGGCGCAGGCCCCCTCCGGATCGCCCGGGTCCAGGCGCGTGTTGCGGCGGAACGCGAGCCTCCTCGGGTCGCCGCAGTCGTCGGACGCGGGCGGCCACGCGCCCGGGTACTCCCGGCGCTTCAACCATGAGGGCACGGCGTCGTCCCAGAAGTTCCCGCTGTACCGGACGTCCGACACGGGCCGCTCGGGCGCCTCGCTGCAACCGCCGATCGACGCCACGTACCGGTAGACCGCGTTGCCCGTCACACGCACGTACCGGGTGGTGTCATCGGTGTAGATCCCGATGTTGAACTCGCCGGGCGCGCCGGTCACCGCGTTGCCGCGCAGGACGGCGCCGTCGGCGTAGCCGTGGCCCTGGGCACCGCGCAGGTAGATGCCGCCGCCGTCGTTGAGCACCTTGTTGGTCGCGTACACGCGGTTCCCGATGATGCGCGTCCGCGTGGTCACACCGGGCAGGTCCGGGTCGCGGCCCGACAGGATCCCCGAGTTGGGGACGTCGCCGACCCGGTTGTGCGCGATCGTGGTGTCCCGCGTGGCCATGTTCCAGATCCCGGCGGCCGCGCGGTACTCCACGCCCACGTGGTGGATCCAGTTGTCGGAGATCCGGTTGCCGCGGTTGGTCCCCCGCTCGTCGGGAGGCGTCACGCCCATCACGATCCCGCCGTCGGACACGTCGGTGAACACGTTGCCCTCCACGACGTTGCCCGAGCTGCCCTTGGAGATCTCCAGCGCCTGGGCGCCCAGATGGGTGAACCGGTTGCCCTGGAAGGCGACCCGGTCGGCGCCGTGCAGGACGATGTTCCCCGGAACCGTCAGATACCCCTTCCGTCCCGGCCGCTTGTACAGGCTCCAGGTCGAGACGAACCCGGCCGGCTCGCTCGGCGCCGTCCAGGTGGCGTGCGCGAAGGTCAGCCCGCGGAAGGCGACGTCGTGCAGCGGGGCCCCGGGCCGCCCGGTGCCGTCGACCAGCGTCTGCAGGACGGGCGCGACGACCTGGACGGTGCGCATGTCCTCGCCCGGCCGCGGCACGTAGTACAGGACGTGGTGCCCGGGCCGGGAACGATCGAGATACCAGCTCCCGGGCGCGCGCAGGAAGGAGACGCTGTTCTCGATCGCGGTCGGGCCGCCGAGCGGATCCCCGTCGTCCTCGTAGAAGCCGCGGGCCAGCTTCCAGCACGGGCCGTCCATGGTGACCTGGGTCCGGTGGCCGAGGGCCGCGACACCGGCCACCCCGCAGCGCGCCTCCGCCCAGTAGGGGAAGGTGTAGACGAACTCGATGTCCTGCGGACGGCGCCACGAGCGCGGGACGTCGCTGTCGGTGATGTAGCCGGTCCTCGTCGTCCGCACCTTGCCGGGCAGCCCGGCGCCGAGCGAGGCCAGCACGGCGCGCCGGTCGGCGACGTACAGCTGGCGGGTCTCCAGGTCGCCGGCCTCGGCACGCCAGGCGCGGCCCTCCCGCCGCCACCCGGTGATCGTCCGGCCGCCGCTGATCACGGCCCGCTCCCGCCCCGGCGTCCCGTAGCCGTGGGCCTGGTAGATCACCCGGTGGCCGCCGCGTCCCGGCTCGGGCCGCAGCGGCGCGGTCAGGACGTGGGTGCCGCCGCGCAGGTTGACCACGATGTCCGACCGCATGCGCGGCGCCCGCGCCCTCACCTCCCGCTGCGCGCGCGCCAGGGTGGCGAACGGCCGTTCCAACGAACCCGTCCCCGCGTCGCTGCCCCAGGTCGCGACGTACAACTGCTCCGATGCCGCGTCCGTGGCCGGGAGGGGCACCCCCGACAGCGGCACGGCCACCAATGCCGCGCACATGACTCTTCTCATCGCGGCCTCCTTTCCTGGCTCCACCTTCGGGAAGGCGGCGCCGGGGCGCGTCGGCCGGAAGTCGATCCGCGATCCGCAACTTAAGTAGGCGGCGCATGGGACGAGGGGCGGAGCCGCGGGCCGCCGCCGTCGGCCTACCCTCGGTGCGTGGACCACATCGAGACGGCGGCACCGCTCGGACCGGCGACGCGGCTCGCCGACCGGCTCGCCCCCTGGGCCCTCGGCCTGGCGATGTTCGCCTTCACCGCGGTCGACTACCTCCCCGGGCGCGGCGACGTCGCGGTCCTGGCGTTCGCCGCCGCGTCCGGGGCGACGGCCGCGCTGGCGCGATGGCGCCTCTGGCCGCTGTTCGCCGTGACCGCGCTCGGCTCGCTGCTGTTCTCCACCTGGCCCGGGTTCATCGTGGCCTCCTACTACGCGGCGACGACGCTGCGCAGCGACCGCCTGGTCGCCGCCTACACCGGCGCCGCGACGGCCGCGCTGCTGGGCGTCCCGCTGCTGAACTCCGTCCTCGGCACCGGCTTCGCCCTCGGCCCCGACGACAGGATGGCGCCCGGGGAGCGGGTCTTCTCGGTGCTGCTCCTCGTCGGCTCGCCGCTGGCGGCCGGGCTGTGGATCAACGCCCGCCGGCAGGTGCTCGCCGGGCTGCGCGAGCGCGGCGCGCGCCTGGAACGCGAGCAGGCCGCCCGCGCCGAGCAGGCCCGCGCGGCCGAGCGCGCCCGCATCGCCCGCGAGATGCACGACGTGGTCGCGCACAAGGTGTCGCTGATGGTCCTGCACGCCGGGGCACTTGAGGTCGAGGCCCCCGACGACGGCACCGAGCGGACCGCCGCGCTGATCCGCGCCACCGGCCGCGAGGCGCTGACGGACCTGCGCGAGGTGCTGGAGGTCCTGCGCTCCCCCGGCGGCGCCGACCCGCTCGGCGCGCCCCCCACGCTGGACGGCCTGGACCGGCTCGTCCACCAGTCGCAGGCGGCGGGTCTGCCCGTCCGCCGCGACGTCGAGGGCACCGCCCGCCCGCTGCCCGCTGCGGCCGAGCGGGCCGCCTACCACGTCGTCCGCGAGGCCCTCACCAACGTCCACAAGCACGCCGGGGGCGCCGCGACCCGGGTCACGCTGCGCTACCTGCCCGCCCACCTGGAGGTGACGGTGCGCAACGACCCGCCGCCGAGCCCCGCCGAGGCGCTGCCCGGCAGCGGGCTCGGCCTCGCCGGACTGCGCGAGCGCCTCGCGCTGGTCGGCGGCCACCTGGACGCCGCCGCCCACCCGGACGGCGGCTTCGCCGTGCACGCCCGCATCCCCGCGCGCCCATGATCCGCGTCCTCATCGCCGACGACGAGCACCTCGTCCGCTCCGGGCTGCGCCGCATCCTGGAGACCGCGGGCGACATCCGCGTCATCGCCGAGGCCGGCGACGGGTCGGCCGCCGTCGCCGCCACCGCGCGGCACCGCCCCGACGTGGTGCTGATGGACGTCCGCATGCCCGGCATGGACGGCCTGACCGCCGCCGAGCGGATCCCTGCCGAGGCCAAGGTCGTCATGCTGACCACCTTCGACCTCGACGACCACGTCCACCGGGCGCTGCGCGCCGGCGCCGTAGGCTTCCTGCTCAAGGACACCTCGCCCCGCGACCTGATCGCCGCCGTCCGGACCGTCGCGGCGGGCAACGCGCTGCTCGCCCCCACCGTCACCAAGCGGCTGATCGCCCACTACGCCGAGCAGGGCCCGGCCGGGACGGCGGCCGCCCGGCGGCGGCTGGACACCCTCACCTACCGCGAGCGGCAGGTGGTGCGGGCCGTCGCCCGCGGCCTGTCCAACGCCGAGATCGGCCGCGAGCTCTCCCTACGCGAGCCCACCGTGAAGTCCCATGTCAGCCGCGCCCTCGCCAAGCTCGGCCTGGCCAACCGCGTCCAGGCGGCCATCCTCGTCCACACCGCCGACCCGGCGGGCGAGTGGCGGCCCTGACCCTGGACGGCCTCGCGCGGGCTAGTGCGCGCCGTGCGCGGCGGCGATCTCGTCGATCCGCGCGGCCAGATCGAAGTCCTTGCCGGTGAGACCGCCCGCGCTGTGGGTGGTGAGCGCGAACGTCACGGTCCGCCACCGGATGTCGATGTCAGGATGGTGATCGGCGTCCTCGGCGGCGCGGGCCACCTCGGCCACCACATCGATCCCGGCCGGGAACGAGGGCGCCTCCACCACCCGGCGGATCTCGTCACCGACCCGGGTCCAGGCGGGCAGCGCGCGCAGCCGGTCGGCCACGGCGGCGTCGTCGAGCGTCTCACCCATCGGCTCTCTCCTGTCTCCTCACGCGGATGACCTTCCCGAGTATGAGTGAAAAACCCTGCACGGTGCGTCACGGACCGCTCACAATGGCGTAGAGCCAAGGGGCCGCCCCCACGAGGTCCCGTCTCAGCGGCGACGGCAACCAGGTCGAATGGGATGAGTCGATGACGACTTTCGGAGAGAAGCTCTGCGAACTCCTGGACGAGCGGAAGATCAGCCAGCGTAAGCTGGCCCAGCTCGTCCCGTGCGATACCGGCCACCTATCCAGGATCGTCCGGGACCTGAAGAGGCCCTCAGCACAGATGGCGGCTCGGATCGACGAGATCCTCGGCGCGGACGGATCACTCGCAGCCGTCCTACCGACGCCTTCACGGCCGAAGGGGTCGCGCGCCGCCGCTGCGGGTACCGTGAATGCGACGGTCACCCACAACGATTGGGCCGCCATGGAGCGTCGCGCACTGCTGCAACTACTCGCCGTTCTGGCTCCGGGAGCTGCGGTTTCCGCCGCGCATCTGGAGACGCTACGGTCCGGTCTGGAGCGGGCGCTGGGCGTCCGTGACGAGTTCACCGTCGAGGACTGGGAACAGGCCGTAGCCGATCACGCCTACTCCATCCGCGTCATGGCTCCGGCGGCCCTGGTCGCCGTGCTGTCGTCCGACATCGCCGACGTCGGTCACGCACTCGACCACCGGCCCGATCTGGATCGGCCGACCTTGCAACGGGTGTCCGCCCAACTCGCCGCGCTCATGGCCATGGCCCTCAATGAACTCAACGATCCTCACGAGTCCGGCTGGTGGCGGACCGCCCATCACGCCGCCGCAAGCGCCGGAGACCGGAACCTTGAGGTCTACACACACGGCAGGCAAGCCCGAGTCACCTACAGCCGTCCCGGCGCCCTAAAGCATGCCGACCAGGCGATAGCACTCGCCGGGAACCGTCCGAGCGCCGGACTCGCAGAAGCCCATGCGACGCGCGCCGTTGCCCTTGCCCGGACGGGGGACCGCTCCGGCGCCGAACAGGCACTACGAGATCTCGATGAACTCTACGTACGGCTCCCTGCGGAGTTGACCGGCGACGAGGCCACTGTCTGGGGATGGCCACGGCAACGCTACCTCGGTGAGCGCACCGGGGTTCGTCTGAACCTCGGAGACTCTAGCCTTTACGGTGAAATGCCTTCCCTGGACGGCACTAGGGAGGCTCGTGACCTGGCGTGGAACGAACTCTATGTCGCATGGGCACGCATTAACGCGGGCAGCGTGAGCGATGGATTGGAAGATGCCGCGAATACTCTCAACGGCCTCCCCAAAGAGCATCGCACGTCCAGTGTGCGCGCCACCGTCGGCCGGATGGTTTCCGCGCTCCCCGAGAAGGCGCGGGCGCTTCCGGCGGCGCGGGAGTTGCGGGCACTGACCTCCGCTACCTGACCCCGGCCACGACGCCGCACCGCACCAGTCGTAACAGCCGCGCATGGTCGTGCGCATCGCGTCGATGTATCGGCAGGTGGACTCCCGCTGCGCCAGGGACAGGCGCAGCCCGTCACAGACGATCGGCATCCGCGCCTCCAGGTGCAGGAACCTGTCGGTGAGAGTGCGCACCCGTGCCTGCACCTCGGCGACGACCTGCTCGCGTACGCGAAGGAACTCTTCCAGGGTGAAGCAGGCGTTGCTGTGGAGCAGCTGGAGCAGCTGCGGTCGTTCCCGGAGATCACCAGGGACGAGCTGATCAAGTACTTCACGTTGACGCCCGCCGCTATCGCGTTCGTTGATCCGGGCCGTGGCCGTGGCCCGACGGACCGCCTGCTCACCGCTGCACGTCAACCCAAGATCACCGTTTCCATTCAGCTTCTGATGCGAAGCGGGGGCGCATCGGCCCGGTGGTCAGGCCGATGCGCGCGGGCCAGTTCGCCCGGGGTCATCGCGCCCGATAGCTGCTATTCGGGTTGGTTGGGGGTTGCGGCGCCGGATTCGTAGGGGGTTGTCACTCCGGCGTAGGTGAGATGGAGCATCATGCCGACTCTGGCGTGGAACAGGTTGTGGCAGTGGTCCATCCACAGGCCGGGGTTGTCAGCTTTGAAGGCGACGTCGTAGGTTTCCCCGGGTGCGACGTTCAGGGAGTCGGCCTGCCAGGGGCTGCCGGTGATCGGCTGCCCGTTGCGTGTCAGGACCTGGATGTGGTGCCCGTGCAGATGCATGGGGTGGTGGTCGTAGCTGCGATTGACGAAGGTCATTTTGATGTTCTCGCCTTCGCGGACGAGCATGTTCGGGATGTGGGGGAAGACGCGGCCGTTGACGCGGTACCGCATCGCCGGGCGTCCGTCGAAGAACCCGAACGAGGAGTCCATGTTCAGGGTGAAGTGCCGGTCGTAGCGGGTTTGCGGGCCGAACGGGGTGGCGGTGGGCGTGCCGTAGGAGGCCGGGTCGAAGACGCCGGTGGCCGTCTCCGCTGGTGCGCGGCCCTGACCGTCCGGGCTGAGGACCAGGACCGGACCGCCGGGGACGGCCGGCCGCAGTTCCACCGGGTGTGCGGGCATGGTGAAGGTCAGGTCATAGCGGCCGCCGGCTGCCATCGGCAGGGTCTTGCCGCGGATCTGGCCGGGGCCGTGCAGTTCGCCGCCGTCGATCGCGGCGACCCGGAACGGGCTACCGGCCAGCGTCAGGTCGACGGGGTCGTTGGCGGTGTTGACCAGCCGGAGCCGGACCGGGGTGCCGGGGGCGATCCGGTGCCGCCGGACGCCGTCCGACACACCGAAGACCCGCCCTCCACCGGCCACCGCTTGGGTGGCCCACTCGCGGTACAGCACCGCGATGTCGGCCCCTTTGACGGGCGCGGGCTCGACGATCAGGGCTCCGAACAGGCCGCGCTGTACCTGCTCGGCCGATTGCTGGTGTGAGTGGTACCAGTAGGTGCCGGCGTCCTTGGCCCGGAACCGGTAGGTCATGCGCCCTCCCGGCGCGACCGCGTTCTGGGTGACGCCGGCGGCTCCGTCGGCGGCGTTGGGCACGTCGTAGCCGTGCCAGTGCAGGGTCACCCCGGCCTTGATGTCGGAGTTGACGAGGGTGACCTCGACCAGTTCGTTCTGGCGGACGCGCAGTTCGGGCCCCGGTGAGGTTCCGTTGAAGGTCCAGGCGTCGATGGTGCGGCCCGAGTCCAGCCGGATCTTGGCGGTGCGGGCGGTGAGGGTGAAGCGTCGCACCGGCCCTGACAGGTCCTTCTCGGTGAGGCCGTCGACGCTTGGGCCGGAGGCGGCCGTGGGTGCGGCATGCCGATGTCCGGTGGCCATGCCGGGCACGTTGGGTCCGCCACCAAGGTCGTAGCCGCCGTGGCCGTTGGCCGAGTGGCGTGCGGGCAGCTTGCTGCTGTCGGCCGACCAGACCGAGCAGCCGGCGACCGCGGCCGATACCGCGATGAGGGCGGCGACGGCCCGCAACGCCGGCATCACGCGACGCCCGGCCTGGGGCTCGGCAGCGAAGGCGTCGCGCCGTCGGCGTTGCCGGACGATCAGGGCCAGCACGGCGACGATCAGCACCGCCCACCACACCACCGTGGTCCTGGCCAGGGGTGGGGCGATCCACCACAGATAGAGGCTGATGGCCGTGACGACGGCGTTGATCTGCACCGCGACGACGAGCCAGGGGTCGGCTGCGGCGCGGCCGCGTTCGACCGTCACCCGTTCAGCCGAACCGCCGTCCACTCTGGCGGTGCGCCATAGACCGGGCAGCCCCTTCACGACAACGGCTGCGAGCGCGGCCAGGATCATCGGGAACTGCACGTACAGCCGGTCGGCCATCACGACCGTCCCGTATGAGGCGAGCGCACCGCCGACCAGCGCCGCCGTGGCGGCGGTCGGCAGGAGCGCCAGGAGCGTCATCGTCAGCGCGGCCCACGAGGTGCGCCGCAGCCGGCCCAGCGTCTGGGCCTTGCGAAGCCGGCCGGTCAGCTGACCGGCCAGCAGCCAGAGCGGCAGGGCCGCGGCGGTCAGCACGGCGCTGATCCAGTACAGGGCGGCAAACATTAGAAATGCTCCTCATCATGCGGATGCCGGTTGGGGGGTGCTTGAACCGTGTTCGGCCGGTCGGTTTCACCCGCGCGGTCCGCGTCTGCGATCTGCTCGGCTTGGGTGCGTCGTCATGCGAAGTCGTCGCACACTGGTTGCGTGGCAGGGGTGGTCACGCCCTGTGCGGGCGGTCGCCGGTCGATCGCCCACACGGCGAGGGCAGGTGATCGTTCGTCCCGTGACGAAAGGCAGGAGCCTGAATACAAACGCGTGCGTCAACGGCGGCGGGCGCGGCGGGTGTTGCCCCTGGCTTTCAGATGCAACTCCATGACCGGGCAGGTCGCCCGGAGCATCCGGGCGTTCCCCGGTGAACAGGCCGATTGCATCGGCGCCGTCATGGGCGCCGCGCTCATTGAACGTGCGCCCGCGCGGAGCCGTTCGCCGGCGAAGCGCGGCCAGGGCGGTGCTGGAGCGATGACGACCAGCCTTCCTGCTGGAGGTAGCCGCTGCTCTTGCGGAGCCAGGACATGTAGTTCCGGGTCGTGAACGCGTCGGTGAACAGGCCCATCAGCGGTCCTTGCCGCGCGGGCATTTCGCTGCCCGCCGCCCTGGCGACCCGCCTCACGATCTTGGTCCGGGCGCGCTCGTAGCCGCGCAGGTCGTCAATGAAGCGGGTCAGAGCCCAGGCGTCTTCCAGCGCCTGGGTGGATCCCATCGCCATCGCCGGTGGCATCGTGTGCGCCGCGTCCCCCATGAGCGTGGTGGGCCCGCGCCCCCAGACGGCGGGCACGCGGTGGATCTGATGGGGGTAGAAGGTGAGCGTCTCGGCGTCCTGGAGCAGCGTCGGGAACGGCTCGGGCCAGTGACCGAACCGCTCACGCAGCCGATCAGCCAGGCCGGGGGCGCCTTCCCAGAACGGGCTGCCCGGCTTGGCGCGCAGGTCGAACCACCACAACATCCGTCCGTGCCCGGCCGAAGCCATGCTGCCGAGTGCCCGCCCGTTGGAGACCATTAGCGAGCGGCCGCTGTCGGTGAACTCGGTGGGCCGCGTGGTGAACGCCTGCCAGGTGACCCATCCGTTGAGCTCGCTCGGGTTCTCGCCCCGCAACGTCCGCCCGACGATCGACTTGCGTCCGTCGGCGCCGATGAGAACGTCACCGCGCACGGTGCTCCCGTCGGTGAAGGTGATCTCCGCGCGGTCGGGGTCGACCGCGCGGATTTCATGGCCGTAGTGGACGAGCACGCCATCGGCGATGCGCTCGACGAGCTCGCGCCGCGCGATGTGCAGGGAGGGATTGCCGCCGAATCGGCGCTCGGCGGCGGTGAGGTCGATGTTGGCGAGCCCGCGGCCGCGCACCGACCGGTTCTCCATGGCCTCCAGGCGGCGGCCCGCGCCGTCGAGGTCGACTCCGAACCCGCGCAGGATGCCGGTCGACGACGGCCAGATCGAGATCGAGCCGCCCTCGGTGCGCAGCTGTGGCGCCGCCTCGTACACCTCGACCTGGTGTCCGGCCGTGGTCAGTCCACGCGCGGCGGTCAATCCGGCGACACCGGCGCCGACGATGAGTACTCTCATGTTCACATCTATTCTGAGACCGACAGTGTCTGATACTTGGAGTATCACAATTATGGCGCGCGGACGCAAGCCCGATCCCGAAGTGGATGCACGCATCAGGCAGGCCGCGGTGACCTTGCTGGCGACCAAGGGGACGCGGTTCACCATGGACGAGGTGGCGGCGGCCGCCGGGGTGGGCAGGGCCAGCGTCTTCCGCCGCTACTCCACCAAACGCGACGTGCTGCTCGACGCGCTCGCCTTGGCCCTGGACGCCCAGGTGCCGCAGACTCCCGACACCGGCTCACTGGAGGGCGACCTGACCGTGATCGTCAACCAGACGCTCGCCGGCTGGCACTCACCCGACCTCGCCCGCACGACCAAAGAGATCTTCGGCGAGGCGGGCCGGGACCCGGCGGTCGCCGAAGTCATCCGCACCGCCATGCGGGACAAGCGCAAGCGCGACTGGGCGATCTTCGACCGCGCCATCGCCCGGGGCGAGATGACCGCCGACACCGACCCGTGGCTGCTCGCCGACATGCTTGTCGGCCTGGTCGTCTACCGCGGCCTCATCGACCTACCACAACCGGAGCCACAACAGATCGTCCAGGCCCTCCTTCACGGCTTCACTCCCTGACCGTCACCACAACGGGGAGTAGTTCCCGCTGAGGACGGGGGTGAGTTGGGGATTCGTGCGATGGGTCACCGCGGATGACCGGTTCCGCCGCCCTGGGCGCGGATCGCACACCTGGTCACGTTCACCACGCCGACCACCGCGGCGAGCGCGCCCACAAGATCAACTCTTTGCGGGTTTCCGGCGTATGTGGGCCGGACCCCTTCCAGGTGGGCGGAGAGGTAAGCGGCCCAGTTCTCGGCCGCCCACTCTCTCCACTCTGGAGACATTCCTGTGGTTTGCCGACACCACAGGTCTTGGAGCGCTTGTGCGATCGGGGCCAGGGAGCCCGGTGGAAGGCCCCCCGGCGGGCGATGGCGGACCACGCCGAGGACCTGGTCGACTACCTGGGCGGCGGCGCCGGGGTCCTGTCCCAGCGGACCGTCGAACCGCCCGTCCCAGAAGATCATCCAGCCGTAGAAGTCGATGCCCAGGTCACGTTCGGCTCCCACCGGCTGCGGGTGAAACAGGACCGCGGCCGCATCCAGGGCCCAAGTTTCGTACTTCCGGAATGCTTCCGCCTCCCTTAGCAGCCCGAAGCGTCGAACCCAGTGCAGATGGCGTCTGCGCGCGTCTGTGAGATCGGGCAGATCCACCGGCGGGAATGGCAGAGCAAATTCAGTGTTCTGATACATGCGTCGCTCCGTTGGATGCGTCAGCATTCTCCATCGGTTTCAGCGGTGACCGCCAGAATCAACCACCAGCGTGGTCGTCTGCTCGCGGACCGCGGTCGAGCATCTGATCTCCAGTAACCCTCGCGATATCCAGTCTGGCTAGGCCGGCACGGCGGTGAAGTTGTCGCGCTTTGCGGGCGTGTCGCGCTCTTCGGCCCCGGCCCGCGTCCCCAACCACCGATCAGGGCGTGAGGCGGTGGGCCAGCCAGGCGAGGGCCTGGGGGTGGCGGTACTCGATGGCGGAGTGGCCCGCGTCGAAGAGTTCGAAATTGACGGTCTCCTTGGGCACGCCCGCCCGCTCCAGGGCTTCACGGAAGGCCAGGGCGCCGAGGTCGAGGAACCATTCGTCGCGTGTTCCCGCGTCGATCCAGATGGCGCGCATGGACCGCAGCGCTTCGCCGTGGGCGGGCGCCATCCGGACGGGGTCCCAGCGCAGCCAGCGCTCCCAGACCTCGGGCCGCAGCGCCCCAGTGACGGGGTCGAACGGCAGCAGGGGCGTGCCGTCGGCGTCCGGTGAGAAGCAGGCCGACACTCCCAGGATCTCCAGCAGGCGCAGGTCCTCCTCCTTGGTGAAGGCGACGCGCGAACGGAAGTCCCGCCACCAGGAGAAGATGTCCCCGTCGTAGGCGCGCAGATGGCGTGCGGCCCACAGGAAGTGCGGAATGTACTGGGCTTCGGACAGGGCGTCCCCCGAGTGCGAGGCGAACGCGCCGAACAGGTCGGGACGCAGCATCGAGGTGACCATGGCGCCGAGCCCTCCGCTGGACTTGCCCGCGATGGCCCGGTGGTCGCGATCGGCGAGCGTCCGGTAGCGGGCGTCCACCCACGGGACGATCTCCTCGCACAGGTAGGAGTGGTAGCGGCCGGTCCCGGCGGAGTCGACGTACTGGCTGCCGCCGTAGGTCGTCCAGGCGTCCACGAACACCAGGATCAGGGGCGGGGCATCACCGCGGGCGAAGAGCGCGTCGGTGGCAACCGGCACCGACGTCCGGTAGGCGCCGGGCTGGTTGCTCCAGGCCGAGAGCGTCCCGGTGAAGCCGAGCAGCATGTAGACGACCGGGTGGCGGCGCTCGGGCTCGTCGTCGTAGCCGGGAGGCGTGTACACCCACAGCGGCCTGCGGTGCGGGTCTCCCAACGGGTTGCCGCGCAGCAGCCGGCTGTCGATGGTGTGCTCGTCGATCCTGCCGGCGAAGCCGGGGGGCCACAGGGGCACGAGCATCCCTCACTCTCAGTTATTATGAGATCATACTATTCGCAATGATAGTATCAGCCGGGTGGCGGAAGACTCGATCGATCGGCACATCGCCCACTGGTCCCGCGAGCTGGCGGACCTCGATCCGGACGTCGAGGGCGCGATCACCCGGATGCAGACCCTCGTCGGGTTCCTGCGGCAGCGCCGGGAGGCGGCGCTCAAGGCGCGCCACCTCAAGGGCTGGGAGTACGACATCCTGTGGCGGCTCCGGTCCACCGGCCCGCCCTACCAGGCCACGCCCACCTGGCTCGCCCGGGCGCTGAACACCCACCCCGCCACCCTCACCAGCAGGCTCGACCGGCTGGAGAGGTCGGGGCACCTCGCCCGCACGCACGACCCGTCCGACCGGCGGCGCCTCCTGGTCGCGCTCACCGAGAAGGGGCATGCGGCCTGGGAGGGCACCATCGAAGACCAGGCGGCCGCCGAGCACACGCTCCTCGCGCCGCTGACCGCCGACGAGCGCGAGCACCTCTCCGGCCTGCTCCGCAAGGTCGTCACGACCATCGAGGCCACCGGACCGCCCCTGATGCCCCCCGTCGAACGGCCGTAGCCCGCATGGCCGGGACGTCCCAGAACGCCTACGTCTCAGTCACGGTCTTCGACGCCGAAGGCCGCCGCGCCGACGGCTGCCAGAGCAACCTCTGCCCTAACTAGAGACACCGAGCCCGCCTCCGCTCCCTCGCGATCGGAGGCGGGATCCGGGGGCGCTACCGCACACCTAGCCCGCGTTTCGGAGCTGCGGCCCGACGCCCTCGGGGACCTCGCCGTGAAGGTGCGGGATGTACACGAGCTTCTGCGTCCGGCCGTCGAGCACGGTCGACTCGATGAGCTCCAGGTCGAACTCCGCCCCGTCGTGGAAGAGCGCCGCTCCGCCGGCGCGACCTGAGATGGCGGGGAACATGATGACTTCGAGCCGGTCGACGAGGCCGGCGGCGAGCAGAGCGCGGTTCAGCGAGATGCTGCCGTGCGAACGCATCGGGACGTCGGTGGTGCGCTTCAGGCGCTCGATCGCCGTCACCGCATCCTCGTTGAGAAGCGTCGAGTTCTGCCACCCCAGCGGGTCTTTGAGCGTGCTGGAGAACACGATCTTCGGCAGCTCGTTCAGGCTGTCGTAGTAGGGCTCGTCGTACTCGACCACGAACTTGCGGAACTGCCGGAACGTCGTCGCGCCGAAGACGAGCACCTGGTCCTGCGCGAAGGTGCGCACCCGGTCCTCGCGGACCTCAGGGCCTTCCTTCCCCCAGTACCCGGGCCAGCCTGCGGCCATGCCGTAGCCGTCGAGGCTGCAGAAGAAGTCGACAGTGAAGGTGGTGCTCATGGTGCTGCTCCCTTGTCGTGCGCCACCTCCGTTGGGCGGCTTCACTACTTCCACGAACGCGACCGACCCGATCCGACACCGACTTCGAACTATTTTCCAGACGGCTGACTTTCCACGCCCGCGGGTCGAGCGGGGAGGGCGGCGGCGATGCAGTCGAGGACGCGGTCCAGGCCGTAGCGGAACCGGTCGTCGTGGCTCAGGTGCGGCTGGCGGGCCTCCATGACGATCTTGCTGAAGATCGGGTACTTCCCGTCCTTCAGCAGCCGGTGGACGTAGGGGGCGCCCCGCGCCATCCAGTCCGACTCGGTGAGCCCGCTCCGGCGGACCTCCTCGGCCCAGCTGACCTCTTCGCGGACGGCGCTCTCGACGTAGCCGTTCAGGATGGCCATGAGGCCGAGGTTCTCGTCGATGGAGACGTGAGGGTCCAGGACCCCCATCACGTGTTCGATCAGGGCCAGCTGGTTGGGGCCGAGGCTGGGGAGCGACCGGTGGACGGTGGCCACCCACGGGTGCCGCAGCCACATCGCGCGCGTCCCGTAGGCGTAGCGCGTCAGGTCGGCCCGCCAGTCGCCGGAGGGCAGTCCCTCGACGTCGATCTCGCCCATCAGCCGGTCGGCCATGAGCTCGACGAGGTTGTCGCGGCTCGGGACGTACCGGTAGAGCGACATCGCGCCCGCGCCGATCTCGGCGGCGATCCGCCGCATGGTGGCGGCCTCCAGCCCCTCGGCGTCGGCGATCCGGACCGCCGCCTCGGTGATCTGCGCGCGGCTGTAGGCGGGCTTCGGCCCGCGGGACGGGCGCTCGGGCCGCATCCAGATGCTCATGTACTCGCCGTCGGTCACCGTCCCCCACCCTACTTGCGTACACCGTACCCAGTAACTTAGCCTGGCCGCCTCAACCGCGTACAAAGTACCCAGTGGAGGGGCCGATGGCGGATCCGATCGTGGTCGCCGAGGGGCTGCACAAATCCTTCGGTGACGTCCAGGCGCTGCGGGGCCTGGACCTGAGCGTCCCGAGGGGGACGATCTGCGGCGTGCTGGGGCCGAACGGAGCGGGAAAGACGACCGCGGTGCGCATCCTGGCGACCTTGTCCGATCCCGATGCCGGGCACGCCCGCATCGCCGGGTACGACGTCGTCCGCGACGCGGGCGAGGTGCGGGCCAGGATCGGGCTCGCGGGCCAGCACGCCGCCGTGGACGAGAAGCTCACCGGCCGCGGCAACCTGCGCATGTTCGGGCGCCTCTACCACCTGTCCCGGCGCGAGGCGCGCCGGCGGGCCGACGAGCTGCTCGAACGCTTCGGCCTGATGGACGCCGCCGATCGCCAGGTCGCCGGCTACTCCGGCGGCATGCGGCGCCGGCTCGACCTGATCACCAGCCTCATCCTGCGCCCCGAGGTGCTCTTCCTGGACGAGCCGACCACCGGCCTGGACCCGCGCAGCCGCCGCGAGATCTGGGACAGCGTCCGCGAGCTGGTGGCGGACGGCACCACGGTGCTGCTCACCACGCAGTACCTGGACGAGGCAGACCGGCTGGCCGACGACATCGCCGTCGTCGACCACGGGAAGGTGATCGCCACGGGCACGCCCGACGAGCTGAAGGCCACGATCGGGGACCGCCTCGACGTCGTCCTCGAAGACCCCGCCGCGCTGCGTCCGGCGGCGGCCGTGCTGAACGCCCTGGCCGGGAGCGACCCCGCGATGACGGGCGCGGACCGGCTCAGCGTCGCCCTGCCCGGCGGCGGCCTCCGGCTCGCCGACATCGTGCGCGAGCTCGACCGCGCCGGGGTCGCCGCCGCCGATGTGAGGCTGCGCCGCCCCACCCTGGACGAGGTGTTCCTGCGCCTCACCGACCGGAAGGAGCCCGTCCGATGACCGCCCTCACCCCGTCGCGGGGCAGCCGCCTGCGCTGGACGGTCACCGATGGGCTGACCCTGGTCGGCCGCGAGCTGTCGCGGGTGCGCCAGGAGCCCGGTGAACTCGTCGCCATGCTGGTCTTCCCGGCCGTCATGGTGGTGCTGTTCGGGTACGTGTTCGGCAGCGCGATCCAGGTGCCGGGCGGCGGCGACTACCGCGAGTACCTCATGCCGGGCCTGTACGCGATGGTGTCCTTCACGGCGATCATGACGGTCATGGTGCGGGTGGCCACCGACGCCTCCCGCGGCGTGATGGACCGGTTCCGGTCCATGCCGATGGCGCGGTCGGCGGTGCCGTTCGGGCAGACCGGTGCCGACATGCTGGCCGGTCTGATGGCGCTGGCCATCATGGTGGGGGCGGGCCTGCTGGTGGGATGGCAGCCGCATCGCGGCCCGGGTCCCGCGGCCGAGGCGTTCCTGCTGCTGATCGTGCTGCGGTACGCGCTGAGCTGGGTGGGCGTCTACGCGGGCCTGGTGGTGAAGAACGAGCAGGTCGCCGACCAGGTGGTGCCGCTGTTCCTGCCGGCCACGATGCTGTCCAACTCGTTCGTCCCGACGGACGGGATGCCGGCCTGGCTGCGCTTCGTGGCCGACTGGAGCCCGGTGAGCGCGGTCACCGCCGCCTCCCGGGAGCTGTTCGGCAATCCGGGCGCGCCGTCCGGGGACGTGGCCTGGCCCCTCGCGCACCCGGTGGCCGCCGTCCTGCTCTGGTCGGCCGTGCTGCTGGCGGTGTTCGTCCCCCTGTCGGTCCGCACCTACAACCGCAGGGGACGCTGAACGCCTCAGGAGGCGTGGTCGACCGGGGGCGTGCCGGTTTCGGGAACGATGACGACCGCCGGGATCGGGGCGGGCCGCCCGGGGCGGTCGCGGCGCTGCCCGGCCCGGTAGCGGGAGGCGTTCCGCAGCGTGCTCACCGCGACCTTCGGGACGACGCGCGGCGCGGTGCGGGCCGTCAGCCGCACCGCGATGGCGGTGGCCTGCCCGGGCGCGGGGGCGTTCACGAGGGTGGCGGTGACCCGGGCGGCGCGGGCGAACAGGTCGGTGACCGACACCCCCGCCACCACCGTCCCGGACGGAGCGGTCGGGACGGGCGGCGGCGTCGCGGGCACGGGACGGGTGGCGGTGATCCAGCCGGTCTTCATGACGTCGACGACGACGTCCCGGGCCACGTCCCGCATCAGGTCGCGCAGGGCCTCCTTCATCGCGAGCTTGAGCGCCTCGCGCAGCAGCTCGGCGATCACGGCCTCGATGACGGCGGCCGCGGTGCGGGCGGCGAGGCGCAGGGCCAGGTCGCGGGCGGTGCGGGCGACGGCGCTGCCCGCGGCGGCGGCGACCAGGTCCCCGGCCGAGCGGGCCACGTCGCTGCCGGCGGCGCGCGCGGCGATGTCGGCGGCCGCGGCGGTGACCGGGGTCAGCTCGGCGGCCTCGGCCGCGTCGCGCGCGCGGTCGCGCAGCACGGCGCCGAGGTCGCGGGCGGCCTCGCGGGCGGTCTCCCGGACGACGGCGACGACGATGTCGCGGCCCACGTCCAGGGCGACCTCGACCGCCACGTCGGCGACGGCGTCGAAGGCGGTGTCGACCACGGCCTTGGTCGCGGCCTGGACGACGGGCGCGGTGACGGTGCGGCCCGCCATGTCCAGCGCGGTCGCGGTGGCGGCGCGGGCGACGGGGTTGCGGGCGGCGAGGCGGCGCGCGGCGACGGCCATGGGGTGCTGCGCGGCCTGCTCGGCCAGCGTCATCGCGGTGGTGGTGACCTCGAACGCCGTGCCGGTGACCGCGTTGGTCCCGGCGACGGCGCGCGCCTCCAGCACGGCCCGCTCGGCCGCCGAGGAGGCGATCCTGAGGGCGGCGTCGCGGGCGGCCTGCTCGATCACCTTCATCGCGGGCGTGCCGGAGACCTGCTCCATGATCCGGGACGCGGCGACGCCCGCGGCGTCCCGGGCGGCCTGCCGGACGGGCTCGCCGGCGGTGGTCGCGAGCCGGGCCGCCCCGGCGGCCGTCGGAGCCAGGCCGTTCCACAGGCCCTCCAGGCGCTCGGCCGCCGCCTGGTCGACCCTGGCCAGGCCGGAGCCCTCACCGGCCCGTTCGACCGGGGCCTCCTCGCCCGCACGCTCGACCTTGTCGTCCACGACCACGCCCCTATCACGGTCCGGCATCTCAAATCACCATACTTCCGTTTGCCCGAACCCCTCCCTTCTCGGCCCCCTCTCCCGGCCGAGGAAGATCGTTTGACATCGAGCCCGGTCGAGGTCGCGGCCCGCCGCGCGGATAAAGCGGTGGCCCGGCGACGGGGACGCCGGGTATCGTCGGGTCCGGAACGGAAGGGAGGCGAGGTGCATGGCCGTCATTGCGGTGGCTGCTGCGTGCAGCACCCAGCCTGTCCTCACCTTCCGGGCCTCCGGCTGACCCTTCCGCTGTTGCGGCGTTCTCGCCGGGGCCCCTTCACACAAGGGTTCCAATCCGTTGTCATTCGCATCCACCGGGTCCTCCCCTCTCGCCGCCTACGGCTGGGACGAGGCCCTGGAGAACGATTTCACCCCCCATCGCGCCGCCGGGCTGACGCCCGCGCGCGTCATCGCGGTCGACCGCGGCCTGTGCGACGTCGTCACCGAGGACGGTCCGCTGCGGGCCGGGACGGGGCCGATCGCCTCGTCCGACCCGATGGCGGCGCCGTGCACGGGCGACTGGGCCGCGCTGCGTCCCGGTGACCAGCCCGTGCTGGCCGCGCTCCTCCCCCGCCGCACCGCGATCGTCCGGTCCACGGTGTCGCGGGACTCCCACGGCCAGGTCCTGGCCGCCAACGTCGACACCGTCGCCATCACCGTCTCCCTCGCCGCCAAGCTCGACCTCGGCCGCGTCGAACGGCTGCTGGCCCTGGCCTGGGAGAGCGGGGCGCGGCCCGTCGTCGTGCTCACCAAGGCCGACCATGTCCCCGGCACCGCCGACGCCGAGGCCGAGGTGGCCGCGGCGGCTCCCGGCGTCGACGTCGTCGCGTGCAGCGCCACGACCGGAGACGGCGTGGACGTGGTCGCGGCCGTCCTGAGCGGCACCGTGGTCCTGGTCGGCCCGTCCGGCGCGGGCAAGTCCACGCTGGGCAACGCCCTGCTGGGCGCCGAGACGCTCGCCACCGGCGCCGTCCGGGACCAGGACGGCAAGGGACGGCACACCACCGTCCGACGCGAGCTGCTCCCGCTGCCGGGCGGCGGCGTCCTCATCGACACGCCGGGACTGCGCGGCGTCGGGCTGTGGGACGCGGCGGACGGGCTCCAGCAGACGTTCGCCGAGATCGAGGAGCTGGCGGCGCACTGCCGGTTCGGCGACTGCGCGCACCGCGCCGAGCCCGGCTGCGCGGTGCTCGCCGCCATCGAGGACGGCACCTTGCAGCGCCGCCGCCTCGACAGCTATCACAAGCTGCTCCGCGAGAACGCGTGGGCCGCCTCGCGCACCGACGCCCGCCTGCGGGCCGAAAGGCAGAACCAATGGAAGGCCATCACCAAATGGCAACGTCAGATGTACAAGGCGCGCGGACGGGACCGGTGAGCGGGATGGGCGAGACCTGGACGACCAGGCCGGAGACCGCCGCGGACGCCGGGGCGGTGCGCCGCGTGGTGCTCGCGGCGTTCCCGACCCCGCTGGAGGCGGACCTGGTGGACGCGCTGCGCCAGGACGCGGCGTGGCTGCCCGGCCTGTCCTTCGTGGCCGAGACGCCGGACGGTGAGATCGCCGGGTACACGCTGCTGACCCGGTGCCGGATCGGCGGCGGCGACGCGCTCGCGCTGGGCCCGGTCGCCGTCCTGCCCGAGTACCAGCGGAAGGGCGCGGGCGGCGCGGCCGTCCGGGCCGCGCTGGAGGCGGCCGCCGGACGCGGCGAGCGGCTGGTCGTCGTCCTCGGGCATCCGGAGTATTACCCGCGGTTCGGTTTCGAGCGGGCCTCCGAGCGCGGGATCCGGACGTCGTTCGACGTGCCGGACGACGCCCTGATGGCCCTGGTGTTGGACGAAGCCGGGCCCGTCCCGTCCGGGACGATCGCCTATGCGGCGCCGTTCGGCGTCTGACACGCGGTCCGTGGCCTCCGGCGCCTCAGGTCGCCGGAGGCCATGCCCTCTCGGAGTTCGCGCTGGGGCGGCGAGCGTCGGGATCACCGTCGATGAGATCCTCGACATGCTGTCCGGCGAGATCGAGTGGATGCGGGAGATGACGCGAAACGGGCGAGACCAGCGGTCTCGCCGCGCCCTGGAACCTGCCTTCGACCGCGCTGCGGGCGCCGTCCCGGCCCCGCGCGGCACCTAGCGGGGCCCACGTGCTCTGGGGACGCGAGGCACAGCGGGCCCGGCTGGAACGGCTGGTCGTCGGTGCGCGAGAGGGGCGCGGCGGGGCGCTCGTCCTGCGCGGCGAGGCGGGCATCGGCAAGACCGCCCTGCTCGACGAGGCCGCGGACGCCGCCGTCCGATCCGTCGCGGAGGGCACGGGGGGCCGGTCCCCCGCAGAAGACGCGTTGCGCGTCCTGCGCGCGACGGGCGTTGAGGCGGAGACGGCACTGCCGTTCGCCGCCCTGCAGATGGCGCTGCGGCCCGTCCTGTCCCGACTGGACGGCCTCCCCGAAGCGCAGGCCGCAGCACTGCGGGCCGCCCTCGGCTACGCCCAAACGACCCCCCACACCCCCCGGAACAGCCCTGCCTCC
>NZ_SMKU01000779.1 GCF_004349215.1 Actinomadura rubrisoli | reverse complement strand
ATCGCAGGCTCCCACGTCCTTCATCGGCTCCTGATGCCAAGGCATCCACCGTATGCCCTTAAAAACTTGAACACACAAAACGATCAAAACAAATCGCAGATGAAACCCAACACCCCGAACCCCACCCCCGATAGGGGCGACGTTCGAAAAGCCGAGTCTCACCAGAGATGCTCGCGTCCACTGTGCAGTTCTCAAAAAACAACCGGGCCCACCAAAACCACACCACCGGTCAGGTGATGCGGTTCAGGTCCCGCGATCCAGAGGCAACCCGGGCATATGCCCGTTTCCTCAGGACCCAACAGCGTGTCCAACCCACCGGCCGCCCGAAACCCAGCGTTCCCCACCCCCCACGAGGGGGGCGGTACTTGCCGGCTCACACGAGCGGTGAGCTGAGTAGCCAGTGCTCCACATCCATGAGCAGCCACCTGACGGACAGACGCCGTCAACGGCGGCCACCAGCCTCGACACCCCCGCTGAGGGGGTCGCCTGGGCCGGTTGTGCTCCTTAGAAAGGAGGTGATCCAGCCGCACCTTCCGGTACGGCTACCTTGTTACGACTTCGTCCCAATCGCCGGCCCCACCTTCGACCGCTCCCCCCACAAGTGGTTGGGCCACGGGCTTCGG
>NZ_SMKU01000778.1 GCF_004349215.1 Actinomadura rubrisoli | reverse complement strand
GCCCTGCCCCGCCCAGACGACCTCGCCCGCCGACGTCAGCTCGTCCAGCAGCGCGGGAGTGTAGCCCGGCACCCGCGACGGCAGGACCAGCGTCTCCAGCGCGGACGCGGGGACCGCGGCGCCCTGGAGCTGCTCGATCGCCTGGACGAGCGCGTCGATCCCGCGCAGCCGCGACCCGCCTACGATGCCGTGCCAGGCCGGAAGGAACCGCCCGAGGGACTCCGGCGGGGACGGCTCCACCTCGGCGCGCAGCCGGGCCAGGGAGCGGCGGCGCAGCGTCCGCAGCACGCCGGTGTCGCACCACTCGCTCGTCAGCGGGCCCGACACGGCCTCCACGGGAAGGAACTCGCCCTCGACGACCCGCCCCGCGGCCGCCAGCCGCCGCAGCGTCTCCACGACCACGGCGGTGCCCAGCCCGAACCGCGCGGCGACCTCGTCCGGACGGAACGGCCCGTGCGTGCGCGCGTAGCGGGAGACCAGGTCGCCGAGCGGATCGTCCACAGGCTCCAGGAAGGCTTCGGGGACACCGACGGGCAACGGCGCCCCGAGCGCGTCACGAAGCCGCCCCGCATCCTCGATCGCGGCCCACCGCTCGCCACCCCCGATCCGCACCCGAATCGCCCGCCGGGTCGCCTCCAAC
>NZ_SMKU01000777.1 GCF_004349215.1 Actinomadura rubrisoli | reverse complement strand
GGACCAGGCAGGCGGGCGGGCCTGGCAGGCGGCGCGGGCGGGGGCTGTCAGCGGCCTTGGAAGTCGGGGGTGCGGCCTTCGAGGAAGGCGGTGATGCCCTCCTTGGCGTCCTCCGTCGCGGCCAGCTCCACCAGCGCGCCGAGCAGGTACGCGACCTGGTCCTCCAGCGGGCGGCCCTCGATGGCGAAGAAGGCGTCCCGGCCGCGGCGCAGGCCGAGCGGGCTCTTGGCGGCGATGGTCCGGGCCAGCTCGCGAACGCGGCCGTCCAGGTCGGCGCGCGGGACGACCTCGGTGACCAGGCCGATGTCGCGGCCCTCGGCGGCCGTGACGCGCCCGCCGGTGTAGTAGAGCTTGAAGGCGTGCTTCGGCGCCACGTTCCGGTTGATGACCGCCATGATCATCATGGGCCAGAGCCCCACATCGACCTCGGGGGTCGCCAGCTTGACGTCGTCCGCGGCGATCACCAGGTCGCAGGAGGCGGCGAGGCCGAGGCCGCCGGCGACGGCGTGCCCGGCCAGCCGCGCGATGATCGGCTTGCCGAGCTTGGGGAACGCGGTGAACAGCCGGTACGGCGCGCTCTCCCGGATCGCCTCGGCGGCGGCCACCGGGCGCCCGTCGTCCTGCGCCCGCCCCAGCCCGC
>NZ_SMKU01000776.1 GCF_004349215.1 Actinomadura rubrisoli | reverse complement strand
CGCCGAGATCGCCGCCCTCGCGCTGTCCCTCGCGCACCTGGGCGCCGGCCCGCAGGCCACGACCGCGCGCCGGGCCCTGCGCGCCCTCCTCGACTCCGAATCCCGCGACGACGTGGTCGCCACCACCCTGGCCACGCTCACCGCGCCCCTGGACGCCTCCACCGCCGACCGCGCCCGCGTGATCGCCGCGGCCATCACCGAGCACCGGGTCGTCCGGCTCTGCTACGGCGACGCCGGGGCCAACGTCACGATCCGCGAGGTGGAGCCCGTCACCTGCCTCGTCCACCGCGACCACTGGTACCTCGTCGGCTGGTGCCGCATGCGGCGGGGCGTCCGCGCCTTCCGCTTCGACCGCATCCTCGCGGTCGAGTCCACCGGCCTCCCCGCCCGCCCCCGCCGCGCTGACCGCTACCTGCCGTTCCAACGCCGTACTTAAGCAATCCCGGCCCAAGGCACTCGCCTAGCGGCTCGCGCCTTGACCGTGCTTGTGCGAGTGCGAATCGCTTCGCGATCTTCCCGGGGATGCTCGCCTCCGGCTTCGCATCCCCGGTCAGGTCCCGCACTCGCGCGACCGTTGGGGTCGCCGGGAACAAGCCCCGGCTCTCTGGGGGCCTATGTTTCGTCGGCGGCGTCCCTGTCTCTTA
>NZ_SMKU01000775.1 GCF_004349215.1 Actinomadura rubrisoli | reverse complement strand
CCCCCAGACGCACCCGTCCGCGATCTCTCCCCCGAACGGGTCCCGCGTCCAGTCCTCCTTACGCGCCGGCACCACGTCCAGATGCCCGTGCAGCAACAGAGCGTCCCGCCCGGAGTCCTCCCCCTCGATCCGCGCGACGAGACTGGCCCGCCCCGGATGGGACTCGAAGATCCGCGCCTCCAGCCCCACCTCCTCAAGCTTCTCCGCGACGTACTCCGCCGCCACCCGTTCCCCGGGCCCGGAGTGATCCCCCGGATTGCTCGTATCGATCCGGATCAGCTCCTGGCAGAGCCGGACGACCTCGTCCTCAGCGGTCGGCTGATGAGCCACAATGATCACCTTCGCGCCTGGCGGTCTCGCGTACCGTCCCATGGTGCCCCGCCGATCCGCTTCGCCGCGAGTCGGGACCTTTGGTATGGTGAAGCCCGCCGCAGCCCGCTGCGGCCTGCGACCAGTCCGGGTGGCGGAATAGGCAGACGCGCTAGCTTGAGGTGCTAGTGCCCTTTACGGGGCATGGGGGTTCAAGTCCCCCCTCGGACACCACCAGTTACCCCACGGTAGCCATCTGGGTCCGGGTTGAAATTGATCTCAACCCGGACTTCTTCGCGTTCGGGACGATAGACCATCTTTAGTCCCAGCTGCTCGTATAGCTTCTC
>NZ_SMKU01000774.1 GCF_004349215.1 Actinomadura rubrisoli | reverse complement strand
CCTCCCACCCCCACTGGAAGGATGTCCATGCGATCCCCTCGCTCCAAGGCGGCCGCCGCGGCCGTCGCCCTGCCCGCCGCGTCAGTGTGCGCTGTGCTGGCCTCCGCGGCGCCGGCCAGCGCGCACGGCACCATGTCCGACCCCCCCAGCCGCGTTTACGTCTGCAAGAACGAGGGCCCCGAGAAGCCCCAGTCCGACGCCTGCAAAGCGGCCGTCGCGGTCGCAGGAACCCAGGCGTTCTACGACTGGAACGAGGTGTCGCTGCTGGACGCCGGCGGACGGCACCGCCAGATCGTCCCCGACGGCCAGCTGTGCAGCGCGGGACGGGCGAAGTACCGCGGCCTCGACCTCCAGCGCGCCGACTGGCCCGCCAAGCGCGTCGCGCCCGGCCCGCTCACCATCACCTACCACGCGACCGCCCCGCACTCGGCGAGCAACTTCGAGTTCTACATCACCCGCGACGGCTGGGACCCCTCGCAGCCGCTGCGCTGGTCGGACCTCGTGTCCCTGCAGAACTTCAACCGGCAGAACCCCACCACGTTCACCAAGTGGACGCTCAACCTCCCGCAGCGCACCGGCCGGCACATCCTGTACTCGATCTGGCAGCGGGTCGTGGGCAGCAACGAGGCGTTCTACACCTGCTCCGACGTGGACTTCGGAGGGACGAACGAACCGGCGCCGCCCACCACC
>NZ_SMKU01000773.1 GCF_004349215.1 Actinomadura rubrisoli | reverse complement strand
CCGCTGTTCTTCTCCCCACCTTCCTCCCCCCGGCCCCGACGAGACCTGTACTTAGCGGCGGACGGGTTCTGTCAAGGGTGGCGTAGCCATCACGTAGTGACGCCCGAAGGGCGCCCTTGACAGGTTCCGTCCGCCGCCATCATCGACAGCTCGGGGTCGGGGGGGAGCCCCGTGCCATTCCAGCCCAGCTTGCAACATCCCCGCATCGAGGAACGCTTGTGCCTGCCACCGAGAGGCCGGCGGCTTGGGCGGCGCCGCGACCCCACAACCACCGCTGGCCGGGCAGCGGCCGGTGGCTGCACCGATCGCGGCCCGGCGCCGTCGTCCGGAGACCGGCGCCCACGCCGCACGCTCCGGGCGGCGCCGCCGGGCCGCGCAGCGGCGCAAGCGGCGCCGCCCCTTGACCCAAAACAGCCCAATTCGGCAACATTCGACTACGCTGTATCGCCCAGCGGAGACCGGCTTCGATCAGCAACAGATATAGAAATTTCCATAAGCGAGATCTAGTCACATCCCCTCGACTAAGCCTGTATCCTGCACCTCACAGATATCTACGACCTCTAGGGCAATGCCATTTAGTTAAGCTTGTGTCCTCCAGTATCCACATATCCACAGTTGAGGTTGTGGGTTTCGTTGTTGGGCAACGGCTGTGAGCTGGGGCTGCTATTTTTCGGCTATGGCAGATCCTGGC
>NZ_SMKU01000077.1 GCF_004349215.1 Actinomadura rubrisoli | reverse complement strand
GTGTCCTGCGGGGGCGCGGACGGGGCGGCAGGCGCGGCGGGGCCCGGGTCGTCCACCGTCACCCCGAAGTCGGCGGCGAGACCGGCGAGGCCGCTCGCCCATCCTTGGCCGACCGCCCGCGCCTTCCAGCCGTCGCCGCGCCGGTACAGCTCCAGCAGCACCGCGACCGTCTCGCCGTCCACGAGCGGGGGCGGGACGAACTCGATCGCGTCCGCGCCGGAGGCCACCGCGGCCCGCGGGGTGGTGGACGCGTCGAACCGCGCGCCGGGGCGGTCGGCGTCGACGCTGGCCACGATGGCGATGGTGGTCACCTCGGCCGGCACCCGCCCGAGGTCGGCGGTGACGGCGGGCCCGTCCACGGACACGCCGTCCTGCGCCGGATGGTTGAAGAACACCAGGTCGTGGTCGCCGCGGACCTTGCGGTCCGCGCCGAGCAGGAGGGCGGAGACGTCGACGGGCGCGGCCGCCGTGATCGTGACGACGGCGGACGGGCCGCTCAGCGCCGCGTTCCCGCCCTTGGCGAGCTGCAAGGTCTGCTCCATCGGTTCTCTCCTGTCAGGCGGTGGCGGTCGTGGCGCGGGCGCCCGCGGCCTCCAGCAGCTCGGCGAAGGCGATGTCGGGGGCGGCGACGCCGAACAGCCGGGCGCGCAGCATCAGCCGCTCCGCCCAGGCCCGGTGCGGGCCGGCCTCGTTCATCTTATTGGCGTAGCTGCTGGCCATGGCGCCGCCGTCCGCGACGCCGAGCACGTCGGCCGCGTCGCAGTACTCCTCGTGAGTGACCACTGACATCGCGTGCACGGCTGCCACGTGGCTCGGATGGATCACCGTCTTGCCGGTCAGCCCGTTGGCCTTGTCGAGGTAGACCTCGCGGATCAGCCCGTCCAGCTCGGCGGTGATGATGCGCCTGCGCAGCGGGACGGCGTGCGCCCGTTCGAACGGCGCCTGCCGCAGCTGCGGCTTGAACATGCGCTCGCCGGACGAGAAGTACTCCCACACGGGCCCGGTCACCGCGAACCCCGTCCCATCGGCGCGGCCCAGCACGTTCACCACGTCGGCGATCACGCCGGCCACGGGATGGAGGTCGTAGACGGTCACGTCCGGCGGGCGGCGCAGCCCGAACACCCCGCACATGTCCGTGGCGCCCAGCCGCACGGCGGGCACGCGCTCGCGGTGCTTGGCCAGCAGGCGCGCGATGTCCAGCAGCGTGTCAATGCGCGTCTCGTGGTGGACGGCGTCGCGGCTCTCGATGACGGGCATCGCCAGCAGTCGGTGCCCCGTCCGCTCCTCGGCGCGCGCCACCTCGTCCAGGAAGGCCCCGCCGTGGGCGACGGTGAACTTCGGCAGGACGAACCCGGTGACCAAGCCGAGCGCCGGGCCCAGCCGGTCCGCGAGGTCCTGGATCTGCTCCGGCGTCCGCACCCGGACGAACAGCAGCGGCACCCCGTCCGGGTCCTCCTCGTGGAGTTTGCGCAGCTGCGTCACCAGGTTGGCCTCGGCGGCGGGCACGTCCGAGTCGGAGATCGCGTCCTCCAGGCAGACCACCATGCTCGCCACCCCGTAGCGGGCGCCGCCGGTGATGTCGGCGGCCAGCGCGGGACGCGTCGCCGGGGAGTACAGCGTCGCGCCCAGCGCCATGGCGATGACCTCGACGGGGTCGTCCCGGTGGAAGGAGGCGGGCTGCCGGTGGAACAGGCGCCGGCGGTCCTCACCGGGGATGTGGTCGAAATGTCGCATGGGTGGCCCTTCCTGCTGACCCGCGACCTGTTCGGACCCATGCGGGACCGTCGATCCGAAGGCGTCGGGGCGGTACGGCGGTGGTTCGGTGGCGGCGCCCATTAGAGCATGAGTGAATCAAGTTCACAACTAATGTGATTCAGATACACGACCTGCGTGGCTGTGTCGACACGCGTCGCTGCGCGGGGTAGCGTCCGTGACCCCGACGACAGGAGGGCAGACCGGTGCCGGAGGCGCCCATGGACAGAGCGCCGGAGGCGCCCATCGACAGAGCGCCAGAGGCGCCCGACGGAGTGCCGGAGGCACCCGGCAGGCTGCCGGAGGCGCCCGACGACGGCACGGTGACCGCGGCCGACATCGCCCGGCTGGCCGGAGTGGGCCGGGCCGCGGTGAGCAACTGGCGGCGCCGCCACCCCGACTTCCCGCGACCGGTCGGCGGCACGTCCGCCAGCCCCGTCTTCTCGCTCGGCCAGGTCACGGCCTGGCTGCGGGGGCAGGGCAAGCTGCGCGAGGTGCCGATCGAGGAGGAGGTCTGGCAGCGGGTCCGCGCCGCCGCCGGCGACACCTCGCCCGCCGCCGTGATCGGCGAGGTCGGTGTGTTCCTGCTGCACTTGGCCGCGGGCACCGCCGTCCCGCCCGCTTCGTCCGGCACCGCGTGGGACGCCGTGCTGCGCTCCGTCCAGCAGCTCGCGGAGGCGTGGGGCGCCCGGGAGGCGCTGGAGTTCCTCGCCGGACGCCACATCGAGACGCACTCCCGCCGCTCCGACATCACCCCGCCGCAGGTCGCCGCGCTGATGGCGGACCTGCTCGACCCGGGGGCCGGACCCGTCCTCGACCCCGCCTGCGGGCCCGGCACCCTCCTCCTGGACGCCGTGCGCGGCTCCCAACGGCCCCTGTTCGGGCAGGAGCGCGACGCGGGCCTGGCCCAGATCGCGCGCACCCGGCTGGCGTTCCGCACGTCGGGTGCGTCGGGTGCGTCGGGTGCGTCCGGCGTGGACGTGCGGGCCGGTGACGCGCTGCGGCAGGACGCGTTCGCCGGGACGACCGTCGACGCCGTCCTGTGCGACCCGCCCTTCCACGACCGGCACTGGGGATACGAGGACCTCACCGCCGACCCGCGCTGGGAGTACGGGCTGCCACCGCGGATGGAGCCGGAGCTGGCCTGGGTCCAGCACGCCCTCGCCCACCTGGTGCCCGGCGGGCTCGCCGCCGTCCTCATGCCGCCCGCCGCCGCCGGGCGCCGGTCGGGCCGCCGGATTCGCGCCGAGCTGCTGCGGCGCGGCGCGCTGCGGGCCGTCGCCGCGCTCTCCGACTCCCACCACCTCTGGCTGCTGCGGCGCCCGTCCGGCGCCGCCCCGCCCGGCGTGCTGATGGTGGAGGGCGCCGAACCGGACGCGGTGGTCCGGCTGTGGCGCGCCTTCCAGCACGCGCCCGACGTGGACGAGCCGGGCATCGCCCGCGCCGTACCCCTCATCGACCTGCTCGACGACGAGGTCGACCTCGCGCCCGGACGGCACGTCGCGGCCTCCGGGTCCGCCCGCACCACCCAGGAGTACGTGCGGACCCGGGACCGCATGGCCGCGCTCGTCCGGCGCCTCGACTCCCTCGTGCCCGACGCCGAACCCGCCGCGCCCCGCGACGTGCCGGACACCTCCGTCTCAGAGCTCGTCCGCATCGGCGTGCTGACCGTCCTGCAAGGGCCGTCCGGACGGGACCCGGATCCGGACCCCGCAGGCCGGCCGCTCCTGACCGCCGACGACGTCGCCGAAGGACGCGCCCCGTCCGGACGGGTGCTCCCCGGCGAGCCCTGGATCACCCTCCGCACCGGGGACGTCGTCGTGACCGCCGCCGCCCGCCGCTTCGCCGCCCGCGTGGTGGACGAGGGCGGCGCGCTCCTCGGCCACCACCTGTGGCTGCTCCGCGCGGACCCGGCGGCGCTCGACCCGCACTACCTCGCGGGGATCCTGCGCAGCACCGCCAACACCCGCTCCGCGGCCGGCGCCACCACCGGCGGGCGGACCGATCCCCGGCGCGCCCGCGTCCCCCGCCCGCCGCTGGACGAGCAGCGCCGCCTCGGCGCGATCTTCCGCCGGGCGCAGGAGCTCGAACACGCCCTGCGCGACGGCGCGGCCCTCGGCGGCGAGATGGCGCGGCTGCTCGCGGACGGGGTCGTCCAGGGCCGTCTTCGCCCGCCCGCTTCCTGAAGATCGCCGTCCGCTTCCTGATGATCGTTCGTATACGCCAGAATGTCTGCTCTTGGGGGCCGCGCGTGGGGGCTCCCCGGAGGGGGGCACGATGGCACCTGGGGTGCTCGCCGGCCGCTACGAGCTCACCGCGCCCCTCGGCCGCGGGGGCATGGGGCAGGTCTGGGAGGGCGCGGACCGCCAGCTCGGCCGCCGGGTCGCGATCAAGCTGCTCACCGACGAGCACCTCGCGGGCCGCGCCGACCCCGGTGAGCTGGTCCGGCGCTTCGCCCGGGAGGCGTCGATCACCGCCGGGCTCCAGCATCCCGGCGTCCCCGCCGTGCACGACGCGGGCTCCTACGACGGCGGCCTCTACCTCGTGATGGAGCTGATCGAGGGGTACACGCTCGGCGACCTGATCGCCGAGGAGGGCGCGCTGCCGGTCCCCTGGGCGGCGGCGATCGGCGCCCAGGTGTGCGCGGTCCTCGCCGTCGCGCACGACCGCGGGCTGGTGCACCGCGACCTCAAGCCGCAGAACCTGATGCTGACCAGGGACGGCATGGCCAAGGTCCTGGATTTCGGCGTCGCCACCGTGCTGGACGCGGCGGGCGTCCCGCGCATCACCAGGACCGGCGAGACCGTCGGCACCCCCGCGTACATGGCGCCCGAGCAGTTGCGCGGTGAGCGCGCGATCCCGCACAGCGACCTGTACGCCCTCGGCTGCGTCCTCTACGAGATGCTCGCGGGACGGCCCGTCTTCGAGGCCGCGTCCCCGCACACTCTCAACTACCTGCACCTGGAGCAGCCGCCGGCCCCGCTCGGCCGCGCCGATATGCCGCCGCAGCTGGAGTGGCTCGTCCGCCGGCTGCTGGGCAAGGAGCCGCTCCAGCGCCCGTCCGGCGCCCGCGAGGTCTTCGACGGCCTGCTCCCGTTCACCGCCGGCGCCGGACCGCTCGCCGGGATCGTCCCCGCGGGCGTCGCGTCCGGCGGGATCCACCTGTACGCGCGGGCCCTGGTACGGCTGACGGCACCCCCGCCGGGCCACCCGGCGGGCCACCCGTCCGCCAGGCCGGACCTTTCGCACGCCGCCGCCTTCCCCGCCCCGGCGGATTCGCCCCCGCCTGCCGCTGCGGCGTCGGCGCAGCACTTCGCCGCCTTGCCGACGCCCGCGTCATTTGCGCAGCAGCGCGTTGCCTTTCCCGTGTCGGCGGACGTGGCCCAGGACCCCGGCACCCAACCGGCGCCTTCGGCCTCCGGGGGGCACGCCGCCGCCCACCCGATGCAGCCGGTTTCGGCGCCGTCGGTCGCCGCTGGGCCGTCCGGGCCGTCCTGGCCGCACGCCTCGGCGCCCGTCCCGTCCCACGGCGCGGGCTGGAAGCTGAGGCACAGCCTGTGGATCCTGCCGACGCTCTCCTTCGGCTTCACGCCGTGGGCCGCGTTCCTCTACATCGGCCTCCGGCACCGGCACCGGTGGTGGATCGTCACGGCGGCCGTCTACGCCGTCCTGACGGCCGTGCTGCTCACCCTCCTCATCGTCCTGCCTGAGAACTCGTTGACCGGCGGCCTCTACCTGATGGCGATGACCTTCGCGCCCATCATCCACGCGGTGATCGTCAACCCCGCACGCCTCAGGACTCTCGCCCGGTCCTCCTGACCGCGCGCGTTCCGGATGAACCGATCGGCGGCGCACGTTCGTATCAAAACTTGTTCGGCCGGACGCCTGATTCGGCAGCCGACCAGACCTAAGCTCCCGACAGTTGAGTCGCGGCCCCGCAGGCTCTCACCGCGCCGAGCGACGTGGGCCGCGGCAGGCGCATCCGGAGGTTGAGCCGTGCCGAACGTGACCGAGGACGAACTCGTCCAGCTCCTGCAATACGGTCCCTTCAACGTCGCCCTGCACGCCGCAATCCAGGCGAGGGGCGTCAGTCTCGAATTCCTGCGGCGGCGTCTCGCCGAGCAGGGCATCGCCATCAGCCTGTCCACGCTGAGCTACTGGCAGCGCGGCCGCACCAGGCCCGAGCGCATCGACTCGCTGCGGGCCGTCCGCGGCCTGGAGACGATCCTGGAGCTGCCGCGCCACTCGCTGCTGGCGCTGCTCAAGCCGACCACCGAGCGCTCCGCGGCCCCCTGGCTGCCGGTCGAGGAGCTGTGCCCCGAGCCCGGCGTGAAGGACCTGCTGGACGAGATCGGCGACCACGGCGAGAGGCTGCTCACCGGCCTCAGCCTGCACGACCGGTACCTGATCGGCGCCCGCCGGGAGCTGCTGGAGGTGCACACCCGCACGGTCTTCCAGGCCCAGCAGCGCGGCGTGGACCGGTGGATCGCCGTCTACCACCACCCGCACGGCGTCCTGCCGACGTCCCGCACCACGCGCGGCTGCCGGTTCGGACGCGTCCGGATGGACGAGGCCAGCGGCCTGATCGCCGCCGAACTGCTGTTCGACCGCCCGCTGCGGCGCGGCGAGACGTACCTGCTGGAGTACGGGTTCGGGTTCGACGAGACGGGCCCGCCGATCACCGAGGAGGGACGCGGTTTCCGCACGCCCCAGCACGAGTACCTGATCGAGGTACGGTTCCATCCGTCGACGCTGCCCGCCCGCCTCTACCGCACCTGGCGCCCGGACGGGCACACCGCCCTGAAGGACACCTCCGACCTGCACATGTCCAGCTACCACAGCGTCCACCTCATCGAGTTCGGCATGGCGGCCGGCTACCACGGCATCCGCTGGGAATGGGAGTAGGGCGCATTTCATGGCAGGCCTCAGCCGCGCCGGTCGTCCAGCGGGGTCAGCAGGTGGTCGAGCAGGGTGTGCAGGTGGGCTCGGAAGCGCTCGACGGAGGCGCGCTCCTGCCCCTCGGGGGTCTGCCCGCGGATCGGACGGAAGGCCCACGGCTCGCCGGGGCCCGAGTAGACGATGCCGCCGCTGAGAAAGCCGTAGACGCACCAGACGACGGTCCACACCAGGTGGTCGGGGTCGACGTCGCCGGGGACCAGGTCGCGTATCGCGCCGGCGACCAGGATCGACAGCGGCCTGGTGTAGAGGTCCTCCAGGCCGGGCACGTCGGCGGCGTCCCCCATCCACCGGTGCAGCCACAGGGCCATGACGTCCGGACGGGCGATCTGGAAGTCCAGGTAGGCGTCGGCCAGGGCCACCACGCCCTGACGGCTCGGCGTGAACCCGTCCATCGCGGCGCGCATGGCCTCCTGTTCGGCGGCGTCGGCCCGCCGCATCACGGCCCGGTACAGGTCGGCCTTCGTCCCCGCGGACTCGCGGAGGACGTCCATGCCGACGCCGGCGGAGTCGGCGATCAACTGCGTCGACGTGCCGTCGAACCCCAGTTCGGCGAAGATCCGGGTCGCCGTCTCGATCAGCCGTTCCGCCTGTGGATCGTCCATGCGATCACTATAAGTGACCGTATGATCGCGATCCGTGCGGTGCGGGGCGCCTCTCGCCGTGCGGGGAGAGGCGCCCCGGTCGCGCTCCTTGCCGGCCCTACTTACCGGCCATGGCGGGGCGGAGGTCCTCCTCGCCCGCCGGGGGAGTGCCGTCCCCGCGCTTGCCGAGCCTGCTCGGCCACCACATCCACCGGCCCACGTCCAGCGTGAGCGCCGTGACGAGCACGGAGCGGACGATGATGGTGTCGAGCAGCACGCCGAACGCCACCGCGAAACCGATCTCGGCGGTGAACACCATCGGCATCGAGCCCAGCGCCGCGAAGGTGCCCGCCAGGACCAGGCCCGCCGAGGTGATGACCCCGCCCGTCGCCGCCAGCCCCGTCAGCGCGCCGCGCCGGGTGCCGCTCGTCGCGGCCTCCTCCCGGATCCGGGTGACCAGGAAGATGTTGTAGTCGATGCCGAGGGCGACGAGGAAGACGAACGCCCACAGCGGGAACGAGGTATCGGCCCCGGCGAAGCCGAAGACGTGCTCGAACACGACCGCGCTGACCCCCAGCGTGGCCGCGAACGACAGCACCACCGTGCCGATCAGCAGCAGCGGCGCGACCAGCGCCCGCAGCAGCAGCGCGAGGATGCCGAACACCACGATCAGCACGACCGGGATGATCAGCTTCACGTCGTGCGCCGACGCGTCGTCCATGTCGACCTTGAGCGCGGTGCCTCCGCCGACCAAGGCGGACGCTCCGTCCAGCTTGTGCAGCTCCGTGCGGGCCCGGCCGACCGTGTCCTCGGCGGCCTTGCTGTCGGCGCCGTCGCTGAGCGTGCCCTCGATGTAGGCGCGCCCGTTCTTGACGGTGGGCTCGCCGACCGAGTTGATGCCGCGGATGCCGGCCAGCTTCGTCTTGACCTCCCCGGCCGCGGCGGCCTTCGCGATCACCACGACCGGTTGGCCGGATCCGGCCGGGAAGTGCGCGGCCTGGATCTCCTCACCGGTGACCGCCTGGGTGGTCTTGGTGAAGCCGTCCTTCTGCGCGAGGCCGTCGGCCTTCAGGTCGACCATGCCGATGGCCAGCACGCCGAGCACCAGGGCGGTGCCGATCCACACGATGCGGGGACGGACGCTGATGCGCTTGCCCATGCGGGCCCAGATGCCGCCCTCGGTGGGCTCGGCGGAGCCGAAGGAGGGCCGGACCGGCCAGAACATCCAGCGGCCGAAGATGACCAGCAACGCCGGCAGAAGCGTCATCATGGCCAGCAGGCCGACCGCGACGCCGACCGCGCAGACCGGGCCGAGGCCCTTGGTGGACTGGAGCTCGGCGAGCACCAGCACGAGCAGGCTCGCCGCCACCGTCGCGGCGCTGGCGATGATCGCCGGGCCGGAGCGGTGCAGCGCCTCGGCCATCGCCTCGTGCCGGTCCTCGTGGCGCCGCAGCTCCTCCCGGTAGCGGGCGATGAGCAGCAGGGCGTAGTCCGTCGCGGCGCCGAAGACGAGCACGGTCAAGATGAACGAGCTCTGCGCGTTGACGGTGAGGCCGGCGTTCTTCGCCAGCAGGTAGATCAGCCCCTGCGAGGAACCCAGCGCCAGGCCCGCGGTGATGATGGGCAGCAGCCACAGCAGCGGGCTTCGATAGGTGATGAGCAGGATCAGCACGACCACGCCGACGGTGGCGAACATCAGCGTGTTGTCGCCGCCGCTGAAGATCTTGCCGGAGTCGGCGGCGTAACCGCCGGGCCCGGTGACGTGCACCCCGAGACCACCGCCGGTATCGGCGATGTCGACCATCTTGTCGACGGTCTTGGTGATGCCGCCCCAGCCCTCGTCGCCGAGCTTGATCGTGACGACCGTCTGGATGGCCTTGCCGTCCTTCGACCGGACCGGCTGGACGTTCTCCTGCTGGACGTCGGGCACGCCCAGGAACGCCTTCGCGTCGGCCTTCGCCTTGTCGAGGTCGGCCGGCGTCACCCCTGACGGCCGGTCATAGATGACCAGCGCGGGCATGGTGTCCTTGGCGCGGAAGTCCTCCTGGAGGGCCAGGGCCTTGGTGGACTCGGCGTTCGCGGGGAGCCACGCCGACATGTCGTTCTTCTGCACGTCGGTGAGCTTCCCGCCCAGCGGCGCAAGCGCGGCGACGGCGACGAGCCAGAACACGACGACACCCCACTTGGCCCACCTCCCGCTGGGCCACGCCATCACTCTTCGTATCATCGGGGGGTTTCCTCCGTAAGCGAGTGTTCAGCATGCTGACCAATCAGTGTAAGTAGGCTAGTGAGCCCCACTGACACTGGCGACGTAATTTCCGGGTGAACGATGTCTGACCGCCCCGTCCGGCTCCCTGCCGTCGTTGACGACGACCTGGCGAGCTGGCACACCGGTCGCCTGCTCACGGCCGCCGCGCGCCTGGTCGAGCACGCCTTCGACGCCGGAGTCGCCGATCTGGGGGTGACGCACGCCGGTGTCACCGTCCTGTACGAGCTCGCCCACGGGCCGCTCCCCCAGCGGGAGCTCGCGGTCCGCTGCGGCGTCCAGGACCAGACCATGAGCCGCACCCTCGACGGGCTGGAGCGCGACGGCCTCGTCGCCCGGCGCCGCGACACCGCCGACCGCCGCCGGATCCTGGTCGAGCGCACCGACGACGGCGCCCTGGTGATGGAGCACGCCGAGGCGATCGGAGAGGCGCGGCTCGCCCCCCTCGCCGACAACACCAGCCCCGAGAGCGCCGTCGTCCGCCGCATGCTGATCAGGGTCATCCAGGAGTACGGCGGCTTCCGCGGCCGCTGCCCGGGCGACTGCAAGTGACGGCCTGCGCATAACCCTGAGGGCCGCCGCCCCGGGTGGGACGATGGGCCGATGATGTCGCAGCTCGCGGGGACCGTCCGGTCCGCGAGCGCGGGCGCCGACGCGCGGCTCCGGGCGCTGCGGCGGCATCGGCGGTGGGTGCAGCCCCTGATCGTGGTCGCGCTGCTCGCCGAGATGGCGGCCGCGATGGCCGCCACGGCCCGGGCGCAGTCGCCGACCATCGACGAGCCGGTGTACGTGGGCACGGCGGTGGTCTACCTGCGGCAGCACGACCTGCGGTACAACCCCGAGCATCCGCCGCTGGGCAAGCTGCTCATCGGGGCCGGGACGGCGTTCGCCCGCCCGCGTCTCGACCCTGACTTCACCGGCCCCCAGGAGGCGGTGGGACGGCACCTGCTGTACGAGTCCGGCAACGACGCGCAACGGCTGCTGCTGGCGGCGCGGCTGCCGATGATCGTCCTGACGCTGCTGTTCGGCCTGGTGGTCTTCGCGTTCGCCCGTGACCTGGCCGGTCCGGTGGGCGGGCTGATGGCGCTCGCCCTGTATGCGTTCTCGCCCGACGTCATCGCGCACGGATCGCTGGCCACGCTCGACGTCCCCGCCGCGGGCTTCCTGCTGACGGCCGTGTGGCTGCTGTGGCGGGCGCGGCACCGGCCGGTGCTCTACCTTCCGCTGGCCGGGGTGGCGCTCGGCGCGGCACTGGCCACCAAGATGAGCACGCTACCGGCGGTCCCGGTGCTGCTGGCGCTGGCGATCCTGTCCGTCCGCCGGACAGGCGACCGGCGGAGCATCGCGCGGCCCGTCGCGGCGGCGGGCGGGACGGCCCTGATCGCCATCGCGGTGGTCTGGGCCTGCTACCTCGCCGTCGACCCGCGACTGCGCTGGACGACGCCCGCGACCGTGCCGGACATCGGAGGCATGCGCGGGCTCCTCGCCGATTGGCTCCCGTTCCCGTCGCCCTACCGGGACGGCATGCGCGTCCAGTTCGGCTTCGAGGACTCGACCTGGAGCGGCTTCCTGTTCGGCCGGCTGTATCGCGGCTCGCGGTGGTACTACCTGCCGTCCGCGCTGCTGGTGAAGACGCCGCTCGGCGCGCTCGTGCTGTGGGCGGCCGGTATCGCCGCCATGGTGACGGTGCCCCGGCTGCGGCCCGCGGCGCCGTACGTGCTCGTCCCCGTAGCCGCGCTGCTGGCCGCCGCCATGTCGGGCTCCCGCGATCTCGGCGTCCGGTACGTCATCTTCGTGCCGATGTTCCTGGCCGTCGCGGCGGCCGGGGCGACCGCCTTCCGATGGCGCCGGGCGCCTGCCGCGACGGCCGCGCTGCTGCTGTTCGTCGCGGTCAGCGTCCTCCGGACGCACCCCTACTACCTGCCGTACTCCAACGAGGCGTTCGGCGGGCCGTCCAAGACCCACCTGCGCCTGCACGACTCCAATGTCGACTGGGGCCAGGACCTGGAGCGGCTCGCCGACCACCTCCGGCGGCGGTATCCGGACGAGCGGATCTGGCTCGTCTACAAGGGCAGCGGCGTCCTGTCCTACTACGGCATCCACGCGGCCGACCCGCTCGCGGTGCCCCCGGACCAGGTCCGCGGGCTCCTGGTGGTGTCCGACAGCTGGATCGCCAAGGCGAGCGGGCCGCTGCTGACGCTGATCCGCGGCAGCGACCCGATCGACGAGGTCGGCCACTCCATCACGATCTACCGCCGCTGACACGCCGATTCCGTCCCGTCCCGGCGGGTAGGCCATCGAGATGATCGATGCGGTGTTGTTCGATGTCGACGGCACGCTGGTCGACACCACCTACCTGCACGCCGTCACGTGGTGGGAGGCGGCGCGGCAGCACGGCCTGACGGTGGTGACGGCCGAGGCGCACCGGGCGATCGGGATGGGCTCGGACAAGCTGCTCGACGCGATCCTGCCGCCGGACCGCGACCGGTCCGGCGACGACGCGATCCGCACGGCCCACGCGGTGCTCTACGCCCAGTACTGGACGCGGCTCGCCCCGTTCGACGGCGCCGCCGACCTGCTGCGCGCCTGCGCCGCCAGGGGGAGCCGGGTCGTCCTGGCCAGTTCCGCCGCCGAGCCCGAGATGCGGGCGCTGCGCGCCGCGCTGGACGCCGAGGACGCCATCATGGCGGCGACCTCGGCCTCGGAGGTCGGGCAGAGCAAGCCCGCCCCCGACATCGTCCGGCTCGCGCTCGACCGCGCCGGCGTTCCCGCGGACCGGGCGGTGTTCGTCGGCGACATCGGCTGGGACGTGGAGGCCGCCGCCCGCGCGGGCCTCCCGTGCGTCTGCGTGCTCACCGGCGGCTGGTCGCGCGCCGAACTGCGGCAGGCAGGCGCCGCCGCCGTCTACGACAGCGTCCGCGATCTCCTGAGCGGCCTCGACACCAGCCCGCTGAACCCCTAGCCGCGGCCGGGCTCCCGCGATGGGCGTTCGTCGCGGGAGGTGGCCAGGCGGCGGGCCAGCTCGTCCCGTTCACGGGTGATCTCGGCGAGCTCGTGCTGGAGCTCGAAGATGCGGCGGATGGCGGGCAGGGTCATCCCCTCGCCCATCATCGTCACGACCTGCTGGATGCGGCCGATCTCGTGGCGGCTGTAGCGGCGCTGCCCGCCGGCGGAGCGCTCGGGCGACACGACCCGCTGGTCGTCGATCCGGCGCAGGAACGCCTGCCGGACCTCCAGCATCTGCGCGACCTGCCCCACGGTGAACAGGGCCGCGTGCTCGTCGTCGGCGGGCAGTCCCATGCGCTCAGCTCTTGATCGCCTTCTGGGTGCCGCCGGAGCTCTGGACGGCGACCTTGCGCGGCTTCGCCTTCTCCAGCACCGGGATCCGGACGGCCAGGACGCCGTTGTCGTAGGCGGCCTCGATCGCCCCGGCGTCGAGGTGCTCCGACAGGTAGACCCGGCGGGTGAAGGCCCCCATCACCCGTTCGCGGACGAAGACCCGCTCGTCCTCGCCGTACTCCTCCTCGCGCCGTGCCGTCACCGACAGCACGCCGCGGTCGACGGTGACCTCGATGGAACCGGGGTCGATACCGGGCAGATCGAAGCGCAGGACGACGTCGTCGGCGCGGCGGACGCCGTCCATCGGCATCCCCGCCCCGGAGCCCTGGGCCGTGGCCTGCCGGGCCAGCCGGTCGAACTGGCGCTCGAACTCCTGCACGAACGGATCGATCGACGTCAGCAACATGAATCCATCACCTCCGAAGATCCCCCGGCACCCGGGCTGGGTGCCGGGATACCTGTTCTCTGAACCAGAGGAAACCTACGAACAGATTTATAGATAAGTTGCCGAGCGTCTGTCAAGTCCCCGCGGCGCGCCCGCCCCCTCAGGTGCCGGTGGTGCCAGAGGGCGGCCCGGAGGGCCGCAGGGCTCATCAGCCGAGACGTCCCATCGGGGTGCGGCCCGTAAACCGGGCTCGACTTCCATTTGATGGCGGCTTTAGCGAAATGTAGGACCTGGTCGACGGTCCGCCACCGCACCCGCCGTTCCAGGCATCAGCCCTGGTGGAGCCGGGTATGGCCGACCCGGGCGAGGCTGATCGGGGGGCGACATGGGCGTGGTCATCGGGGAGCTGCTGCCGCTCGCGCTGGGGGTGGTGATCAGTCCCCTCCCGGTCATCGCAGTGATCCTCATGCTGCTGACCCCGCGGGTGCGGGACGCCGGCCTGGCCTTCCTCGGCGGATGGGTGCTCGGGATCGCGGCCGCGACGACCGTGCTGGTCCTGATCGCCGGCGCCATCGGGATGTCGTCCGAGACCGGCGAGCCGAAGACGTCGGTCTCCTGGATCCAACTGCTGCTGGGCGTCCTCATGCTGACGCTGGCGGTCAGGCAGTGGACGGCGCGTCCCGGGGCGGGCGCCGCGGCGGAGCTGCCGGGCTGGACGAGGGCCGTCGAGACCCTCACCCCGGCCAGGGCGGCGTCGCTGGGGCTGACGCTGTCGGCCGCGAACCCCCAGAACCTGCTGATGTACGTCGCCGCCGGGATCGTCGTCGGACGGGGCGCGCTGAGCGTCGGCGGGCAGGTCGTGGCCGTCGCCGTGTTCACGTTGATCGCCGCCTGCGGCGTGGCCGTCCCGGTGCTGGCGTACGTCGTCGACGCCGAGCGCGTGCGGGCCCCGCTGGAGGGCCTGCGGACCTGGCTGGAGCAGAACCACGCCATCGTCGTCTTCATGCTGCTGCTGGTGATCGGCGTCGTCCTGGCCGGCAGGGGCTTCGGCGGGATCATCGGCTGAGCGGCCGCCCCGCCGCGCGGCGTCACCGCAGGCGCTCGACCTCGTCCACGGTCAGCCGTCCGGCCGTCCTGGTGGCCGGCTCCACCTGCGGGAGTTCGCGCGCGGACGCCACCGTCAGGTACGTGCTCGGCTCGTGGTGGATGCTGGTGAACGCGATGCCCACCGGGATCCGGACGAAGTCGCCGGGCTCCAGCTCGATCGTCCCGCGCTGGGTGACCAGCGTCCGGTGACCGCCGAGCTGGTACTGGATCTCCTCGGCGTTGCGGATCCGCCGGTAGACGCGGCCGTCCGACGCGTCGGCGCGCGTCCGGCCCACGAGGACGTGGGACGACTTGTACAGCCAGGTCGTCCCCGGGACGTCGGCGGGACGCAGGACCCGGATCCGCTCGGTCTCGTCCTTGGCGTGCTCCAGCAGCGTCAGCTCGTCCGCGGGCGCCATGACGACGTCGTCGTCCGGGCCGGCGAGGCACTCGGTGATCATCTCGTTGACGATGGCGGGCTCCCAGCCCTCGAACGGCGGGATCACCACCTGCGACGTCCGCTGCGGGGGCAGCGTCTCGACGACCGGCGCCGGGACGTAGAACAGGATGTGGATGTCCTCGCGCCCGTAGTTGTCGTGGGCCACGCCGACCGGCAGACGCGAGAAGTCGCCCGGCACGAGGTCGACGCTGCCGAGGTCGGTCATCAGCGTCCGCAGGCCCGTCACCTGGTACGACATCTCGTCCACGTCGCAGTTGCGGTGGTAGAACGGCTGCCGTCCGTTCATCGACTGCCATTCCAGCCGCATGAAGTCGCTCTTGTAGACCCCGCGCGGGGCCGAGCAGTCCCGCGCCACGTACTCGGGGCCGAAATGGACGACCTCGATCGGCGCGTGGTCGCGCCAGGGCCTGACACCGCCCGGCCCCTCCCTGGGCTCGGCGAGCAACTGCTCCTCCTGCCGCTCGAACAGCCGCGGCTCGGAATCGAACGGGAAGGTCTCGAAGCGTTCCTGAACGGTGCCCACGGGCGGTTCTCCTCCGAGAGTCAGGCTTCGGCGCGGACGGTGGTGCAGCATGCCGATGCCGCCGATCGTCACCTCGACGACGTCGCCGCCGGTGAGGAAGACCTGAGAAACGCGACGGTACCCGAACCCCGCCCGGCGCGTCGGTGAAGATCGATTCCCCGCGCGTCCGACTTATGATCATTTTCATGAGCCATCAGGATCTGGTCCGCGACTTCTACGCCGCCCGCGCCCGCCGGGACTGGGACGCGGTGGCCGCGCTCCTCGTCGGCGACATCGCCTGGCACGAGCCCGGCGCCGAGGACTACTCGGGCAGCCACCACGGCCTCGACGCGGTGCTGCGGCTGCTGAAACGGCTGGTCGAGGTGACGGAGGGCACGTTCAGCCTGGAGCCGACCGACTTCATCACCACGAGCGAGCACACGGCCACCAACGCCCGCTGGACCGCCTCCCGCGGCGGCGTCCGCGTCGAGGGGAACGAGCTGGCCGTCTTCCGCATCGCGGACGCGAGGATCGCCGAAGCGTGGTTCCACCCCGACGGATACGACCCGGAGGCGCTCTCAGCCGTCTTTTCGTTCAAAAACCCGTAGATGGATGGGTGGAACGGAGGTGAAGCCTGGTGCACACTCCGTTCATGGCCGACGCGAGGTATCTGACGGGGCCGGACGGGCTGCGGGTCGAAGTGGTCGAACTGGACGACGCCGACCTGGCCTACGCCCGGATCCGGCACCGTGACGCGCGCGCGGGCCAGTCCTGGTTCCTGGTGACCCGTCGCGGACGGCTCGTCGCGTACTGCCGTGACATCGAGGAGGTCGCCGAGCACGTGGACCTCACCGACCTGAACCCTCCGGGAGACGCCGCCGAGGAGATCGGGTAGCGGCGGATCACTCGGATATGGGCGGCTCGTCCTTGAGCGTGCCGCGTACGGCCCACGCCCTGACGGTGAGCGGAATGGACCCGTCCGGCGCGTGGGGCAGGCGGTCGCGCAAAAGCTCGCGGAGGGCGCGACGCCTTTCCGGAGTCAGGGACATGACATATCCAGGGGCCGGGCCCTGGCCGCCCAGGAACGGCTTCCAGTAGTCGTCGAAATCGGCGAACACGGCCGGTACGTCGATCGCCTTGACGCTCACGCCGTCCAGGCCGGCGTCCGTCCACAGGGCTTGGAGGGGCTCCGGCCGGCACAGCGGAAAACGACGGCCCTCGTCCAGTTCGGACGCGGCCGGATCGAGGGCGACGGCGGCGTCCCAGAAATGCCGCATCATGGCCATGCCCTCGGCATAGTCCCAGACGTAGGCGGCCGCCACGCCGTCCAATGCCGCGACCCGGGCGAACTCGGCCGCCGCGCGGCGCGGATCGTCGACGAAGTTGAGCGCCAGCCCGCTGACCACGGCGTCGAAACGGCGATCGGGCAGCGGCAGCGCCCCGGCGTCGCCGATGCGGAACGTCGAGCGCGCGTCACCGACCCGAGCGCGGGCGGCGGCCAGAAATCCCTCGGACGTGTCCACGCCCACGATCTGGACGGGATCCGCCACGGCCAGAACGGCCGCCGACAATGCCCCGGTGCCACAGCCCACGTCCAGCCAACGCAGGCCACCCGGCACGCCGAGCCAGGACAGGAACGCCTCCGCGACGCGGCGACTCCACCGTCCGACATACGCCTCGTACGCGTCGCCGACGGCCCACACCTCATGCTCGCGCACCACGTCCCGACCCTACGCTCGCCGCCAAGGCGCCTACCCCTCAGGTGAGGATGCCGGCGGCGCGGGCGGCGTTGAGCCAGTCGGGGAATTCGTCCATCAGAGAGCGGTAGAGGTCGTTGTCGGCGATGGCACGCGGGTCAGGACCGGCCGGGAAGAACGCGGCGTTGTCGATCGCGCGTTTGCGTGGGACGGGAAGGTCGTCGAGTTTGCGCAGGAACTTGAACTCGTCGTCACCGAAGCCGATGAACTGCCAGAAGATGGGAAGCGTCGAGGCGTCGCACAGGACTTTCTCCGCGGCGGTCCGCGAGTTCGGTGATCCGTCCGTTTGGAAGAGGACGAACGCGGGGGCGGCCGGTGCGGCGGCCTGATAATGGTCGATGACCGCCTGCATGGCCGCCGCGTAGTTGGTGGTCCCCATATGCCCGAGGCGCTCGTGCTCCTCGTTGATCCGGCCCTGATAGCGGTCGAGGCCGACCTCCACCGGCGGATACGCGCCCTTGTCGAAGAACACCACGGGCACCACCCCGTCATCGTCCAAATGCGCGGACAACGCAAGGGCTTGTTCGGCCAGGTGCTGGACGGTGCCGTCCTTATAGAAGCGGCGCATCGAACCGGACCGGTCGAGCACCAGGTAGACGGCGGCGCTCTCGCCGCTGAGCCCGCGTTTGTCGAGGCTGACCTTGGCGGCCTTGTAGAGGTCGATCAGGCCGGGCGCGGTGGACTGGACCTTCTCCATGCTGATGGGCATTCGGGTGAAGCTCCTTGCGCAGTAGGCGGATGCGTCCCACGGGCCAGCATGGCGGGTCGCGGCCGCGTTCGAGCCGGTCCACTCCGGGGTCAGGGCGTGCTTGGCCAGTAGCGGCTGTCGGAGGTGGGACGGCGGCCGAAGATGGCCTGGCCGACGCGGACGACGGTGGCTCCCTCCTCGATGGCGATCTCGTAGTCGCCCGACATGCCCATCGACAGCTCCTCCAGCCCGATCCCGTCCGGGACGTCCTGGCGGGCCCGGTCCCGGATCGTCCGCAGCAGGACGAAGCACTCCCGGACGCGCTCGGTGTCGCTGGTGAACAGCGCCAGCGTCATCAGGCCCTTGACCTTCAGCGCGCCGTAGCGGGGGAGGCGCGCCAGGAACGCGGGGACCTCGCCCGGCGGCAGGCCGTACTTGCTGTCCTCGGCGGAGGTGTTGACCTGGACGAAGACGTCGAGGCTCCGGCCCGCCGCCTGGAGCCTGCGGTCCAGGGCCTCGGCCACGCGGAGGCTGTCGAGGGCCTGGAACTCGGAGGCGAAGCCCGCGACGAGCTTCGCCTTGTTCGTCTGGAGGTGCCCGATGACCGACCATGCGACGTCCAGGTCGGCGAGGTTCTCCGACTTCCGGTGGGCCTCCTGCACCTTGTTCTCGCCCAGGAGGTGGCATCCCGCCTGGACGGCCAGGCGCAGCCGGTCCTCCGGCACGGTCTTGCTCACGGGGAGCAGCCGGATGTCGTCCGCCTCCCGGCCCGCCCGCAGCGCCGCGGCGGCGATCCGCTCCCGGACCCGGGCGATGTTGCGCACCAGGTCCTCAAGTGTTTCCGCGCTCGGGAACTCCGTCCCCGGCGGTTCGTCCTTGGGACGATTGGTCGGTTCCTCGTCCATGCGCCTCCTCCTGGCCTCGTCCGAGTAGGTACCAGCATGGCGGACGGGACCTCGCGGGTGGCACCGGCGTCCACCGCGGGGAGGTGGACGCCGGCTGTCAGCGGACGGCCTCAGACCGCGGCGCCTTCCGTGCCCGCGCCCGTGCCCGTGCCCGCGCCCGTGCCCGTGCCCGCGCCCGTGCCCGTGCCCGTGCCCGTGCCCGCGCCCGTGCTCTCCAGCAGGGGATGGTCGTCGAGTCGTTCGAGCAGTTCGCGGAGCCGTTCGGCGTCCGTGCCCGGGAGCGGCAGCAGGGGCGGCCGCGGCGGGCCGGCCTCGCGGCCCTGGATCTCCAGCCCCGTCTTGATCGCCCGCGGCAGCCCCTGGCCGACGATGAACCTCAGGAACGGCAGCAGGACCTCCAACAGCGCGTCGGCCCGTTCCGTCCTCCCGTCGAGCGCGGCGGCGTGCAGCTCCAGGCACCAGCGCGGCACCAGGCAGGGCGCCGCGGTGCACCAGCCCGCCGCGCCGGACCGGAACGCCTCCAGCACGACCGGATTGCTCCCGTTGTAGACCGCCAGCGCCCCATCGGACAGCTCCGGGATGGCGCGGAAACGCGCGACGTCGCCCGAGCTCTCCTTCACCATGGTGATGTTGGGGATCTTCCGGGCGAGGGCGGCGACGGTCTCCGGCACCAGGTCGACGCCGCTGGTCCCCGGGTTGTTGTAGAGCATCATCGGCAGGCCGGTCGCGCCCGCGACGGTCGCGAAGTGGCGTTCGAGCTCGTCCTCGGTCAGCGTCCAGTACTTCTGGGCCAGCACCATGATCGCGGTGGCGCCGTGGCGTTCGGCCAGGCGGGCGCGCCGGACGGTGGTCTCGGTGCTCCAGTGCGAGACGCCGACCACGGTCGGGACGCGTCCCGCGACGGCGTCCAGGGTCGTCTCGCAGACGGCGTCCCACTCGTCGTCCCGCAGGTAGGCGCTCTCGCCCGTGCTGCCCAGCGGGGCGACGGCGTGGCTGCCCGCCTCCACCAGCTCGCCGGTCAGCCGTCGCAGCCTGTCCAGGTCCAGCTCGCCGGTACCGGGCACGATGGGCGTGACGGGGTAGGCGATGATCCCCGCCAGCGGTGGGACCGGCATCAGATGGTCGTCCCTTCGGCCACGCAGTCGGGGTGGGCGCGCAGGGCCCGGCGCGCACGGTAGGCGAAGTTGGCCTGGTTGCGCCGTTCCGTGGACGTCCAGTCGTGGGCCTCGCGGGCCAGCTCGGGCGGTAGCGGCCGGACGGTCCCCGCCGCCATGGCGAGCAGCTGGAGCTGCGCGGCCCGTTCGATGAGGATCGCCAGGTTGCACGCCTCCTCGACGGTGGCGCCGGTCACGAGCTGGCCGTGGTGGGCGAGCAGGATGGCCCGCTTGTCGCCCAGGGCCGCGGAGATGATCTCGCCCTCCTCGTTGCCCACGGGCACGCCCGGCCAGTCCTTCAGGAAGGCGCAGTCGTCGTAGAGGGGCGTGGTGTCCATCTGGGAGACCACCAGCGGGACCTCCAGCATGGCGAGGGCCGCCGTGTGCAGCGAGTGCGTGTGGATGATGCAGTTGACGTCCTCGCGCGCGCGGTAGATCCAGGAGTGGAACCGGTTGGCGGGGTTGGGCATGCCGTCCCCTTCGAGGACGTTCAGGTCCTCGTCCACGAGCAGCAGGTTCTCCTCGGTGATCTCGTCGAACCCGAGGCCGAGCCGCTGGGTGTAGTAGGTCCCCGGCTCCTTGCCGCGCGCGGTGATCTGGCCGGCGAGCCCGGAGTCGTGGCCGCCGTCGAACAGGATGCGGCAGGTCAGTGCCAGCTTCTGCCGGGTGCTCAGCGCTGAGTCGCCGAAGTGGTCGCGCATCTGCCGCTCGGCGCGGCCGACGATCTCGTCCTTCGAGTCGTGCAGTGTCGAGGTCATGTTCGCTCCCGTTCCGGGTGCCGGCGCGTCCGGCAGGCCCAGCCGGCGCCGCCTTGTGATGGCCTCACCGGGAAACATTGGCCACTATATGACACCATGTTTCATCGAACAAGGTCCGAGATGGCGGTGGCCTTGAGCGCGGCCGCCGGCGGCCATACTTGGACTCCCGCCGGGTCCTCACCGGCCCGCGGAGCGGCTTGGAAGGAAGTCACCGTGTTCAATCGGGTCCGGCAGCTGCGCAAGGAGCGGCTGATGACACTGGAGACCCTCGCGGAGCGCGCGGGCGTGACCAAGAGCTACCTGTCCAAGGTCGAGCGCGGGCAGAGCACGCCCTCCATCGCCGTCAGCGCCGCGCTCGCCCGGGCCCTCGGCATCTCCCTCGACAGCCTGTTCGCCGACGCCGAGCAGCTCGCCGACGTCACCGTGACCCGGGCCGCCGAACGGCAGTGGCTCACGCCCGAGGACGAGGCCGGCTCGCGCTACGAGGGCATCGCCCTCCAGGCCAGCACCAAGCAGATGACGCCGTTCATGCTCTACCCGCCCCACGACGCGGGCCCCGTGCCCTTCCGCGACCATCCCGGCGAGGAGTTCCTGTTCGTCCACCATGGACGCGCCGAACTCTTCTTCCCGTCCCGCTCCGTCGTGCTGGAACCGGGCGACTCCGTCTACTTCAAGGCCACGACCCCGCACAAGGTCCGCTCGCTCGGCCCGGAACGCGCCGCCCTCCTGCTCACGATCTGCGACGACCGGAGCGTCCCCGACACGCCCCACCCCCACCTGCCCTGAACGTCCAAAAGGCCGCGGGCACTATGCCGAGCCGGACGGGGCCCGGCTCAGGTCCACGACGCAGAAGGCGTTGCCGTCCGGGTCGGCGAGGACGACGAAGTCCGCGTTCGGCGGATACAGGTCCCAGTCGACCTTGCTCGCTCCGAGGCCGATGAGGCGCTCGACCTCGGCCTCCTGCTCGGCCGTGGTGTCCACCAGCAGGTCGAGATGGATGCGGGGGTGCGCCTGGACGGGGGACTCGCTGCGCATCAGGGCCAGCGCCCGTCCCGAGCCGTCCGCGTGGTCAAGCGTTCTCCAGGCCGGGCTCTCCCACTCCGATGTGGCCACCAGATCCAGCGCGGACGTCCAGAAGGCCACGGCGCGCGGAAGGTCGGTCACACCGATGACAGGGAATCCGAGTCTGAGCATGGTCCCGAGTTTAGGGAGCGCCGCCGTGGGCCCCGACGTCGTCAGTAAGCGCCGGCCCTGTCCTTGGTGAACAGGGCGACCAGGTCTTGGACGTCGTGGTCGCCTTCGGCGGGATGACGAAAGGGGCGGTCGGCGATGACGGTGTAGGTGTTGCGGCGTCCGACGCGGCTGCGGGTGAGATAGCCGGCCTCTTCCAGGTCGGTGATGATCAGCTGGGCGGAGCGCTCGGTGATCCCGATCTCCTGGGCGACGTCGCGGACCCGGATGGTGGGGGCCCGCGCGATGCAGATCAGCACACGGGCGTGGTTGGTCAGGAACGTCCATGCCTTGTGGTTGCGCTCGTTCGGGGCCGTCATCCGCTCACCTCGCTGACCTGCCGGTCCCGGCCGGTGCGCACCCGGCTCGGGCGTCCCGGACGAGATCTTCGTCATGGGGCTATCATACGACGCATATTTGGCGAATAATATTTCAGGTAATCTTTTGCGTGTACCCTCGGCGCGTCGCCGCCTCGACCGAAGGAAGGTGTCCCCCGTGCTCGCGCAGCCGCCTACCCCGCAGTCCATGGCCGGATCGGACCTGCCATCGAGCGGCGGACCGTCCAGAGGGGCCCGGAAGCAACCGAAGCGGGACCGGCCGGGGCTGACGATGCGGTCGGCCCAGCAGGGAGCGTGCGTCGTCCTGCGGATGGCAGGGCACCTGGTGTCGGGCACCGTGGTTACCGCCGAGGCGAAGATCTTGACCACGGTGGTGCTGAACGCGCGGCCCCTGCACCTGGTGCTGGACCTGACGGAGGTGTCCTCCATCGACTCCGACGGGGTGAACCTGCTGGCCAAGGCCCGCTTCGCCGTCCGCGCCGCCCGCGGAACCCTGTACCTCGTCGCCCCCGACGACAGCCCGGCGGCCCGCACGCTGCGCCGGGGAGTGATGAGCTCGTCCCTGCGCCGGGCCGAGGACCTTCCCGCCATCCTCGCCGCCCCGGACCCGGACTCAGCCCCCGAACCCGACTCCGCTCCCGAACCCGACGCCGAAGTCGGCACCGGCCGCCAGGAGTGAGCCGCAGGGACGCTACACCGCCGGGGCCGCCGCATCCCCTTGGCCGTTCGGCCCGTGCGCGCCCAACCGGCCGCCGATGACATGGCGTGTAACTGCAATTGCGCAGGGTAAGGGCGGTTCTGGGGCGAGAAGCGCCGGTCATGTCGTGTTCCGAGGTCGGGGGAGGAAACGGGGATGGCGGCGATCGCAGCGGAGACGTGCGCCGGGCCGGACGCGGGTGGATCGGGCGCGGCCAGTCCGGGCGCGGACGGGCCGGGGGCGTGATCGTGCAGGGAATCGTCTCCTCGCGCGCCGCTGAGGGGCCGCTGTCCGAGGTGCCGCCGGACGGGCTGCGGAAGATCTGGCTCTGGGCGGTTCTGATCGCCGTCGGCGGGTTCCTGTTCGGGTTCGACACCGGTGTGATCTCCGGGGCACTGCTGTTCATCAGGACCGACTTCGGGCTGAACTCGTTCGAGCAGTCGAGCCTGGTGAGCGTGCTCGTCCTCGGCGCGATGGTGGGCGCGATGGGCGCGGGACGCATCGCCGACCGGATCGGGCGCCGGAAGATCCTCGGCCTGGAGGGCGCCGTCTTCCTGATCGGGACGTTGATCGCCGTCCTGTCCAACGGCTACGTGGCGCTGCTGCTGGCCCGGCTCGTCCTGGGCCTGGCGGTCGGGGCGTCGTCGGCGACGGTGCCGATCTACCTCTCGGAGATCTCGCCGAAGGAGGTCCGGGGCCGCACCCTGACCCTCAACCAGCTGATGATCACGATCGGCATCCTGGCCGCCTACCTGGTCAACCTCGCGTTCTCGGGCGCCGGGAACTGGCGGGCGATGATCGGGTTCGGCGCGGCGCCCGCACTGGTGATCGTCGTGGCGGCACTGTGGGTGCTGCCGGAGTCGGCCGCCTGGCTGCTCACGCGCGGCCGGGACGGCGAGGCGCGCCGGCTGATCGCCTCGGTCACCAACGGGGCGACCGCCGACCGGCTGATCGAGCGGTACAAGAGCCGCGGGACGCCGGACTCGGGGGAGGGCTGGCGGAGCCTGCTCGCCGCCAATGTCCGACCCGCGCTGGTCGTCGGCTTGGCGCTGGCGGCCATCCAGCAGTTCGGCGGCATCAACACGATCATCTACTACGCCCCGACGATCATCGAGAGGACCGGGCTCAGCGCGTCCAACTCGATCTTCTACGCCATCGCCATCGGCGTTATCAACCTGGTGATGACCATCATCGCGATCCGGGTCATCGACCGCGTCGGCCGCCGTCCGCTGCTGCTGTTCTCGCTCGCGGCGATGGCGGTCACGATGGCGGTGCTGGGGCTGTCGTTCGTCGCGGGCTGGACGTCCGGCCTGTCGCTGGTGTTCATGGTGCTCTACATCGCCGGATACGCGGTCGGACTGGGGCCGGTGTTCTGGACGCTCATCGGCGAGGTCTTCCCGCCCCGCGCCCACGCGGCAGGGTCGAGCGCGTCCACGGCGGTGAACTGGGCGTCGAACTTCGTTGTCAGCCTGGTCTTCCTCCCGATCGCGGGCCTCATCGGCGAGGGCGAGACCTTCTGGGTCTTCGCCGCGATCTCGTTCGCCGGCCTGCTGTTCGTGGCCCGCTACGTCCCCGAGACGAAGGGCCGCGACGCCAGGGGAGTGGACGCCGACCTCCAGTCGCGGTTCGGACGCCCGGCGTCGACCCCGGACGGAACGGGCTAGCGCGGCCATGCGCGCCGAACAGGACGCAACCACCGACCGACTGACGAGGAGACGGCCGAGATGAAGGCGCTCACCGTGGTTCCCGGCCATCCCGACCAGGTCCGGGTCGAGGACATGCCCGATCCCGTCCCGGGTCCCGGCGACCTGCTGGTGGAGGGACGGCTGCTGGGGATCTGCGGCACGGACAACGACATCGTCGAAGGGGACGGCTACGGCTGGCCGCCGTCGGGCCGCGAACGCCTTGTGATCGGGCACGAGTCGCTCGGCAGGGTCCTGGCGGCTCCCCCCGACAGCGGATTCGCCGAGAACGACCTGGTCGTCGGCATCGTGCGGCGGCCCGACCCCGTCCCGTGCGTCCCGTGCGCGCACGACGAAGCGGACTTCTGCCGCAACGGCAAGTACACCGAACGCGGCATCAAGGAGCGGGACGGGTTCGGCGCGCAGCGCTGGGTCTCGGAGGCGAAGTACACGGTCAAGCTGGATCCCGCCCTCGGCGACCACGGCGTCCTCCTGGAGCCCGCCACCGTGATCGCCAAGGCGTGGGAGCAGACCGACCGCTTCTTCACCCGCTCCTCGTGGCGTCCCGAGGTCGCGCTGGTGACCGGCGCCGGCCCGATCGGACTGTTCGCCGCGCTCCTGGCCGTCCAGCGCGGGCTGGAGGTCCACGTCGCCGACATCAAGGACAGCGCGGCCAAGCGCGCGCTCGTCACCGATCTCGGCGCCACGTTCCACGTCGGGGACGTGGGCGACATCGGGACGGTGCCCGACGTGGTGATCGAGTGCACCGGCCACGGCCCGCTGCTCTTCCAGCTGACCGAGCTGGTCGCACCGAACGCGGTGATCTGCCTCACCGGCATCTCCTCCGGAAAGGGCAAGACCCCGGTCGGCGCCGACGAGATCAACAAAGAACTGGTGCTGGAGAACACCGTCGTCTTCGGCTCGGTCAACGCCGCACGCCGCAACTTCGAGCAGGCGGCCGACGCCCTGGCCAAGGCAGACCCCGACTGGCTGGACCGCCTGATCACCAGACGCGTCCCGATGGACGCCTTCACCGACGGCCTGCACAAACACCCAGAAGACATCAAGGTCGCAGTAGACCTCTGGGCATAACCCCGATCCTGTGGTCGGGGCCGGCGGGACCGTACCAATACAAGGTCACGCAGTTGTTGAAAAAGTTAAGCCAGAAAGTGAATCGAAAAAGACGAAGTTGACCCACTTCCCGAGTTGGGAATAGCGTCACAAATGATTACCGGCTGCGAGGTCCCCGATCCAGGTGGAAGACCTATCTATGATAAATGTCAAAAGAACGGCGATCGTGCTGGCGGGCGCCCTCTGCGTCCCCGTCCTGACGGCCCTCCCCTCGGCCGCAGCCCCCGTCCCGCCGGACAATGTCAGCGTCGACGTGGTCAGCGTCGACGGCTCCGGCTGCCCGGCCGGGACGTCGTCGGTGGCGATCTCCAACGACAAGACCTCCTTCACTGTCTCCTACAGCGACTTCCTCGTCTACGCCAGCGGCAATGCGCCGCCGGCGGCCTCCCGGAAGAACTGCCATATGACTGTGCGGGTCAACGCCCCGGACCGCTGGACCTACTCCGTCTCCGGCGTAGACCACCAGGGCTTCGCCGGGCTGGAGTCGGGGGCGTCCGCCGTGGAGTGGACGGACATCTACTTCCTGGGAGGCCCGCAGAACGAGCCGATCGGCGGCGTGCTCAAGGGTCAGTACCTCAACGAATGGATTTTCTTTGACAGGGTCAGCCCTCGGAGAATGACCTGGAAGCCCTGCGGTGATGACCGCGACCTCAACATCAACACCGAGCTGCGGCTGGATGCGGGAAGCTCCGACGACGACAAGATGAGCTTCGTGTCGATGGGCTCCACCCACGGCAGCGCGAGCTCCCTCTTCACATGGAGGTACTGCCCCTGACCATCAGCGGCTACGAGGCGGCTTCCAGCGGTAGGTCGCCGCCGCGCCAGATGGCCGCAAGCTCCTGCATCGGCACGTCGAGCACCTCGGCGAGGCAGACGATCGTGCCGAACCCGGGGGAGGGCAGGCGGCCTGTCTCGATCTTGCGCAGGGTCTCCGGCGAGATGCCGGCCGCGTGCGCGACCTCCGCGGGGTCGCGTCCTGCCCGCGCGCGGCGCAGCAGGGCGCCGAGGCGCCTGCCGGCTTCGATCTGTTCGGGCGTGAGCGGGTGGCGGACCATGCCCCCAGCGTAGGGTTGGTATTTCTATACCGTCAAGGGCTAGAGTCATCGGTATAGAAATACCGGCACCCCTACGTACGTGAGGTACTCGTGATCGAACTGAAGACGCCCGCGGAGATCCAGCGCATGCACGTGGCCGGGCGTTTCGTCGCCGAGGTGCTCTCCGAGGTCGGCCGGCTCGCCGCGGTGGGCGTCAACCTCCTGGACCTGGAACACCACGCTCGCGGCATGATCAAACGGCGCGGCGCGGAGTCGTGCTACTGGGACTACGCGCCGTCCTTCGGCAGGGGCCCGTTCCGCAACGTCATCTGCCTGTCGGTCAACGACGCCGTCCTGCACGGCCTGCCCCACGACTACACGCTGCGCGACGGGGACGTCCTCAGCGCGGACCTCGCCGTCGGCATCGACGGCTGGGTGGCCGACTCGGCGCGCACGGTCGTCGTCGGGACGGCCGCCGAGGAGGACCTGCGGATCATCCGCGCCACCGAGGAAGCGCTGGAGGCGGCGATCGAGGCGGCGCGTCCGGGCAACCGCCTGGGCGACATCTCCGCGGCGATCTGGGCGGTGGCCCGCGGCCACGGCTATCCGGTCAATGACGAATTCGGTGGCCACGGCCTCGGCCGCACCATGCACGAGGAGCCCCACGTGTCGAACAAGGGCCGGGCGGGGCGCGGCCTCACGCTCCGCCCGGGCCTCACCCTCGCGCTCGAACCCTGGTTCGCCCGTACGACCGACCGGATCGTCTACGACGACGACGGCTGGACGATCCGGTCGGCCGACGGCTCGCGCACGGCCCACTCCGAGCACACGGTGGCCATCACCGAGGACGGCCCCCTGGTGCTCACCCGGCGTGAACCGGCATAGTCACACCATCCCCGCCATCGCCGACAGCCGGCGATCAGGCGCGCGGTCCGAGGAACAGGCCCCCACTCGCGTCGATGACCTGACCGGTGATCCAGCGCGCGGCGTCGGAGGCGAGGAACGCGACCACGTCGGCGACGTCGTCGGGTCCGCCCAGGCGATCGAGCGCCGTTGTGCCCGCGATGAGTTCGGCCAGGCCGGGCGCCTCGAAGAACGATCCGTTGGTCGCCGTCCGAGTGGCGCCGGGCGCGACCGCGTTCACCGTGATCCCTCGGGCTCCGAGCTCGTTGGCCAAGGTCATGCTCATCGTCTCGACCGCGCCCTTCGTCATGGCGAAGGACGTCTGGGTGGGGTTGGCCATCCGGGTCGCCACGGACGAGATCGTGACGATGCGGCCACCGTCGCGGAGCAGTGACAGCGCTCGCTGGACGATGAAGTACGGCGCCCGCACGTTCACCGCGAAGAGGTGGTCGAACTGCTTCCGTGTCGTGGCTCCGAGCGGACCGGCGGGCGCTGCGGCCGCGTTGTTGACGAGGATGTCCAGCTGACGCCCCTCCAGGCCCGCCTCGACTCCCGCGAAGAGCGCCTCGACATCGTCGTCCACGCCCAGCTCCGCCCTGACGGCGAGCGCGGTCCCCGCCGGCGCGTTCGATCTCCCCGACCGTCGCCGCCGCGCCGTCCTCGTCCGTGCCGAAATGCACGATGACCACTGCCCCCTTCGCTGCCAGCCGGACCGCTATCGCCTGCCCGATGCCGCGCGACGCCCCGGTCACGAGAGCCGTCCTGCCGGTCAGATCGCTCATGTCGACCACCCCAGTCTGTTAGTTGCTATCAATCTGGTAGTAACTACCAATGCGGTAGTGTCTATCACATGCCCGATCAGCACACAACGTTGCGAGCGCAACGGCGGGCCGAGACGCAGCGCAGGATTCAGGCGCACGCCGTCCGGCTGTTCACCGAGCGCGGATACGACGCCACGACCATGACCGACGTCGCCGAAGCCGCGGGCGTGTCGCCCATGACCCTGTACAGGCACTTCCCGACGAAGGAAGACCTCGTGCTCTTCGACCAGCACGGCCAACTCGTCGCCGAGCGGATCGCCGCGTCCTCTGCCGCGCAGCCCTTGGTCCGCCGCATCGGCAGAGCGCTCGTCGACTCGGCCGCGACGTTGACCGGCGGCCGCGGAGACGACCTCACGGCGGACGAGCGGTTCCTGCTGGCGCGCCTCCGGCTCATGATCTCGACGCCGGCCTTGCGGGCGAAGCACCTGGATAACCACTACGCCCTTCAACAGGCGATCGTCGACGCCCTCGGCGACGGTTCCACCGATCCCGACACGGCGTTCCACATCCAGGTGGCGGCCAGTGCCTGCCTGGCCGCCCTGCACACGGCCTTGGTGCGCTGGGCCGAGGACGACGGACGCACCGAACTGCCCGACCTGATAGCGAAGGCCCTCGCCGCCGCCTTCGGCGACGACATCGTCACCACCCCGGACGCGTAAGAAGGACCAAAGCGCCTAACGTCCGCCAGCCCGATATCCGAGGTGCACGCGGTGCCCTGCCCCGCACGGATCGCCCATGTCCGGATGTCCGCCCGAGACCAGAACGGCAAGGACGGCGAGTGCTGCTCGCTGGACGGGGATGCCCCGCCGATGGATGCGATTGACCAGGTAGCGGCCCTGGCCCCCGCGCTGGGGTGATGCGGGGTCGTGAGGGTGGAGGGGACGGCGCGGCCGACGCAGCGGTCGGTGCTCGGCCGCGCCGTCCCGGCTCTATCGGCGGAACAACCGCCGTAGCCAGCCGCGCCGAGGGGCTGGCTCGGCCCATCCCGGCGCGGCGGGGAAGGGCACGGCCCGGCGGGGTGCCGGGGGCGGCTGCCGCAACCGCCGGGCCGTGCCGGTCTGGGTGACTGGACGTGCAAGGGCCGGCCGGTGGCGAGCGCCCAGTGCTTCCAGGCGGCGTCCCAGTTCGGCCGGGTCGTCTGCCTCGATCAGGCGGTGACGGCCCGTGCCGTCGCGGGAGATGGCCCACCAGGCGCCGGTGTACTCCCCCCACCAGGCGCACGTCCCGGGGAACCGGCGCCCCAGCTCGGCGATCACACGATCGGGTTGGAGTTCGGCCGCCGTCCACGGCGCCATCGCCGTCACCGCTGGTCCCCGGCTGTCGCGGGCGACTTGAGCAGGTGGCAGACGGCGACAGCGGCGTCGGTGATCTTGCCGGCCTCCGCGATCGGCTCACCCCAGGAGGTGACGAACCACATCCGGGCGCCATCGTCGAGCCGCCTCCGGCAGGTGATCATGACGGACGGGTGCGGTACATGGTCACAACAGCCCGGCACAGCCTTGTTCGTGACCTTCAAGCCTTGGGCGGTCAGCTCGACCTTGAGGCCGCGAGCCCCCAGATGCGCGCCAAGCGACGCAAGCGGGTCTGTCTGGGTCGTACCATTCATGACGGGTCGGACTACCTTCCGGCCAAGGCCCCGGCCGGTGCTCTAACACCGCGATTCCGGGGCCGCCTTGTGTTCGGACGGGCTTGTCTTTGGGACGGGACCACGCGCTGAGAAAGATCTTTGGACCACACGGGAACGGTGGCTGGTGCGTGGCCCCCGCACCATTGAGTGAAAACCCTGCACGGTGCGTTACGGAACGCTCACAATGGCCTCAGGCCAGGGGACATCCCCGTGTTCCCGTCCCAGCGGTGAAGGGTGTCAGGCGTCATGACCGTCCAGCAGCGCCCCGCGTGGGCCGTCCACCTTCAGGCCGCGCGCGAAGCACGCGGCTGGGGACCCTTCGAGACCGCCCGACGGCTGCGCGAAGCGATCGGCATCACCAGCCACCCCAGCGACAAGGTCAAGAGCCTGGCCAAGCAGGTCACCCGGCACGAAAAGGGGCACGTGTTCCCCACCGACTGGGCCCCCGCCTACGCCGCCGTGCACGGAATCCCACAAGACGAACTGTTCCCCGCC
>NZ_SMKU01000772.1 GCF_004349215.1 Actinomadura rubrisoli | reverse complement strand
CTCCCCAGGTACATCACCGCGACCCGGTCGCTGACGTACCGCACCACCGACAGGTCGTGGGCGATGAACACATACGTCAGGCCCAGCTCGTCCTGGAGGTCCTTGAGCAGGTTGATCACCTGCGCCTGGATCGAGACGTCCAGCGCCGACACCGGCTCGTCGCACACGATCAGCTTCGGCCGCAGCGCCAGCGCCCGCGCCACCCCGATGCGCTGGCGCTGCCCGCCGGAGAACTCGGCCGGGAACCGGTTGTAGTGCTCGGGGTTCAGCCCGACCAGCTCCATCAGCTCCTGGACGCGCCGCCTGCGCTCCGCGCCGCCGGCGACGCCGTGGACGGCGAACGGGTCGCCGATGATCGAGCCGACCCGGCGCCGCGGGTTCAGCGACCCGTACGGATCCTGGAAGATCATCTGGACGTCGCGGCGGAACGCCTTCAGCCCCGGCCTGGTCAGCCGCGTGATGTCGGTGCCCTCGAACACGATCCGGCCCCGCGTCACCGGGTGCAGGCCCGTGACGCAGCGGGCGAGCGTGGACTTCCCGCACCCCGACTCCCCCACGATCCCGAGCGTCTCCCCGCGCCGCACCCGCAGGTCCACGCCGTCCACCGCGTGGACGCGGCCGACCTCCCGCTTGAACACGATCCCCCGCCGGATCGGGAAGTGCTTGTACACCCCCTCCACCGAGACGAGGACC
>NZ_SMKU01000771.1 GCF_004349215.1 Actinomadura rubrisoli | reverse complement strand
GTGCACGGGGCTCTGCGTCATGGGTCCTCCGGGGCCCTTCCATTGGCGGCGGCGCATGCGGGCCCGGCCTGGGCCTGGGTCGGCGGCCTGTCGGTTTCGAGCACCGCGGCGACCCGCCAGCAGTGCCGGGTCAACGGGTCCACTCCCCTGGCGGTGTAGGCGGGCTGCCGGCCCGCGGGGAGCTGGGCGACCTGCTCGCGGTCGCGGAAGACCAGGTAGAGCCGGAAGCCTGGCTGGGTGGACGCGTCGGAGAACGCGAGCCGGACGGTGCCCGGCCGCGGGCTGATCGCGGTCACCGGCAGGTAGTAGGTGTGGTAGGGCGGGGGCGCGGACGTGCGTCCCTGCGAGGACGGCGCCTGGCCCGTCCCGGACGGCCGCTGCGTCAAGTAGCCGAGGCCCGTGCCGATCACCGCGCACACCGCCACCGCGGCGATGAGCAGGGTGCGGTGCCGCTTCGGGCCGGGGGACGGGGGCGCGGGCTCGGGCGCGGCGGGACGGGTCGCGCCCGTTGTCGGCTGCGAAACGGCGGCGCTCTCTCCCACGCCGTCCGAGCCCGTCCCGTCCGGTGCCGCGCCCAGGACCGCGCCGCCTGGGACGGCGCTGGTGGGCGGGGCGTGGTCGATGATGGTCGTTTGAGGGTCGCCTGGCGGAGGGGGTGCCTCGAAGAGGGGCCGGCGCGTCCCGTGCGGCTCTGCGCGGATGCCCGCCGGGGGCGG
>NZ_SMKU01000770.1 GCF_004349215.1 Actinomadura rubrisoli | reverse complement strand
GGGGAGGACGCCGGCCCAGACGTCGAGGGCGTAGTCCTCCTCGTCGTCGGCGGGCGGGCCCTGCCGGATCTTGACGGACGCCTCGTCCAGGGGGAGGGCGAGGACCGTGGTGGCGGCCAGCTCCTTGCGGTTGGGCTGCCGGGCGGTGTCCCACTGGCCGGGGGCGAGCCGTTCGGTGATCGCGCGGAGGCCGGTGAGCCGCTCGGCGGGGTCGGTGACGGGGCGGGGCGTGCCGTAGATCACGGCGCAGCGGTAGTTGACCGAGTGGTGGAAGAGGGAGCGGGCGAGGACGATGCCGTCCAGGTGGGTGACGGTGACGCAGATCTCCTGGGACGGGCCGGACCTGAGGCTGCTCGCGCCGGTGGAGCCGTGGATGTAGAGGGTGTCGTCCACGCGGCCGTAGCCGGTGGGCAGGACGCGGGGCGTGCCGTCCACGATGAGGCCGAGGTGGCAGATCATGCCGTCGTCGAGGATCGTGTGGAGGGCGGAGCGGTCGGCGGCGGCTCGTTCGGGCACGCGGCCGAGCCGGGTGCGGGGTGTTGCTGAGAGTGCGGTCATGTGCGCCTACGCTAGAAGGCGAGTGGCATGGCCGGTAGGGCCACTTCGTGCCGAGAGCGGGAGACCACTTTGTCGATCGATCTGCCCCTTGTCGTCGATCGCGAGGCGGGCGGGCCGATGAACGCCCAGATCGTGGGGCAGTTGCGCGCCGCGATGCGGGAGGGG
>NZ_SMKU01000769.1 GCF_004349215.1 Actinomadura rubrisoli | reverse complement strand
CTCCCGCCCGATGACGGACGCGGCGCCGTCCAGGTAGGCGTTGATGGCCCCCTGCTGCTCCTCGGTCGCGTCGAAGTCGACCGCGAAGTAGATCGGCCGCCCGTCCGGCATGCCGAGCGAGGCCGCCTGGCCGGCGGCGTCCTTCGCGTCCGCCTCCCCGGCGTCCCGCCCCGCCAGCGCCCGCGACGCGGCCGACTCCCACACGACCACCAGCCACAGGCCCGCACCGGACAGCTCGTCCGCCTCCGCGCGGGTCAGGTTCTTCCCGGTGGTGTCATGCGAAAGATAACGGCACACGAACTTCACCCCGGCGCGCTTCAGCGCGGCCACGCCCGGGCGTCCCCACGCGTAATCGACGCCGAAGAGAGCCATCTCAACTCCATGCTCGGAGATCAGGTCACGTCCGATTCAACAGCCTGTGCCCTTTTGTTCGCATGGCATTCACGCACATCACTATCAGTGACGACACGCCGACGTAGCGCTAGCGCAATGGCCTCCCACTCGCTACAACAGACCTCGTCAAGGAAAAATCCGCAGGTCAGGGGGCCACATTGTTCCGGAAGGCGAGAGAGCGCGTCGGCACGAGGGGACTCGTCCTGCTGACGGCGGCTCCGCTGCTGGGGGTCGTTCCACTGCTGATGAACGCCGACGGCGGCGCCCTGGCCGACGGCCCGGCCCCCGCCGCCCACAAACGTCCCCACAAGGACACCCATCACCCAACCG
>NZ_SMKU01000768.1 GCF_004349215.1 Actinomadura rubrisoli | reverse complement strand
GCCCCCCTCGCCGAAATCCACGAGGGCGACTACGCCACCGGACTGGCGGGCATCGGCGCCGGCCACCTCGCCCTCGCCGCCCTGACCGGCGACGACAACCACACCGACGTCGCCGCCGAATGCGCCCGCCGCCTGGCCGCCGCCGACCACCGGCTCGCGGTCGCCGAGACCGCGACCCCGCCCGCGGCCATCGTCATCGGCCTCGGCTACGCCCATGGCCGCGCCGGCATCACCTCCTTCCTGCTCGCCCACCACGCCGCCACCGGCGACCCGGGCGTCCTGGAGACGATCAACGAGCACCTCGTCGTGCTGCGTGCACGCCTGCCCGAGCTCTGCGACGCCGCCCTGCGGCCCGCCGCACGCCCGATGAGCGCTTCCTGGTGCCAGGGCCTGGCCGGAATCGGCACCGCCCTGCTGCACGCCGCCACCGCCCTGGGCGACGCCACCGATCTGCACCTGGCCCGCCGCGCCGCCACCGCCTGCCTGCACACCGCCCCCCGCATGAACATCGTCACCCAGTGCTGCGGTATGGCCGGCATCGGCGAACTACTCATCGACCTGGCCGCCGCCACCGGCGACTCCACCCACCTCCAGCACGCTCACCACGTCCTCACCCTCATGACCACCCGCTGCGGCGGCACCCCCGACCAGCCCGAATACCCCGCCAACTCCCTCACCACCACCAGCGCCGCCTGGGGCACCGGCACCAGCGGCATCCTCACCCTCC